>JAJFFU010000213.1 GCA_021776465.1 Parvularculaceae bacterium
CTGCCATGCATCTTGCCGATCACGACGTAAGAATCCATTTCCAGTTTCTCATCCGTCTCAATGGCAATGCCCGTCAGGGACATATCGAGTATACGCACAGGGAACCGCCGGTCCGCCGTTTCGCAAACGACCGACTGGCTCATGCCGGCCACGCGCGTGGCGATGCGCCTTTCGACGCTCAGCTTGTCCAAGGCGCCGCCGCGCGCTCGCTCACGGTCCAGCGTTTTTGCAAGGCGCTGTCGCTTGTGATCGCTCATGGCCAGCAAAATTGCGAACCCGCCGTCGAACAGGCGAACAACATTGCCCTCAAGCCGAGCGCCGCCGGCGAGATGAGCGATGATATGATCGCCGAGATTGATCGGCTCCGGAAAAATGAATCCAATGCCGCCAGCGGAAACGTCGAGAACACGCGCAACGGCGTTGATCTCGTTATTGATCAGGATATTTGCCGCAATTTCACCGTCAACACGGGGGTGGATGCGCCGTTCCTTGCTCATGTGACACCTTCAGCCGTTCAATTTCACAACCATAGGTATACGGTCTTTCCGTCAACACCAGATAAACGGATGGTCAGTAAACGTCTCTTTACCATCCAGATTTCGTTAATAAATGAAAATGGCGGCGCTAGTGTCGCAACTGCGCGCCGGTCGCTTTTTCCGCTTGCGCCAATATCCGTTTCGACACCGTTTCGATTTCCTCATCGGTGAGTGTCTTGTCGCGCGGCTGCAAGGTGACCTCGACCGCCAGAGACTTTTTCCCGTCCGGTACGCCCTTCCCCTGATAGATGTCGAACAGCGCCACATCGGTAATCAGCGCCTTGTCGCCGGCGCGCACCGCCTTGATCAACGCCTCGGCCTCAACGTCGGCATCGCAAACGAACGCAAAATCGCGCTTGACGGATAACAGGTCCGAGGCATTAAGCGCCGGCTTTGTCTTTACGTTTTTCTTGCGACCCGCGGGGATATCATCAAGGGCGATTTCAAAACCATAAACCGGACCGTCTACGTCCATGGCTTTCAAAACGCGCGGATGAATTTCACCGAACGCGGCAAGTTTTTTTCCGGGGCCAAGCTGGAGATAACCGGAACGACCGGGGTGGAAATATTCCGGGCCCGGCGATGCGGATTGAAAATTAGCGACGGGCGCGCCGGCAGCTTCAAGCGCAGCGAGCGCGTCCGCTTTGGCGCGGAAAACGCCATCATCCGTATGCGATGCAGTTGACCAGTGGCGTTGCGCATCGATGCGCCGCACGCCGCCAGCGGTGTCTTTATGACCGTCTGGCTGATCGCTCTCATAAGTTGGCGCAACCTCAAACAAGGCAAGGTCGGTGCGGCCGCGATCAGCATTGCGTTGCAGAGCCGCAAGCAGGTTTGGCAGGACCGACGGGCGCATCACGCCGAGATCGGAGGCAATAGGATTGGCGAGATAGAGGCCGGCGGCCTTCATTTCGTCCAGATTGCGAAACAGCGCTGCGTATTTCTCATCCGTGAACGACCAGGTGATCGCCTCCATGAGGCCGCGCGCCGCAAGCGCCCGGCGCGCACGACCGCGCCTTTCCTGCGCCGGCGTCAGCTTCGGCGCCTCAACCGCATTCGTCAGCGGCAAGGTCGCCGTCGGCAGATGATCGAAGCCAACGATACGCGAAACTTCTTCTACAATATCGGCCTTGCCTTCGATATCCGGTCGCCAGCTCGGGACATCAACCTGCCAGGGGTCGGATTTGCGCACCTCAAAACCGAGGGCCGTCAGGATGCGTTCCTGCCCTTCCGGCTTCACATCCATGCCCGTGATACGCAAAACCTCCGTCGTCGGATAAAGCACCGTTTTTTCAAACGCAGGAACCGCGCCGGCAAGCTCGACCTCACTCGGCTCACCGCCGCACAAATCAAGCACCATCTGCGTCGCCATTTCGATGCCCGGCAAGATGAAGTTGGGATCGACGCCCCGTTCGAAGCGATAGCGCGCGTCGGTTGTCAGTCCGGTTTTGCGGCCGGTCTTCGCGGTGCGCAGCGGATCAAAATACGCGCATTCAACAAAGACGTTGACCGTATCTTCCGAACAGCCGGTCTCCTCGCCCCCGATAATGCCGCCGAACCCTTCAGCGTCATTGTCATCAGCGATGACCGTCATTGTCTCATCTGCTTCATACTCTTTGCCGTCGAGAGCGAGGAATTTCTCGCCCTTCTCGGCCAGTCGCGCATGAAGAACGCCTTTCAGCTTGTCAGCGTCGTAAACGTGCAATGGGCGCGCGCGGTCGTATGTGACAAAATTCGTGATGTCGACGAGGGCGCTGATTGGGCGAAGGCCGATGGCGCGAAGGCGGTCCTGCAGCCATTGCGGGCTCGGGCCGTTTTTAACGCCGCGAATATATCGCCCTGCGAAGGCAGGGCAGGCGTCTTTGGTTTCGTCGCTGAAGCGAAGCTCGACCTTTTGTGGACTTTCGAACGCGCCTTTGATTGATTTTGGTGTCGGCGTGATCAGCTTGCCTAAACCGGCGGCGGCAAGGTCGCGAGCAACGCCGTCAATACCGTTCGTGTCCGGACGGTTCGGCGTTACTTCAAAATCGATCACCGGGTCGTTGGTGCCAAGCCAATCAGCGACGGGATCGCCCACTTTCGCTTCCGCCGGCGCCTCGACGATGCCGTCATGGTCGTCGCCGAGTTCCAGCTCGCGCACCGAACACATCATGCCAAAGCTTTCAACGCCGCGAATTTTCGCCTTTTTCAGCGTGACGTCGATGCCGGGAACGTAAGCGCCGACAGGCGCGTAAGCGATTTTGATCCCGACCCGCGCATTCGGCGCGCCGCACACGATCTGCATCGCGCCGTCTTTGGTCGCGACCTTGCAAAGTTTCAGCTTATCCGCATCGGGATGTTTTTCCGCCTCCAGCACTTCGCCAATGGTGAAGGCGGCGAGCCTATCGGCAGGGCTGTCAACGGATTCTACTTCAAGCCCGACGGCAACCATGGTCTCGACGATTTCATCCAGCGAAGCCTCGGTTTCGAGATGTTCTTTGAGCCAGCTCAGGGTGAATTTCATCGGCTCAACCCCACCGCCAAATTCGGCTGGTCGAGCGGATCGAAACCGTAATGTTCGAGCCACCGCGCATCGGCTGCGAAGAAGTCGCGCAAATCCGGGATGCCGTATTTCAGCATGGCGAGCCGGTCGACGCCCATGCCCCATGCGAACCCTTGATATTCGTCCGGATCGAGACCGCAGTTGATGAGCACATTCGGATGAACCATGCCGCAGCCCAGGATCTCCATCCAGTCGGCGCCTTGCCCTATACGGATTTCCCCCCGACCATCAGAAGAGCCGACCCGCTCATAACCAATGTCCATTTCCGCCGAAGGCTCCGTGAACGGAAAGAAATGCGGTCGGAAGCGCGTGGTGACGCTGTCGACTTCGAAAAATGTTTTCGCAAAGGCCTCGAGCGTGCCTTTCAGGTGTCCCATATGGCTTTCGCGGTCGATGACGAGACCTTCGACCTGGTGAAAAACCGGCGTGTGGGTCTGGTCGGAATCGCAGCGATAGACGCGCCCCGGGATGATGATCCGGATCGGTGGCTTTTGCTCCATCATGGTACGGATCTGCACCGGCGATGTGTGCGTGCGTAGCAAACGCCGTGAGCCGTCCTCCTTCGGCTCGAAGAAAAACGTGTCGTGCATCTCGCGCGCCGGATGATCTTCGGGGAAGTTCAGTGCTGTGAAGTTATAGAAATCGTCTTCGATGTCCGGGCCCTCGGCAACGTCGAAACCCATGGCCGAAAAGATCGCGACAATTTCCTCCGTAACCTGAGTAACGGGATGGATCTTGCCCTTTTGCTCGGCGCGAACCGGCAGCGTTACATCGACCTTTTCCGTCGCCAGGCGCGCGTCAAGCGCGGTCTCATCGAGCGCAGATTTTTTCGCCTCAATCGCCTCGCCGATCCGGGTCTTGAGCCCGTTCAGGGCCGGGCCCATTTCCTTGCGCTCTTCCGGGCTCATCTTTCCAAGCGTTTTCATCCGCTCGGAGACGACGCCTTTCTTGCCGAGAGCAGCGACGCGGATCTCTTCCAGCACGCCCGCGTCACCGGCGCCCTCTATCTTTGCAAGCAGGTCCGTTTCGAGACTTCCAAGGTCGGACATCTGTCCGTCTCCTAATCTTCAACCAAAAAGGCTGGTAATAAAAAAGCGCCATCCGTCGGATGACGCTTACCGGCGTTTTTCGCCATCGTCATCCGCTCAAAGAGCCCCGGTAAAGAGCCCTTCAAATTGCGCAAACGCGCGAAACGGAAAGACGGCGACGTTTTTCATGGGTTCTCCATAAAAAAGCGGGCCCTCAATGTCGAGGGCCCGCGGATACGCAACTGGTTTTTACGCAACGTTGATACACAACAGGGATACGCAACGAATATTGGTTCGCGCGGTCGTGCCGCCTAAGGCGCAGACGCCGCCAGCAGGTAATCCGGATATGCGGCCGCATAATCGGCGAGCTGCACTGCACCCGCCGTTGCGACATTTTCGGAAACCTTGGCCTCGACACACGATTGAAGCCGGAAATTGGCGAAAACGTCGCCCGAAAGCTCCTCACGGCAATCTGAAACGGCGTTTTCCACAATTTGCGCGAAAAGCAAATCGCCGCCGGGCTCACCTAACGAAATGGTATTGTGCGACGCCGCATTAGCGCCCGACCCGAGGGCGGCCATGCCGACCCAGAAGGCCGCGGCCATACTTACAAAACTAATCATTTCTCTTTTCTTTCAATGCTTTAACTTACGTAGAGCACTCCCGCGATGTTTTTTTATTATTCTGCGGTACTGACAAGATAAGGGTACACTGGTCGGTTTACAATAGTGAACACATCATTAAATATTCACTAACGACGAAAAACCTGCCCGGCGCCGCCTGATTTGGCTGCCCATGTGACTTAGCTGGGGATCCGCTAAGTCTGGCCGCCATAAAAGTCTGGCCGCCACAAAAGTCTGGCCGCCACAAAAAAACCGGCGCTGCTGAACAGCGCCGGTTTTTCGCGTCAAATTTTTTGCGCGCTATGCGAGGGCTGATTTTGCCTTCTCCGCCAAGGCTTTAAATGCCTCGGGCTCATGCACAGCAAGGTCCGCCAGCACTTTGCGATCAACTTCGATGCCGGCTTTCGTGAGGCCGTTCATGAAGCGGGCATAGGTGATGCCGGCTTCGCGTGCCGCTGCGTTAATGCGCTGGATCCATAGGGCGCGAAAACTGCGTTTTCTGGCGCGGCGGTCGCGATAGGCATATTGGCCAGCCTTCTCGACGGCCTGGTTGGCAACGCGGAAGGTATTTTTGCGCCGGCCGTAATAGCCTTTGGCGCGTTTGATGATTTTTTTGTGCCGGGCATGGGAGGCCGGGCCGGTGGATACACGTGCCATCTGCTCTCTCCTTACCGGTCGTAGGGCATATAGCGCTTGACCATGACTTCATCCTGTTTGGAGAGGATTTCTGTCCCGCGCTGCTGTCGGATATATTTTGCGTTGTGGCTGATCAGCCGGTGCCGCTTGCCAGCGACCCCATGTTTAACTTTGCCGCTGGCGGTCATTTTAAACCGTTTGGCCGCGGCCTTTTTGGTCTTCATTTTGGGCATTTCGCTTTTCCTAAAAGGGCCCTTTCGGGCGCGCAACAATACTCGCCAGGGCATGCCTTTGGGCCCGGCGAGCAGATTTGAGCCGCGGGTTATACGCTGAAGCCGCGCTGTTTCAAGGGGTTTTGCCTATTGATCCGACAAAAAGCCGCCGCCGCCATGAAATGCGGCCCCTCCCGCCCGCTGCAGCGCAGCAAATACCGGCCGAACGCCGCGCTTCAGACACTATACGTCAGTCCGGTTTTCTTTTGCGGTAGCGCGGCTGGCGCCAATTGCGGCTTTGCGGAAGTGTATTGTCTTCTAAGGGGAGGCATTGGGCGCACTCAACTGGCGTAAGTCGGCCGCTACTTGTGTCGCGGAAAACTGTTGCGACGCAGTGTTATTGCGACCTGGCGTTGCCGAACGATCCGCGCTTCATTATGGATTTTCCGTGCAAGCGGATTATCATTGCGCACCAAGGGGGAAAGCGATCGGATCATGGGTTGCGTTTAGTAATAGAGATATTTGCGGCCCGCTTGGCGCTTATCATGCCGGCGCTTTTGTTTGCTGTCGTTGCGGTGTTTACAACGACAACGAAAGCGCAAGAGCCTGTCGCGGAAATCCCTTACCGTTACGCTTATAATGGCTGGATCACGGTATCCGTCAGCGTCAACGATCAGGGCCCTTACGATTTCATCGTCGACACAGCCGCGACCTTGTCGGTTGTCTTTGAAAATCTCAATACACAGCAAAACTTTCCCTTTGTTGACGGCGAGCCGCGCCGCATTCTTGGCCTGATCGAAGCGAATGATCTGCCGCCCCGGTTTATCGGGTCTATTGAAGTCAGCGGGTTGGCGATGGAAGAAGTTGTCAGTGTCGTTATTCCCGACTGGTCGACGCCGCGCGAAACGCCGCAAGGCGTTCTGGGACTGGATTTTCTTGGCAAGTACGCTGTTTACATTGATCCGGCGACGCAAACGATAAAGCTTTATGACGGCGGCGCACCGGCCCTTGTTGACGGACGCGGCTGGACAGAGACCCGCCTTGACCCGATTATTTTTGCTGACGGCACAAGCCCGCTTTACGTGGTCAATGCGCGCATTCGCAGACAGCGATATCCATTTATTCTCGATTTAGGCGCATCAGGGACCGTAATCAATTATCCGGCGCTGCGCGCCATGCTAAAAACCCGCCGTGTTACCGTGCGCACGTCCGCAAGACCGACGCGCTTACCGCAAGTGCAAGATCTTTTTGGCAATGAGGCGCGATCCCGACTCGTCCGAATACAGAGTATGCGGATCGGACGGACAGTCTGGCGCAATCAGATCGTAAATGTATTTAATTCCAAGGTCTTTGACGAACTCGGCGTCGGCGAAGAGCCTTACGGGCTTCTCGGCGCCGATGTGGTTCGCGACCGCCGCATTGTTATCGATTTTTCGGCAAACCGACTGCATATCGGCCGCAAGGTCGAAAGACAGGCGGCGCCAAGCAATTAACTTCCATCACTTGTAACCGGGGCACACCATGAAAAAAACAACGAACTCGCGTATTTTTGGCGCGGCAGTCTCCTGTATCGCGATCGCTGGCATCACAATCGCCAGCGCTGCACAGGCTGCTGACATTGCGGTCGTCCATGCGGGCCGTCTTCTGGCGACGCCCGGCGGCGCTGTTTCCACGGAGCAAACGATCGTCATCCGCGACGGCGTCATTGCGTCAATTGCGTCCGGTTATATCGACGCGCCGGACGCCGGTCCGAACGATCGCGTCACCGTTCACGACCTTAAAGACCATTTCGTCCTGCCGGGCCTCATTGACAGCCATGTGCACGTCACCAGCGAACTTGGCCCCGGCGGAAAATTGGCCGCCGTAGAGAATTCAGACGCCGATACGGTGATCATTGGCGCGCGATACGCGAAAAGAAATCTGATGGCGGGCTTTACGACTGTGCGCGATGTGGGCGCACGCGGTGAAGACGCCATTTTCGCCCTGCGCGACGGGATTGCACGGGGCGATGTCATTGGCCCACGGATTTTCGCATCAGGAAATACGATCTCCCCAACCGGCGGGCATGGCCAGAGCCACGGCTACAACAACGAAGTCTTTCATGTCCTTAAGTCGAGCGGCGTCTGCGACGGCGTCGCGGAATGCCGAAAATCCGTACGCGAACAGGTGCGCCGAAGCGCCGATCATATCAAACTCGTTTCAACGGGCGGCGTTTTATCGGATACGGCCGCAGGCACAGGCCAGCAATTTTTTGACGACGAATTAAAAGCCATCATGGATACCGCCCACGCCATGGGACGACAGGTTACGGCCCACGCCCATGGCGCAGACGGCGTTAACGCCGCCTTGCGCGCCGGCGTTGATTCCATCGAACACGGCACATTTGCAAACAGCGAGTCCTTCCGGCTTTTCAAACGCAACGGCGCCTATCTCGTCCCGACAATTCTGGCCGGCGTCACCGTTGCGGAACTCGCCGACGATCCGGACAGCTTCCTGCCGCCGCCGGTTCGTGAAAAAGCAAAGCAGGTTGGCCCGCAAATTCTCGAAATGACGAAAGCCGCCCACAAGGCCGGCGTTAAAATCGCGTTCGGCACCGACACCGGCGTTTCGAAACATGGGGACAATGCACGCGAATTTTCGCTGCTCGTTGAGGCCGGCATGACGCCGATGCAAGCGATCCGCGCCGCAACCGTCGTCGCCGCACAACATCTCGGCCATTACGATAAATTCGGTTCAATCGAAGCGGGCAAATCAGCCGACATCATCGCCGTCGATGGCGACCCGCTAGCGGATGTTACAGAACTGGAAGACGTCGATTTCGTCATGAAGGAAGGCGTCGCGTATAAGGCGCCTTGAACGGCAACCATTCGCCAATTGCGAACGGCAGTTTAGTGGCGCGATTCTGCACCACTCACCGTTGTCTATGCTGGGCTGGAACTAGATAATCCCAGCAAATGACATAATCAGCACAAAACCAATTACAGTTTAGGCAGTTCTACTCTCTCTATGTCTGGGTCACCGGTTCTCAAAAAATCTACCATTGCCTGACCGATCTTGGTCGAGCTGATCAATAGATCATCATCATGCCCACCACCAACAATGAGAAGATGATGCATGTCAGCGAAGCCACTAAGTGCTTCTTCGGCATTTGAAGGTGGTGTCCGTGAGTCTAGAGTGCCACTGATGGCGAGCACAGGAATTGTGCTTTCAATCGGCTCTCTAAACTGAGGGCCGAGATCAGTTACTGGCCACTCGGCACATGAGGTTTCAAGCGACAAATTAGCAACATCACCAATCAACGCCCCTTCCATTTCAGCCTCTATTAGTTGCCGCCGTTTATCGGATAAACCAGAAGCGCAATCTACTGAAATTGGCATCACTCGAAATCTGGATGGCCCCCTCAATCGCAAACTATATTTCGCTAACTGCTCGTAATTCCCGTTTCGAATTTGACGCACACGCTTCGCTACTCTGTGAAAGTCTTCGCGTGAACCTAAGCCAAAAAGTACCGCAAGTTTTAAATCTCGAGGCCCGAGAGCGATGTCTATCGGCTCGCCAGAACGGGGATCCTTTATTGTTATTACAGGCGCGTCATCGCGAAGCCGAACAATGGCCGCTTCGATGTCTTTTTCAAAACCAAACCATCCAGCTTCTGATTCTAAGGCGTCACTGATTGCGGATACTATACCATCGACAATAGCTGGCCGTTTCCACGTATGGTCTGGCCCCTCTACGCCAGCTAGAACCGCTCTTTCAACTCGGTCAGGATATTTGCGAATATATGATAGCGCCAGATGCGTTCCGTAACTAATTCCGACGAAGCTTAGGCGCTCTGTGCCCAACGCAAGCCTTAGATCCTCCAAGTCTTGCACACTTTCCGCAGTCGTAAATGCATCGGGGTGAATCATGGACGCCCAGTGCTCGAAACAAGACCGATAGACCGGTGCATATATTTCTTTTAGCTCGTCGCGACTGACTACTCGATCTAGCGGTTCCTCAATTGGATCCGGGCAGACTGGCGAAGGTTTAGATGATGCCGTTCCACGTTGGTCTAGCGCAATCACATCACCTGCCTCGCGCAATTTCATGAACAATGAAAAACGATCACCTGATGATGACCTTACTCCCATTCCGCCCGGCCCACCGGCCAAATAGACGACTGGCGCTGCCGTGCTGTCAGGGTTGGTCGTTGGAAAGAGAACAAACCTTAGATCAATTGTATCGGTGTCGTTGCCTGTGCGTAGCGCGGGGACCCGAAACTTACCCAATTTTGCATCCACTCGCGGGGGGTAGAACCAAAAATCTGTTTGCGCAAAACGGATTGGCGTGAGTGTTAGATTCCCATTAACCGACTCTGCGCCGGCGATTTCAATCATAGGAACTCTCTCGCCGATGGCCACCAAACCTCGCAAAGAAGCGATCACCCCAACGACAACAATCACAATTATGATTAGTCTTTTTAAAATGAGTTTCACTGAAAATTCCTGAGCCAAAATTGCCTGCAATCCGTTTAAATTTCGCGGGACCGGTTTTAACGTCCCCAATTGATCGAGAGCGTCCCTCTTTCGGCGTTTATAAGTCGCTGAGCGATGACAAATTCACGCCCGCTTTAGCTTTGAAACGAGTACTGTCGCAAAAAGGCCAAGCATACTTGGTCGAGCCTCGGAATTCCAACGTCCGGTTATGCCCGCACTTCTGTGATCGGGTTTCCATATTGCGGCGGACAAATTATCGGCAAGAGTCCGTCAGCCCAGGCGTTCTTACACCTCCCGCGCAACTTTCAACCGTTCAATTGACCCCGCCGGCCAGTATTCAGACCGCCGATAATATTCCTTCACGACAGGTACGTCGTCGCCGAGCGAGAGCCATGGCTGTTTCGACGCAGTGAATATGTGAATGTCTGGCGTGACAGCATCGGGGTTGTCGAGTGTGGGCGCGCGCAAAAACGCGACCTTTGGGCCGATGCCGGGATAATGGCTCCACAGGGCGACCTGGCAATCCGGACAGCGAACAATTGTCTGTCCCCCGCCGCTTTCCGATGGCGTCTTGATCGACGCTGGCGCGCCTTCCGGCACGTTGATGCAACCGGTTTCAACAAGCGCATTCAGCGCAAACGCCGAACCGGTCTCGCGCTGACACCAGCGGCAATGACAGCAATGGACAAACATCGGCGACGCCGTCAGCGCATATCGCACGGCGCCGCATGCGCAGCCGCCGTTTACGGGAAATTCGGTTTCAATCATCAAGCGCTCT
>JAJFFU010000214.1 GCA_021776465.1 Parvularculaceae bacterium
GACGCCGTCGCGCATGGGCCGGATCGCTTCGATCTCGCCGGGCGTCCGCCCGAGCATTTCCTTGGCTTCATTACCAACCGCGCGCACAAGCTTGCGCGCCTGGCGGGTTTCAATGGCGACGACCGACGGCTCATTGAGCACGATGCCGCGTCCCTTGACGTAAACGAGCGTGTTTGCGGTGCCGAGGTCGATGGCCATATCCGCGGAGAGCATGCCGAACAGCGTAGAGAGCATGGGGTTTATCCTATTCGCCGAGAGTGAAATCTATCGGCGCAAAACTTATCCTTAATGCGTTCCTAAATCGTCAACGTAGGGGCGCAAGTGCGGGCTTTCTCTTCGTGTTCGGCGCCTGTGCAAACCCGATGGGCGCGCCAGGCTAACAGTCCGTTAACAGGATTCTCGCGGTGGAAACGCGTTTTCCCGTAAAATATCAGTCAATCTCGGTCTTCGTTAGCGCGCATGCCTCGATAAATGCTCCTGACCAACAGCAAAAAACCAAGCCACGCCGCGATCACGCCGACGATGATCGCAATATCACGCGGCTCGCGACTCAGGAAGAATGCGACGACGCCATCGACGCCCTCCGAAAGGCTTTGCGTATCAGGAAAATAGGCCGCCAATACCGCCACCACGGCGATTTTCGGGACGATGCCGATGCCTGTGCCGAGCCAATATTTCCACAAGGGAATATGGGCCGTGCCCGCCGCTGCGTTTATTACGATGAACGGCGCAGACGGCACGACGCGGATCATGCCGCTCGCGACGACGCCGTGATGGTGCAGGAAGTTGATTGTGCGCTGAACGCGGTCGCCGGCGAGTCCGCGGATCCAACGCCCGCCGAGAAAATGACCCAGACCGAACGTCAATGTCGCCGACGCCATGGTCGCGAACCAGGCGTAGAGCGCGCCCGTGAACGGTCCGAAAACAATAATGGTCGCGGCGATCAGGAGGATTTGCGGAAATCCCGCAAGCGCTAGCAATGAGAAAATCGAAATGACGCCGGCCAGCGCATAAGGCGACTCCGCGGCGCTCGCGACGATGCGTTTGACCTGCTGCAACCCATCATCATCAGCATCGACATTCATCCAGCCCTGACCGAAGAGCAGCATGAAGACGACGAAAAATAATAGAATTACGGAGACCGCAAGCGATGTTGCGGCTTTGGCGTCCATTGAACTGAGAAACGTCGTCAGGCGCCGCAGAAACTCGACCATACTCTTTTCGGTCCCGACAAACTGACCGTCGGCACAGAATGCTTCGCCACGTGCCGTCGGCGGCGCTGAAATTCTGCGCCTTGTTACACCCAGATTGGACCGTATTCAGGGCCCCCGCCCGGTCCGGCTCCCCCAAAGAGCGCGTTACTTAGCTTCCGGTCCGGCAGAGCGCAACGGGCTCACGCATTGTCATCAAAAAAGAAATTGACCGCGCCGGCGGCATCTGCGGCGCGCGGCCAGTCCGCGGCTTGATTGCGGAACCAGGTGAGCTGGCGTTTGGCGAAGCGGCGCGTTGATTGTTGCAGTGCGGCAAGACAGGCTGCCTGATCCAATGCACCAGTAAGGAACGCCGAAATTTCCGGCACGCCGAGCGCCTTCATTACCGGCAAACCGGCATCGAGGCCGCGTTCGCGCAAGCGGTCGACTTCCTCGATTGCGCCATCGGACATCATGGCTGCGGCGCGGGCGTCACATTGCCCGTAGAGGGTCGCGCGCGACGGCTCGATAATGAGGCGCTGCGCCGGCGATGCAATCATCGGCGTGCGCGGCTGGGCCTGGAAATCCGAGAGTTTCTGGCCCGTCGCCTCGAAGACCTCCCATGCGCGGATCAGGCGTTGCGCATCGCCCGCCGGCAATCGCGTCATCGCCGCATCACGAGCAATGACTTCATCGCGGAAACCATCGGGACCAAGCGCCTCGCGGCGGTTTTTCGCCAGTTCGCGGATGTCTGGTGAAATCTCTGGGATCGGTGAAAGCCCGTCTTCCAGCGCCCGAAAGTATAGCCCCGTGCCGCCGACAATGATCGCAGCGCGCCCGCGGGCGCAGATTTCTTCGATCATTGGCGCCGCCATGCGCGCCCAGCGCCCAGCAGAACAGCGTTCCGCCCCATCAATAACGCCGTATAAATGATGGGGTATGCGTGCTTCATCCGAGCCGGCTGGCCGGGCGGAAACGACACGAAGATCGCCGTAGACCTGCAACGCATCAGCATTGACGATCTCGCCGCCAAGGCGCTCGCCAAGCGCCAGCGCCGCGCCTGACTTGCCGACGGCCGTCGGCCCTGCGATAAAGATGATACGCGCTTCACTCATTAATTAATCCGTAGACGAATGACCAAAATCCTATCCCTCATCGCCAACCCGTCAACGCCTGTTATCGACTGCGCCGTAATCGAACGGCTTCGCGCGTGGTTTCCGAAAGCAGAAATCCGTGAGCTGAGCAAGGGCGTCGCCTATGACGTCGAACTGGAAGAAGCCGACGGCGACACTTTTCTCGGCGCCCAACACGCCAGTCAAGGAAAACCCATCGACGTCAATCTGGTCGACGCAGACCACCGCCGCAAGCGCCTGCTGATCGCCGATATGGATTCAACCATGATCCAGCAGGAATGCATCGACGAGCTGGCGGAATTCGCCGGCAAGCGCGCGGAGATCTCCGCCATTACCGAACGCGCCATGCGCGGCGAGCTGGACTTTGAGGCGGCGCTGAAAGAACGGGTTGCGATGCTGAAGGGCCTTCCCGTTTCGGTCTTGCAGGAAGCGTTCGACCAGCGCATCGCGCTGACCCCCGGCGCTGAGACGCTGGTCAAGACGATGAACGCCGCCGGCGCCGTGACAGCGCTTGTCTCCGGCGGCTTTACGTTTTTCACCGAGCGGGTCGGCGCCGCTTGCGGCTTTCAAACGACGCAGGCCAACGAATTGCTTGCCGAAAACGGCGCGCTGACAGGCGCCGTTACCGAGCCCATCCTCGGGCGCGCGGCAAAACAAAATGCGCTTTTGCGGCTGTCTGGCGAAAACAAGATCGACCTTGTCGATACACTCGCCGTCGGCGACGGCGCCAACGATCTCTCCATGCTGGAACGGGCCGGGCTCGGCGTTGCGTTTCATGCAAAACCGGCGGTCGCGGAAGCGGCCCATGCGCGCATCGACCATGGCGACCTGACGGCGCTACTTTATCTGCAAGGTATTCCGCAAACGGAATTTAATCGGTAGGGATTGAGGAATAGGTTTTAGGGGTTAGTGGAAACAATTCGGATTGCCCTAATCCCTAAAACCTAATCCCTAGGACCTATTCCCTAATTCAGGGTCTCAGGCTTTCGTAAAACAGCAAGTCCCCGCGCTGGACGTAAATCTGTACCGGCCCGCTGTTCGAGCTGTGCAAATTGTCGAGCTTTGAAACCGCCGCCGCTGGCCGTGTCATACGCTCCCAACCGATCTCTAAGATCACATCGCCGGGCTTTAAAAACACTGCCGCCGGGCTGTCCGGGTCGACTTCCGTGATCACAACACCTTCGACATTGGACGGCAGTCCGAACGCGCGCCTGATATCTTCGGTTGGCTCCTGCAGCGTCAAACCGGCGCTCTTGAAAACGTTGGAAGGCGTCGCAAAACCGCCAGCAGCCGCGAGCTGACGTTTTTCGCGCCGTTCAACGATGACATTCAGCGTCATGCGCTTGCCGTCGCGCAAGAGGAGCAACGGCGCACGCTGGCCCACCGGCGTGTCGGCGACTGCGCGGGTTAAATCGCGAACCGACGAAATCGGACTGCGATTGAATTCCAGAATAATGTCGTTGACGACAACGCCGGCTTCGGCGGCCGGACTGTTCGGCGTCACGACGGATACAACCGCGCCCTCTGGTCGTTTCAGGCCAATGGTCGAGGCCTGATCCGCGGACAGGTCCTCGATTGTTACACCAAGCCAACCGCGCCGCGTTTCGCCATATTCCAGCAATTGCTCAACGACTGTTTCAGCAAGGTCCGCCGGGATCGAAAAGCCAACGCCGACCGACCCGCCGGTCTGCGAGAAAATTGCCGTGTTCACGCCGATGACATTGCCTTCCAAGTCGAACAACGGGCCGCCGGAATTACCGCGGTTGATCGATGCGTCTGTCTGAATGAAATCGTCATAAAGGCCGGAATTAATGTCGCGGTTGCGCGCCGACACAATGCCCTTCGTAACCGAACCGCCAAGCCCGAATGGATTGCCGATGGCGATAACGTCAGCGCCGACGGGGGCGCGGTCAACATCGCCCCATTTTACAAACGGCAATCGGTCGCCGCCGGTTTCGAGTTCCAGCACCGCCAGATCGGTTTCGCGGTCGCGCCCGCGGACTTTCGCCTTGTATTCGCGCCCATCATTCATCGTCACCGTAATCTGATCGGCATTGTCGATGACATGGTTGTTGGTGACGACGATGCCGGCCGGATCGATAATGAACCCGGACCCGAGCGACACGGGCTGACGGCCGAACTTTTTGCGCAGCGTTTCCAGCTCGCCAGTGGCCGAGCCGCCGCGAACGCTTTGCGATGACGATATATTGACGACCGCAGGCGACAGTTTTTCGACCAGCGCCGGCAGATTGTGCGACGGATCATGAGCGAAAACGCCGCTCGCCGGGGCCAACGCCAGCGTCGCGCCAAACGCTGCAGCTTTGAAAATATGCGCGAAATCTCGTCGATTCATAGCGGCCTCACACCTGTCCCCAAGACAATACTGGCGACAAGTTAACGCAAAGCAGCGCGGTGACAAGCGCATGTCCGACACATCGATGGAATTATGCGACGTCTAGTTGCGGATCTCGAAGTCCCTGAAATAACGGAAGAATTCCGATTCAGGACTCAACAGGATCGTTGTCTCGCCCTGCTTCAGCGCCGTCGTATAGGCGTCGAGCGAGCGGTAAAACGCGAAAAATTCCGCGCGCGCCGGATCACGCTGGCCGCCGGCAAGAAACTCGCAGTCAACGATCGCTGAATTCGCTTCGATCTGGACAGCCACCGCCGCCGCCGCAGCGGCAGCAAATTCGGCCACTGCCGGCGCTTCGTCAGGATCCGCTGCAGCATCGTCAGCCGCTACATTAGTGACTCTGGCGTCAATAACCGTTTCGGTGATCTGAACCGGAACCCCGTCATAAGCGCCAGCGAAGATGCAATTTCGGGCTGCGTCAGCGCGGCCTTGAATTTCAAGGGCGCGGCGGTTGGCGTCAGCAAGAATTTCGGTTTCCCGGCGGTCGGCTTGCGCCTCGATCCGGCGTTTTTGTTCATCACCCTCAGCGCGAATGCGTTGGGCGATCTGGACCCGTTCTGAACGCATCCGCTCAAAAACGTCGTCTTCGTTTTCCTGCGGGAAATCAGCGCGGCGTATTTTAATGTCGATGACGCTCACACCAAACTGACGAACTTCATTCGCCATCAGCGTTTTGATGTCTTCCATTAACTCGGACCGACGGTCACGAATGATATCGATGTCTGTGGCGTCGCCGAGTACGGCCCGTAGGCTGGTTTCGAGGACCGCCTCGATCCGACCTTCCGCCGCGCTCCGCAAGCTCGTTGCAGCGCTCCCGCCAGAACCGCGAAAACTCTCATAGTACCGCAGAGGATCGACGATCTGGTATCGAACAAATGCATCAACGACCAGGCGTTCCTGATTGACCGTGAAGACCTCAAGCGGCCGGTTGTCATACTCAAGATTTCGCTTGTCCAGCTTAACGACATTTTCAATCGGCAGTTTGCCTTTGAGGCCAGCGTTATCCTCCACGCGAATGGGGTCACCAAAACGCAGAACGATCGCCTGCTCCTTTTCCCCGACGGTAAAGAGAAACACATTTAAGATGAGAACGACGGCGAAAACGCCAATGACGAGACCGGGACCAAAGAACCTGTTCATTATTGCGATTCTCCGTTGCGCGGCGTCTGCCGGTTCAGTTCATTGAGCGGAAGGTAGGGGACAACGCCGCTGCCAGCATCGTCCTCAATGACAATCTTGTTCATATCAGCAAGAACTGATTCGATTGTCTCAAGATACATGCGTTGCCGCGTCACCGACGGCGCTTGTCGATATTCATTGTAAATCTGGTTGAACCGTTCGGCTTGACCGCGCGCATCAGCGGTCACGCGCGCTGCGTAAGCTGCAGCATCCTCAAGGATTTTTTGCGCGTCACCGCGGGCGAGCGGAATTTTCTCATTGTAATAACGCTGCGCATCGTTGACCCGTCGCTCGGCTTCCGAGCCGGCATTGAAGACATCAAGGAAGGCGTCGCGCACTTGTGGCGGCGCGTCGGCTTTTTGATAGTTGACGCGGATGATATGAACGCCGCTGTCATATGAATCCAGCGCTTCTTGCATAATCGCCTGCGTTCGCTCCGAGACATCGCCGCGGCCGGATGTGAGCAACGGTTCCAGCCGATTGCCGCCGACAACTTCGCGCATTGCGGCCTCCGCGACGGCGCGAACAACAATGTCGGGATTTTCAATGTTAAAGGCGAACTTCGCCGGGCCCGGCAATTCGTCTTCGGCCTGCGGCGATGTATCGATATTCCAGTCGACGGAAAACGTGACGTCCGCGATATTTTTATCGCCCGTCAGCATCAGGCTTTCCGAAAGCGCTTCGGCGCCGCGTTGCCCTGTGCCGCGCGAACCAAGCTCTGTTGTTCGCGTACGGTCGACAAGAACAATCTCGACGGCTTGCACCGGAAACGGCACCCGCCACTTCAGGCCCTGCGCCTTGATTTCTGTAAATTTGCCAAACGTCGTAACGAGCGCCCGCTCGCCGGGATTGACCTGATAAACGCCGGAAAAGAGCCAGAGCGCCAGAACGCCCGCTGCGATGAGCCCGAACAGTTTCGGGCTGAACGGAAAACCGCCAGCGCTGCCGCCGCCGCTATCGCCGCCGCGGCCGCGCGGGAACGCCCGCCGCAACCGGCGGCGCGAGGCTTCCAGTAAATCTTCGAGATCGGGCGGATCGCCGGGACCGCGCCCGCCATTATTGCGGCCGTTTCCATTTTCGCCACGCGGCGGTTGTCCCCATGGTCCACGGTTGCCGGAATTATCTTGCCAGGGCATTGAGCCTCTCTTTTTGCGTTCGGCTAATCACCGGCCCATTGGCCCGGCGCAGCGCGCGGCTATATATGTCATTGATTTTACGGTGCGCAACGCGCGCGCTTAGCTTTTTCAGGAAAAACAAGGACTAAAATTGACCGAGCCCCTGTTGATACGCATTCGTAACGAACTTTCCGCCGTAAAGCGACCTGATGGCCGCGACATAGTGACGTCCGGCGCGGTTCAGGCGTTGAGCGCCGATAAAGACGGCAGCGTCCGCTTCGCGCTGGAAATCAGTCCCGACGAACAAAGCGTTGTGGAAAACTTGCTGGCCGACGCCAAAACCGCGGCCGCACGCGTTGACGGCGTTTCGTCGGTTTCCGCTGTAGCGACCGCTCATAGCGCGCCGAAACCGCAAAGCGGCGCCAGCGGTGGTGGGGGCGGTAGTGGCGGCGGCGGTCATGACAATCCTTTCGGGCTGAAACGGGCGCCGCAGGTCCAGGAGGACGCACTCGGCGAGGTCAAGACGATCATCGCCGTTGCATCCGGCAAGGGCGGTGTCGGCAAATCAACCGTGGCCGCAAATCTCGCGGTCGCGTTTGCGCGGGCCGGCTACAAGACCGGATTTCTCGACGGCGATATTTACGGGCCGTCCGCGCCGACGCTGTTTGGCGTCAGCGGCAAGGCGACGATGGACGACGGCAAAATTCAACCCATTTCGGCCCATGGCGTGTCGGTCATGTCGATCGGTTTTCTTGTTGACCCGGAACAAGCGCTCGCCTGGCGCGGACCGATGGTCACCGGCGCCCTTCGCCAGTTGATGCGCGATGTCGCGTGGGGCCCGCTTGATGTTCTGATTATTGATACGCCGCCGGGAACGGGCGACGCGCATTTATCGCTTATTCAATCAAAGCGCCTGTCTGGCGCCGTTATAGTATCGACGCCGCAGGAGATGGCGCTGGCGGATGTGCGCCGCGGCGTTGAGCTTTTTCGCAAGACTAACATTCCGATCCTTGGCATCGTCGAAAACATGGCATGGCTGGAAACGCCAACGGGCGAGCGCACTTTCCTCTTCGGCGAAGGCGGGGCGCAACAAGCGGCCGCTGCGCTCGGCGCGCCGTTCCTAGGCGCGTTACCGCTTTATCCTGAATTGCGCGTCGCTTCAGACGCCGGGCGTCCCCTCGCAAGCGAAGATCATCCGGCTGCGGAATTGTTCCGAGCGCTAGCCGCCAAGATCAACGAGGCGGTTCGTTCCTAAGAAGCGTCGCTGACCGTATGATCGTGAACGATGCGCCAGACGCCCTTGTCACGCTTCATGACAAGCGTGAATACGCCACTTGAGGCAGCCTCGTTTTTCACGTGATTGAACCGGCCGGTAACAACGGCGACGTCGTCCGTGACCATTTCAACATCCGTCTTCTCAAAGGAAAGCTGTCCGAGCCCTGACGGGTCCGCGTAGCGTTCGCGATACCGCTTCATGGTCGGCGACCAGCCTTTTGTGATCGCTGTGCCGGAGACAAATTTCAGGTCCGCATCGTTCCAGTATGTTTCCATAAAGGCCGGCAGATTGCCTTCGTTCCAGGCTGCGACCTGTGCGTGTAACGTGGCGACGATAATTTCTTCCGGCGCGCGCAGACCAGCCGGACGGGCGCTATTGGGCTGCGCCGGCGTCGCCGCGATAATCGCGGCGGGCGTCGGTTCCGTGACAGCGCCAGTCCGCGATTGCGCCGCATGGGTTGTGGGTCGCGGCGCTGGCTCCAGGGATGGCGCGGCGCCGACAAGACGTCCTGTCGCAACAGGTTCGGCGGCGTGTTGCAATTCTTCCAGATCATCACGAGCAAGTGTTGCCGGACCTTGCGTCGCGACG
>JAJFFU010000215.1 GCA_021776465.1 Parvularculaceae bacterium
TTGTCTTTCGCGTCACAGGAAGCGCCGCTGAAACCGGAGATCGGCGACACCGTACTGGCCTATATTCCGAAACCGCCGGAAATAAAGCCTGCAAAGGCCGACACTGAGCGCGATAAACCGGCGGAACCGCCGGCGGGCGAATTGCCGGAACGGGCCTAGAAAGCGGCGTTTTCAAGCGACGGATTGCTTTCGTAAACCAGACGTTAACGCCGGCGCTGGCCTTTTCAGTTTAACGCCGCATTAGCGCTTAAAAGCTAGGTTTTCCGCGAGGAAAAGCCATGCGCGCGCTACAATTGTTTCATCTGTCGGAAGGATCGCTCCTGGCCGATTATTCGGCGTTGATGAGCGAACAGCTCCTGCGCCGTCGCGCCGATCTTGAAGTGCGCGCCGCGCGCGCCGAAGCCGAAAACGCAATCAAAGCGCGCTCGGAATTCCTGGCCAATATGAACCACGAACTCAGAACGCCGCTGAATGCGATCATTGGCTTCGCGACGATGCTCGGTAAGGCCGAAGAGTTTAATATCGACGAAGAGCGCACGGGCGAATATGCGCAATATATCTTGCAGTCGGCGGATCTTCTGCTTGGCCACATTAACACTATTCTCGAAGTCGCCGCGTTCGAAAGCGGCGAGATCGAACTGTCGAACCGCGAACTTGATCTCGATGTGCTGCTGACAGAGGCGATTGAGCGCGCAAAAATCCGCGCTGACGCCGCTGGCGTTACTATTGTGCGCAAGGGCGAGGGCGATCCCATACTGGCGTGGGGCGATGAAGTTCGCGTGACGCAATCTATCGATCACATCTTGAAATGCGCATTAAGGGCATGCAGCGAAGGCGGCCGCATTCTCGCGCGTGCGGCGTATGACGACGCCGGTCGTCCGGAAATTGCGGTGCGTGACGAAGGCGAAGGCCTGACCGATGACGAAGTCAAAGACGCATTGACGGCGTTCAATGAAGTCCATCGCGGCCTCGATCGCGCTTTTTCCGGTCCCGGCGTCGGATACGCGATCGCCAAGAGTTTTATCGAAATGCAAGGCGGCCAGTTTTTCATCAAAAGCCGCAAAGAGCGCGGAACATTCGTGCGTCTCGTATTGCCTGAACCTGCGTTCGATGCAGATGACATCGACGACCCAACAATCGAAACACAAGAGCTTCTCGACGTGGAGAAAAGTCATGCAGCCTAACGCCGCCAATAAATCGCCAATGGTTCGAAAGGGCTCGGCCGCGCCAACCGCAGAAGCCTACGACACGGCATTCCAGGAAAAACCGCGCATCGGCGCTGTCGTTTCGGTGACCGGCTCTCATGCGCTTGTACTGCTTGAGGCGGACAAACACGACGAGGAACGCGAGTTCAAACCGCAACTTGGCGCCATCATGTCCATCGACGCCGGCCACGCCGTCGTCCTCGGCCTCGTTTCCGCCATGAGCGTACCGGCGCCGTCCCATGACAGCGCCGTTCAGACTATCCGCATCGTTGAAATGGAACTGATCGGCGAGTTCACCAAGCCGACCATCAATGCGCCGGCGCGGTTCAAGCGCGGCGTTTCGTCTTTCCCGACACTTGGCGACGGTGCGCATGTGGCGACCCGCGATGAACTGACGGCGCTCTTTGCAATCAACGGTACGTCAAGCGTGCGCGTTGGCGTCGTTAAACAGGACGCGCAAATCCCCGCAACCGTCAATGTCGATGAACTATTTTCGCGCCATTGCGCCATTCTCGGCACGACGGGCGCCGGCAAGTCCTGCGCGCTGGCGTTACTCCTGCGCTCTGTGCTCGAACGCTATCCGCACGGCCACATCGTTATTCTCGATCCACACAACGAATATTCTAAGAGTTTTGAAGACCGCGCCGTCGTTTTCGATCCATCGACGCTGACATTGCCATACTGGTTGCTCACATTCGATGAGTTAGTCGAAGTTCTCTATCCCGGAAAAGAAGGGTATACGGAGGAAATCGAACTGCTCGCTGACCTCGTTCCGGCGGCAAAAAAACTGAATTTATCCGGTGTCAGCCGTTCGCCGTCGCGCGTGCGCGGCGATCTGACAGCGATAACCGTCGACACGCCGACGCCTTATCGAATTTCGGAGTTGCTCGGGCTAATCGACAAGGCCCTGGGCGGTCTCGATTCGTCGCGAAACACCGGCCCCTACAAACGTCTTCGCAATCGGATATCGACGATCAGCCAGGATGCGCGTTACGGTTTCATGTTCGGCAATCTGACAGTCCAGGACAATCTGACGGACTTTCTCGGTCAGCTATTCCGCATTCCTGTCGACGGCCGGCCAGTATCTGTTGTCGAGCTTGGAGGGCTGCCGGGAGAAGTTGTGCAGGTCGTTGTTTCTGTTGTGACACGGCTGGCGTTTGAGTTTGGCCTCTGGAGCAACGGCGCCGCGCCGATCGCGTTGATCTGCGAAGATGCGCACCGTTATGCGCCCGCCGACCCGAATGATGGCTTCGGCCCGACACGCCGCTCGATCGTGCGCCTCGCCAAGGAGGGCCGCAAAGTCGGCGTGTCTCTCTGGGTCGCGTCGCAACGGCCGACGGAACTTGATCCGACTGTCTTGTCTCAATGCAACACCATCTTCGCGATGCGCCTTGCAAATCAGGCGGATCAGGAAGCGCTGCGCGCTGCGGTGCCGGATGCGTCGACAAGCTTGTTGTCGTGCCTGCCGTCGCTTGGGCTCGGGGAAGCGATTGCAGTGGGTGAGGGCGTACCTATGCCGACCCGTATTCGTTTCGATGCCTTGCCGCTGGACGCCGTGCCCCGCAGCTTGACCGCCAGTTTTTCAGACGGTTGGTCAGTCGACATGGAAGATTCCGGCTTTATCGACCGCATTGTCGAACAATGGCGCGCCCAGCGGATGTTGCTGCCGGAAATTGAATAGGGCCGTTTTCAGAGGCTGACTTGATCCGCGACATTCCTTCGCCGATGTTGGGTCGGCAAAGGAGACGATTCTATGCGAATTTTGATCATTGCGAGCGCGTTCTTTAGCTGGTGCGCGGCCCAAGCCGCCGATAGCCCTGTCGCCATTGTCATTCATGGGGGCGCGGGCGCTATGGAGCGGGGCCGATATACGCCCGAGGAAGAAGTCGCCTTCAAAGCCAAGCTGACCGAAGCGCTGGACGCTGGCTACGCAACGCTCGACGCAGGCGGCACAGCGCTTGACGCCGTCGAGGCGTCAATCGTCATTCTGGAAGACTCCCCGTTCTTCAATGCCGGCAAAGGCGCCGTGTTCACGCGCGACGGCGCCAATGAACTTGACGCCTCGATCATGGACGGCGCGACGAAAAACGCCGGCGCGGTCGCCGGCGTGAAGTCCGTCAAGAACCCGATCAGGCTGGCCCGGGCGGTGATGGAAAAATCGCGCCACGTGATGTTCGCCCGCGAGGGCGCCGAGACATTCGCCCGAGAGCAGGGGCTGGAGATCGTTGCGCCGGATTACTTTTATACGGACCACCGTTGGAATGCGCTGCAGGATGCGCTTGAAGCGGAGAAGAAAGACGGAAAAGAAACCGCGCTGCCGGTCGACACTAAATATGGCACTGTCGGCGCCGTCGCGCTCGACAAGGATGGCAACCTTGCGGCGGGAACGTCCACGGGTGGCATGACCATGAAAAGCTGGGGCCGGGTGGGCGACTCGCCAATCATTGGCGCCGGAACCTATGCGGACAACAAATCCTGCGCGGTGTCTTCGACGGGGCACGGCGAGTTTTTCATTCGGCTGACCATTGCGCGCGATATCTGCGCCCAGGTAGAATATGGCGGGAAATCCGTCGGCGATGCGACCCACGACATGATCCATAACCAGTTGACGGCAATGGGGGCCGATGGCGGCGTTATCGTGCTCGGTAAAGACGGCGACTACGCCATGGCGTTCAACTCAAAAGGCATGTTTCGCGGCGTCAAAACCGCGTCGGAGCAACGCGTCGCGATTTACGGAAATGAGGAATGATGCCCAGCTTCGCCGCCGGCGTTATCAAGTTTCAACGGGATGTGTTTCCCGAGAAGAAAGCGCTGTTTGAAAAATTAAGTCAGGGCCAGGCGCCTGAAGCGCTTTTCATTACCTGTTCGGACAGTCGCATCGAAACCGGCATGATTACGCAGACCGATCCGGGCGAGCTATTTGTGTGCCGCAATCCCGGAAACATCGTGCCGCCTTATAAAATCGACGCAGGCGGTGTCACGGCGTCCATCGAATTCGCTGTTGAAGTCTTGAATGTCCAGCATATCATTATCTGCGGCCATACAGATTGCGGCGCCGTCCAGGGGGCGGAACACCCGGAGGCCGTCGCCCACTTGCACCATGTCTCCGAGTGGCTTTCCTTCGCCAGCGAGGCGGTTCGCCGTGTGCGCGCGAAAGATGGCGATGCGGTTGAAGACAAAGAAGTGCATTTAAAACACATCACCCAGGAAAACGTGGTTCTGCAGCTTGAAAACCTCGCCGGGCATCCGGCCGTCAAACGACGCATGGATGACGGAACGCTGCAAATTCACGGCTGGGTCTACGATATAGCGCTAGGGCAGGTATTCGTTCTTGATCAGGACGAGAAAACATTCATTCCGATCGAAGTGAAATACGCGGACCGGCTGCCTTCCGCTGATTAGACCCCTCGGGCGTGAGCCCGTTGCAGCACCGCTGTCGCAATGCTCTGCTATAGTCCGCTACGCCTCTTTGTCCGTTAGCTTTCGCGTTTTTCTTGTGTATAGAGCCGTTCGACGTCTTCGGCGTTGAACAGTGTTGTGCCGGCGGTCATGCGCGTTGCCGCCGCTGCTGCTGCGCCGCGCCACAGGCAATCAAGATCATCGGCGCCGCTTAGCATGGCGGCGACAGTCGCTGCGACGAATGAATCGCCGGCCCCGACAGCGCTTTCCGCTTTGACCTTGATGACGGGCGTGCGCGCAACGCCCTCCGCTGACGCCATGATGGTGCCGTCGCCCCCTTGCGTTACGGCGACACGCTCGGCGCCGCCGGCTTTGACGATGTCTTTTGCAAAGGCGATGACTTCGTCCGGCCACTGAAGTTCACGTCCGGACAGTTCTGGATATTCAAATTTATTGAGGCGCAGGAAATATATTCCCTCATCGAGCGCCTCGGCGACGCCATTGATCGAGTCGAGAACGAAGCGGCCGCCCTGTTCCTTGGTCGCGTGCGCCGCGCGCGCCCAGAAATTATGCGGTTTACCGGCAGGCAGGGAGCCTGATCCGACGACATAATCTCCCTCGCCGGTTTCCTCTGCGATGGCGGCGATCATGGCGTCAACTTCCGACGTCGCCATTTCGGCGCCCGGTAGATTGAAGCGATATTCGTGATCGCCGCTGAGGTCTTGCACGTGAAAGGCGATGCGGGTCGCGCCGCGCACAGGGATCGCGCGGATCGGGATCAGTTCCTCGCCGAGCAAGCCTTTGACGGCATCGCCGTAAAGCCCGCCGGCGGTGATGATGGCCAGAACATCGGCGCCGAGCCGGTGCGCAGCGCGCGCGACATTGATGCCGCCGCCGCCGGGATGGGATTGCGCATTCTTGCATCGCAGCTTGCGGTTCGGTTCGACAAAATCGGCGTCGACCGCGAAGTCATAAGTCGGGTTCGGTGTTATCGTGATGATGCGAGGCATTATAAAAGCCCCAGCGATTTAAAGCTGGCGTCGCGTTTGTGCCCGATGATCAGATGATCATGGACGCGAATGTTAAGGGCCGCTGCGGCCTTGACGATCTGGTTGGTCATTTCTACGTCTGCTTTCGACGGCGTCGGATCGCCGGAGGGATGGTTATGGACAAGAATGATCGCCGAGGCGCCAAGCTCCAGCGCGCGTTTAACGACTTCGCGCGGATAAACCGGCGTGTGATCGACGGTGCCGCGTTGCTGCACCTCGTCGGCGATCAGAATGTTTTTCTTGTCCAGAAAGAGAATGCGGAAGAGTTCCGTTTTCTCGTCGGCCATGGCCGCCCGACAGTAAGAAAGGAGGCTGTCCCAGGACGAGATGACAGGGCGGTC
Organism: Parvularculaceae bacterium; assembly: GCA_021776465.1. Taxonomy (GTDB): domain Bacteria; phylum Pseudomonadota; class Alphaproteobacteria; order Caulobacterales; family Parvularculaceae; genus Hyphococcus. The sequence goes on from JAJFFU010000215.1 coordinate 5,995, forward strand.
AAGAATGCGGGCCTGCGACAGCTTTATTGACGCTGCCTGTATGACTTTCATTTCCGTCGCGACCGCTTCGGAGACGCCTTTGACCTCCATCAAGCGCTCCACCGGCGCCGACAACGCCTCGGCAAAACCGCCGAATTTGGCGATGATGTCTTTCGCCAGCGGTTTGACGTCCCGGCGCGGGATGGCGCGAAACAGGATCATCTCCATTAATTCGTAATCCTGAACCCCGTCGACGCCGGCTTTGCGAAACCGATCGCGCAGGCGTTCGCGGTGTCCGGAGGCGTGGTGTTTATTATCCGTCGATTTGGGTGCGCCGTTAGCCATACGGCGGCTTGTGGAGTCCGGCCGGTGACGTTGTGAAAACCTCAACGCCATTTTCTGTCACGCCGATGGAATGTTCAAACTGTGCGGAAAGAGATTTGTCCCGGGCGACGGCGGTCCAGCCATCCTTGAGAAGCTTTACGTCCGGTTTTCCTTCGTTGATCATGGGCTCGACGGTGAAAAACATGCCCGCTTCAAGGCGCGTATCCGGCGCCTGATGTTTGTTGCCGAAGCGGTCTTTATATTCCGCATAATGAACGACATTCGGCGCGTCGTGAAAGACCTGTCCCAGCCCGTGACCGCAGAAATCCCGCACGATGGAAAACCCTTGGGCTTCCGCATGGGCCTGGATCGCGCGTCCGATGTCACGCAAGGTCGATCCCGGTTTGACCGTGTTGATGCCCGCCATCATGGCGTCATATGTCGTATCGACCAAGCGTCGCGCTTTTACTTTCGGGTCGCCCGCGAAGAACATGCGGCTCGTATCCCCATGCCAGCCATCGACGATCACCGTCACATCGATATTGAGGATGTCGCCATTCTTCAGCGCTTTCGGTCCCGGAATACCGTGACAGATTACGTGGTTGAGCGAGATGCAGCTCGCATGGCGATAACCGCGGTATCCGATGGTCGCGGAAAGCGCGCTATGGTCAAACACAAAATCGCGGATCAAATCGTCAAGGGCCTGCGTCGAGACACCGGGCGCCACATGCGCCGAGATCATGTCCAGACATTCAGCGGCGAGCCTGCCCGCTTTGCGCATGCCTTCAAACGCCTCCGGCGGGTGGCGTTTAATCGCGCCGGAGCGGACCGGCGGTTCGTCGTCGAGAATGGCTTCGCTCATGTCTATAATTCTATGTCCAGAACACGCCGCAGGACTACCTCAGCGATGGTCACTTCGCAATCATAGCACAAAAGCTCAACCCCGGCGGCGACAGCCGCGCCAAGGGCCTTGGCGTAAGCGGGGTCCAGGTCCGCGGCGGGGCGAAACAGGCGGCAATCGGTGCGCTGCACTACAAACAACATGACGGCGCGGGACCCACTTTCCTTTACGGTGATGAGCTCGCGCAGATGCTTCGCGCCGCGGGCCGTTACCGAATCAGGAAACTCGGCGAGGCCGGGGGATCGCGAGAGATGAACGTTTTTCACCTCGACATAACAGGGGCCTTTACGCGGATCTTCGAGCAGGAAATCGATGCGGCTTTTTTCGCCGTATTTTACTTCCCTGCGGGTTTCAGCGTAGCCGGCCAGTTCCGGGATGGCGCCGTCGTCCAAGGCCTCGGCAACAATCTTGTTGGGGTTCGATGTGTTGATCGGGATAAGAACGCCATCAACCTCCGTGAGCTGCCAGGAAAATGGCAGTTTTCGGTTGGCGTCATTGTGTTCACTGACCCACGCCGGCGCACCCTCAACGGCGACGCCGAGCATCGATCCCGGATTGGCGCAATGGGCCGTAATTTCCCGGCCGTCTTCCAACATAATGTCGGCCAGAAATCGTTTGTAACGCTTAATAAGGCGACCGCGTAACAGGGGCGTCGGGAGGCGCATGGTGACCAATTTCTCCGATTTGCGATTCAAGATCGTCAGCAAGGCAAATGCAACCGTTTCGGCTTAACGCCAATAGCGCGAAACGGCGCCTGCCTTTACCCCAATAACCGTAAATTCTTCAAGGAATCCCGCATTTGGTCGATACGTATCAACGGGTGCGCGAACCGTTATATAGTGCTTCGGATGAATTCCGACGGTAAAAAAACCAGTCGAACGTGTAGCGACTGTCGGGTCGGTCAAGCGCGCTTACTATTGCGCCTCCGCCCGGCGCGATGAAGAGAAGTAACAGTCACTGTACTGACGGCATTAAACACTTGCCGCCGTCAGGACATGCCGGGGGTTTGCAAGGGCGGCGGGTGGCGCTGCCGGGACGTTTGAGTGAAAAATTATCTGGCGGGCCGCCGACGGCCCCACTATGTTGAGAACTATGACTGATCAGCGATCACGAAAAACGGCGGCCGTCCTTGCGATTGGCGATGAGCTGCTCTCGGGCCGGACGCGCGACGCCAATATTCATTTTCTCGCCGGCTGGTTGACCGAGCGCGCCATCGCCCTTGTTGAAGCGCGAATTGCGCCGGACGAGCAAGCGCTGATCGTTGAAAATCTGAATGTCCTGCGGGCGCGGTATGACTATGTCTTTACATCCGGCGGCATCGGGCCGACCCATGATGATATCACGGTCGATGCAATCGCGGCGGCGTTCGCGGTTCCGGTCGTCGAACACCCGAAGGCAATGGCGATGATCGAAGCCTGGTACGGTGCGCGCGATGAGGCGGTGACGCCAGCGCGCCGCCGAATGGCCCGAACGCCGGAAGGCGCCGTGCTGATCGAAAACCCTGTGTCCGGGGCGCCGGGTGTACGCATCGCCAACGTTTTCGTGATGGCCGGCGTGCCGCGCATTTTTCGCGGCATGCTCAACGCCGTCGACGCGGCGCTGGAGCGCGGGGTTCAAATGCACTCGTGCGCTGTGACGGCGGCGGGGCTTCCCGAATCGCAAATTGCCGATGAATTGCGCGAAATTCAGGCCAAACAAAAAGGCGTTGCGCTCGGCAGCTATCCCATTGACGGCGACATAAAGGGCGTTACCGTCATTGCGCGAGCGGAAGACGAAGCGCTGGCGACAAAAGCGATCGACGCGGTCAGGTCCGCCATGCGCAAGATGGGGTTTGACCCGATTGACGCCGACCGGAAGTAATAGATTGAACGCATGGCGCTTGCTATCGGGGCGCCAGGATACTGCATGAAATGTTGTCGAGACGTAGCGAAATAACAGTGAACCCCTAAAAAATGCTCAGCATATTCGACATCTTCAAGATCGGCATTGGGCCGTCATCGTCCCACACTGTCGGGCCGATGCGGATTGGCGTGCGCTTTTTGCATGATGCGCGGGCGGCGGGCGCGCTGGACGACGCAACACGGGTTACAATTTCACTGCACGGGTCGCTTGCGCTGACCGGGATCGGCCACGGCACGGACAAGGCGTCAATTCTCGGGCTGCTCGGATTTGAACCCGACACGACAGACCCTGATGAGGCGGACGCGGCCTTCGCGCGCGTTAAGGAAACAAAGCATTTGCCGCTTGCTGGCGGGCCCGGCGTCGCGTTCGACTATGCGACGGATATCGACTTCCGCGGCGACATCATTCCGACCATTCATCCCAATGAGATGGTGTTGCGGCTGTTCAATGCGGCGGGCGAGGAGTGCTTTGCGCAGACTTATTATTCGGTTGGCGGCGGCTTCATCGCGACTGAAAAACAACTGACCGTGAAAACCGATGACGATATGATCGCAAAGCCAAGGATCGGGGAGTTTGAATTTTCGTCGGCGAAAGAACTGCTGGCCCATTGCCGCGATCAGAATATGCAATTGCATGAAATAATTCTCGCCAACGAAGATACGGTTCGCCCGCGTGCAGAGACTGACGCGGCGCTCGACAAGATCTGGTCGGCCATGAATGATTGCGTTGAGCGGGGCTTAGTCACCTCAGGCGAATTGCCCGGCGGTCTGGAAGTGAAACGGCGGGCGCCGTCTTTATTCAAGAAGCTACAGGAAGCCCCGCTGGCCAATGAGCGGGAACAATTATTCGACTGGCTGAATGTATACGCCATGGCGGTGAATGAGGAGAATGCGGCGGGGGGGCGCGTCGTTACCGCGCCCACAAACGGGGCCGCCGGAATCATTCCATCGGTCGTGAAACATTATTGTGACGACGGCGACGGCCGGGAAGGGCGTATCCGCACTTTCCTGGCGACGGCGGCCGGCGTTGGCATGCTTTATAAACAGCGCGCGTCAATCTCCGGGGCCGAAATGGGTTGTCAGGGAGAGGTTGGCGTTGCCTGTTCGATGGCGGCGGCGGGCCTTGCTGCGGTATGGGGCGCGACGCCGGCGCAAGTTGAGCGGGCCGCGGAAATCGCCATGGAACACAATCTCGGCCTCACATGCGATCCGGTCAAAGGGCTTGTCCAGATCCCATGTATCGAACGCAACGCCATTGGCGCGGTGAAGGCCGTGAACGCGGCGCGCCTTTCCATGCGGTCAGCGGAGAACCCGAAAGTGTCCCTCGATCAAGTGATCGAGACCATGCGACAGACAGGATTGGATATGTCGCGAAAGTACAAGGAAACGAGTGAAGGCGGCCTCGCGGTCAATGTTGTTGAATGCTGAGGCGGTGATTTGCGTTTTCCACGAGGAGGAATGCAAGCGCTGCTTTTTGCGAAGAGGATATTTCAGGAAAGGCAGGTCACTTTAAATGATCACGTCGTCGTCAAATAACGGATCGGGCTCCACTTCGTTTTCAATGGATTCAAAAACTTCCTCGGCTTTCGACAAATCGCCGACTTTCGCGATGTGAAAAAGTCCGTCGCCGCGGTTGACTACAGGAAGGTTTGTTCTCCCGATGACGATGCCTGACGAACGAGCGACCACATTTTCTTCGTCAAACCCTAATGGATCGGACACGACTGCGATGGTTTCTCCGGTTTTAACGCGATCGCCTAATTTTTTTCGCGCTCGCATCAACCCGCCGATCGGCGCACGCAACCAATGGCTCGAATCGGAACGAACAGGTTCGGCTTTTGCGCCGCCTGTCTTTGACGGCGGCAGCATGCCGACATTACGGAGGACGCCGATGACGCCATTGACACCGACGCGCACGGCGACCTCGTCAAAGCGCAACGCTTCACCGGCCTCATAAAGGAGAATTTTGCACCCATGATCGCGCGCCGAAGAACGCAACGATCCATCGCGAAGACTTGAATTTAGTTTAATCGAGGCGCCAAACGCCCGGGCCATCTCATCGACATCCGGATCATCAAGGTCGGCGCGGATTTGCGGGAGATTTGCCCGGTGCACGGCGCCGGAATGAAGGTCAATGCCATACTGAGAAGGCGCCACGATCTCCGTCATAAACGTATGCGCCAATTGCGACGCAAGAGATCCTTTTTCGCTGCCGGGAAACGAACGGTTGAGATCGCGCCGGTCCGGCAAATATCGCGACAGGCTGACAAACCCGTAGGCGTTAACGACAGGGACGAGAATAAGCGTTCCGCGCAAACGGCTCAGGGTTTTCAGCGAGGCGATGCGGCGAATGATTTCGACGCCGATGATTTCGTCGCCGTGGATGGCCGCGCTCACGAACATCACCGGGCCGTCATTCTTGCCGTGGATAACGTGGGTCTTTAAATTTATTCGCGTATGATCGGAAAGGCGGCTCAATGGGATAGAGATCGTTTTTCGTTCGCCCGCTTTAATCGCTTCGCCGTTAAGCTGAAAATCGCCTCTCATTTGTTAGCCCTTGCCCCGCGTACTGGTTTTGTTGGGCTTGGCGTTAAGTTCGATAAATTCGACGACCTTGCCGGCGACATCGATGCCGGTCGCTTTTTCGATACCTTCAAGACCCGGCGAGGAGTTCACCTCCATCACGACGGGACCGCGATTGGACCGAAGCATGTCGACGCCGCAGACATTAAGACCCATGGCCTTTGCCGCCGTCACGGCGGTTTTGCGTTCTTCGGGGCTGATCTTGACGGAATTCGCCGTGCCGCCGCGGTGCAAGTTTGATCGGAAATCACCCTCAACGCCTTTGCGCAACATGGATGCGACGACTTTCTCGCCGATCACGAAGCAACGCAAATCTTCACCGCCGGCTTCCTTGATGAATTCCTGAACAAGGATGTTGGTATTTACGCCGCCAAACGCCTGAATAATACTTTCGGCCGCTTTTTGTGTTTCGCCAAGGACGACGCCGATCCCTTGCGTGCCTTCCAGCAATTTGATGATTACCGGCGCGCCGCCCGCCATCTCGATGACTTCTTCCGCCCGGGATGTTTTATGCGCGAAAACCGAAACCGGCATGCCAAGGCCTTTGCGCGACAAAAGCTGCATGCTGCGAAGTTTGTCGCGGGAGCGCGAAATCGCGACAGATTCGTTAACGGGATAAACGCCCATCATCTCGAACTGGCGCAAAACGGCCGTGCCATAAAACGTCACCGAGGCGCCGATGCGAGGAATAACGGCATCGTAATTAGGTAGCGTTTCGCCGCGATAGCGAACGGTCGGTTTGCTTGATGTAATATTAATGTAACAGCGAAGGTGGTCGACGACGTCAATATCGTGCCCACGTTGTTCAGCGGCCTCCACAAGTCGTTTGTGCGAGTACAGTTCTGCATTGCGGCACAGGAGTGCGACTTTCATGATCGGGTCCTTTCAACAGACGTCGATAGCGTTCGAAATCACTATATCATGATCCGTCCTGATTCACCGTCAGGATTCTGGTCCTTCGACTTCCGAAATATTTTGCCCCGGCGCCGTGGCAACCGCAATGTGGATGATCGATCCAAACGGGTTCTCCCCAGGTGATTGCCATGTGGCCAGATATTAACCCGCCGCGCAATCGAGGCGCCGTCAAAGGCGTAAAGGTCATTCAGGAGAAACGATTAGCTTGCCAATCCGACCGACGATAGTCGAAATCTTTCGCGATAAATGGCTGGAAATACCGGCCGTTTGGCGCCTGAAAATTAGCCGGCGACCGTAGCTTTACATGGCGCCGGCGTATACGAATATCGCCACCGATGCGACGCTCCCGGTAACGACCCTTGGACGAGGAATGACGAGATGGATCTCATGCAAGTGAACAATGAGCGAGCCTATATTGGCGGGGAATGGCGTGCTGCTGATGATGGCGCGACCTTCGATGTCTCCAATCCATCGACTGGCGAGAAAATCGCAAGCGTGCCGAATATGGGCGTCGCGGAAACGCGTTCGGCAATAGAATCGGCGGCGGCCGCATTTACTGAGTGGCGCGAAAAAACCGGCAAAGAGCGCAGTGTCGTTCTTCGGCGCTGGTACGAATTGATCATGGCGGAACAAGAGGCGCTTGCGCAGCTTTTAACGCGGGAGCAGGGAAAGCCGCTGGCCGAAGCGCGCGGCGAAATCGCCTACGGCGCCTCGTTCATTGAGTGGTTTGCGGAAGAGGCAAAACGCACTTACGGTGAAACCATTCCCGGTCACATGCGCGATAATCGGCTCATTACGATCAAACAGCCGGTCGGCGTCGCCGCCGCCATTACACCGTGGAACTTTCCGAACGCCATGATCACGCGCAAGGCCGGTGCTGCGCTTGCCGCCGGATGCGCGATGATTGTCAAACCGGCGGAACAGACGCCACTGTCGGCGCTTGCCCTAGCGGCGCTCGGCGAAAAAGCCGGCCTGACGCCCGGCGTGTTCTCGGTGATCACCGGCGATGCTGCGAAGATTGGCGGGGAGCTTACGAGTAGTGGCCTCGTCCGGAAGCTCACCTTCACTGGCTCAACAGAAATCGGTCGGCTGTTGATGCGCCAGAGCGCGGACACGATCAAAAAAATATCGCTGGAGCTTGGCGGCAATGCGCCATTCGTTGTGCTGGACGACGCTGATATCGACAAGGCGGCGGCTGCTGCAATCATGTGTAAGTTCCGCAACGCCGGGCAAACATGTGTCAGCGCAAACCGGATCTACGTACAAGCTGGCGCATATGGGCCATTCGTTGAGAAATTGACTGCGCTCACATCCGAACTAAAAGTTGGCGATGGTTTGGCGGACGGTGTTCAGATCGGTCCGCTTATTGATGGCGCCGCCGTTGAGAAAGTTCAATCTCACCTGGATGATGCGCTCAGTAACGGCGCCGCGGTGACGATCGGCGGCAAGTCCCATTCACTGGGCGGGCAATTTTTTGAACCGACTGTGCTGGCGAATGCGACCCAATCGATGTGCATTGCCCGCGAGGAAACCTTCGGCCCGTTGGCGCCGGTCATCAAATTTGAAACTGACGACGAGGTTGTCGGCCTCGCCAACGAAACGGAATTCGGGCTCGCCGCGTATCTGTTCACGAACAGCCTGTCGCGCGCCTTCAAGACGGCGGAAGCGATCGAGGTTGGTATGGTCGGAATAAATACAGGCATTATTTCAACGGAGGTCGCGCCCTTCGGCGGCGTCAAACAATCGGGCCTAGGCCGCGAAGGCGGGCGTCAGGGGATAGAAGATTATCTGGAGACCAAATATCTGTGCTTGGAGATTTGACGGTCGCACAGATAAGAATGAGGGAGCGTGTTGAAATCCGCGCGAAACTCATCAGGCGCGATAGTGCGCTCCAAAATATTCAAATAATAACATTGGTTTATGCTGATATAGCGGACGTGGCCAGGCTGGCTATTCCAACTCTCTCAGAGCGGGCAAACTGAGACGTATTGCGATTTGGCGCTGGGCGCGATTGGGGTTACGAGACCATTAGAACAAACAAATGCGGGCGTGGTGGAATTGGTAGACACAACAGACTTAAACCACGCATTGAGTGCCCCGATGGAAATGTCGGGAGTAGAACTGCTCAAATTCGGGGAACGCTAAAGGCCGCTAATTGGCCCAAGCCAATCCCGAGCCAAGCCGGTCGAAAGACCGGAAGGTGTAGAGACTAGACGGGCAGCATCTAAGGTCGCGCGAGCGGCTAGGATGAAGGGATAGTCCAGACCACAAACGACGCAGTTGGCGTCGGCGGTGAAAACCGTAGCGGGTAAGAAAATCTGTCGGAGGCAACTCCGTGCCGGTTCAAGTCCGGCCGTCCGCACCATCATTTTGTTCCGCGCTGACCGAATTTTGGCGCCGTCGCCGCCTGTTGATTACTTTGAAGGGGAAGACGAGGCATGAACAAAATACAATTGCCGCCGCCCGGTGCGCCGGATATTGAAATCGCCCGGGCCGCTGAAATGCGCCCAATTCTTCCGTTAGCGGAGGAAAGCCTGGGCCTGCCGGAAGAGGCGCTTGCGCCATACGGTCGTTATAAGGCGAAATTGTCGCTCGATTATATTGCGTCGATTGAAGAAAACCCGCGCGGCAAGCTTGTTCTCGTAACGGCGATAACGCCAACGCCGGCTGGCGAAGGCAAGACCACAACCAGCGTTGGCCTAAACGACGGCTTCAATAAAATCGGCGTGAAGTCGATGGTCTGTCTGCGCGAGCCATCGCTCGGGCCCTGTTTCGGCATGAAGGGCGGCGCCGCCGGCGGCGGCCGCGCGCAAGTGCTGCCGATGGAAGATATCAACCTGCACTTTAACGGCGATTTTCACGCCATCACCTCGGCCCATAGTTTGCTCGCTGCGATGATCGACAATCATCTGCAATGGGGCAATGCGCTCGGTATAGACCCACGGCGGATTTCGTGGCGGCGCGTTGTTGATATGAATGACCGGGCGTTGCGGAATATCAATGTCGGTCTTGGCGGGCCGGCGCATGGCGTGCCGAGGGAAACCGGTTTTGATATCACTGTCGCATCGGAGATCATGGCGATCCTTTGTTTGGCTACCGATCTCGGTGATCTACAGCGCCGGCTTGGCGACATCATTGTCGCGCGAAATGTCGAAAAGGCGCCGGTGACGGCGCGGGACATCGGCGCGGATGGCGCAATGGCGGTCCTACTGAAAGACGCCTTGCAACCCAATCTCGCTCAAAGCATTGAACACAATCTGGCGTTTATTCATGGCGGGCCGTTTGCAAACATCGCCCATGGCTGCAATTCCGTAATGGCGACAAAAACTGCGCTGCGACTTGCCGATGTGGTGGTGACCGAGGCTGGTTTTGGCGCCGACCTTGGGGCCGAGAAGTTCTTGGACATAAAGTGCCGTCAGTCCGGGTTGCGACCGGACGCCGTCGTACTTGTCGCCACTGTCCGGGCATTGAAATTTCAAGGCGGCGTCGCAAAAGCAGACATTGCCGCACCTGACCCCGACGCGGTTGAGCGCGGATGTGTTAATTTACGCCGTCATATCGAAAACTTGCGAAAGTTCGGGATCAATCCTGTGGTCGCGATCAATCACTTCTCCAAAGATACAGATGATGAAGTCGGCGTTTTGCAGCGTGTATGCGCGGAAGCGAAAGTGCCGTCAGCGATCGCAAAACATTGGGCGAGCGGCGGCGCCGGTGCAACAGACCTCGCCAGGGCGGTGAAAGAACAATTGGATGCGGGCGCGCCGGAGCTCAAGTTTCTTTATGCGGACGACGCGCCGCTTACCGCTAAAATTGAAACGGTCGCGAAGGAAATTTATCGCGCCGGTACTGTCGAGTATAACGCGTCGGCGGTTCGAAGTCTGAAAGAATTTGAGACGCTGGGTTATCAAAAACTGCCGGTTTGTATCGCTAAAACGCAATACAGCTTTTCAACAAACGCATCGAACATTGGCGCGCCGGAAGGCCATACGCTTGAAGTCAGAGAGGCGCGCCTTTCCGCCGGCGCCGGGTTCGTCATCGCAGTCTGCGGCGACATCATGACCATGCCGGGATTGCCGAGACGGCCGGCGGCGCTTGATATTGGTCTGGACGCGGACGGAGAAATTGTTGGTTTGGCGTAAATTGCGTATCTGTCACAGTGGGTGCGAGGGGCCATTACGACGGTGACGCCATCAGCGGAACGAAAATCTTGCTGACGTTATAGATACTGAACTCATTTTATTGGCGGAAAAGAACTGAATATGTCCGAAGCGACGACTATGTGGCGTGATACGGCGCAACGATATGCGCCCGGTATTTTCATGTCGTTTACGATCGCTGCTGCGGCGACGTTTCTGACGGAACATTATGGCGCACCGGTGATGCTTTTTGCGTTGCTGATTGGCATGGCGTTTCATTTCCTGAGTCTCGACGGGCAATGTGTTGACGGTATTCAATTCACGGCGTCGCGGCTTTTGAAGATCGGCGTTGCCTTGCTTGGCGTGCGCGTGTCGTTTTCGGAACTTGCAAGCCTTGGCGTCGGCCCGGCGTTGTTCACCCCGGTGCTGATTGGGCTGACCATCGGGGCCGGCGTAATCATCAGTAAATTGTTCGGGCGAAATTTGCGTTTTGGTCTGCTGACCGGCGGCGCTGTTGCAATATGCGGTGCTTCGGCGGCGCTTGCCATCGCGGCCGTTCTCCCGAAAAAAGAGGGCGGCGAACGCGACACGCTTTTTGCGGTGATAGCAGTCACGACCTTTTCGACCATCGCTATGATTGCCTATCCGATCATATTCTCCGCACTTGGGTTTAATGACCAGCAAATCGGGTATCTGATCGGTGCGACGATCCATGACGTCGCGCAGGTCATCGGCGCGGGGTACGCCGTTTCTGAAGATGCTGGCGCTGTTGCAACTTATGTAAAGATGATGCGCGTTGCGATGCTGCCGATTGTCGTCATCGCGCTCGCGATGATGTTCCGCGCCGATGCGAGCGCCGGCAAGTCGTCGTTCCCGTGGTTCGCCGTTGGTTTTGGCGCACTGCTGGCGCTGAACAGCACGGGCGTCATTCCGCCGCTCATTGTCAGTATCGTAACGGCGGCGTCGCAATGGCTGCTGGTTGCCGCAATCGCGGCGCTCGGCATGAAAACGTCATTGAAAGCCATGACCGACCTTGGCGCCGGCCACATTGGCGTTGTCGTTACAGAAACACTGGTCCTGCTCGCAATCGCCCTCGTAGCGGTCACTTTTATCTAGAGAAAATACTTTGCCGTGCGATTGTCGCTCCGGGTGTTAACAGTGCGGCTACATTAAAACCGATATTTCAATCCGCCATACACGCTGGCCCGGGCGCCGGGCGTGAAGATCCGGTCTTCGTCTAAATTGATAGAGAGGACTGGCGAAATACCGGCGATGTAACCCGAATCGAACAGGTTTTCGCCGGAGGCAAAAACTTCCATTCGATCATTCAGGCGATAACCGGCAGAGAACCCGACGACGGGATCAGTCGATACGCTCACGGTGTTTTCGTGATCAGCGAAATAAGCGCCGCCGGAAAGTTGTACATTTGCTGCGAAGAACCACGAGTCCTCGACGTCATATCGCAATTCGCCGCGATAATGATGGACTGGCAGGCCGGCGATGCGGTTGCCGTCAATATTCCCGATACCGCCAGCGTCGACAAACCGGTGGCTGGCGTAGTTGTAAACGTTGCGAAGGGTCAATGCGGCGCCGCGATTGGCCATTGCATCGGGAAACAGGTGCACATCGATGCCTGCCTCAATACCTTTATGCGTTGTCTTGTCGGCGTTGCCGTATACGGAACCGGAGATAAAACTCGACGGCTCCGCCAGCGAGATGATCTCATTTTCAACGTCGGTATCGTAATAGGCGATGTTAAAGCCAACCCAGTCACCGACCGTCCCGCGCAAACCGGCTTCCAATGTAAAGGAATCCTGTTCGTCGAGGCCAGAGAGATCGGTTGGGTCGCCGGCCGTCAGCTCCTCCATGCTCGGTGGTTCGTATGCCCGCGAGGCGCTTGCGTATACCTGGAGCTTGTCGGAAATATCGAACCGCGCGCCACCGCGTGCAGCGACGCCCGTAAACGATTCCGTATCAATGTTATCGTCAGCGAAGTTGGTGAGCTGGCGATCGACCTTGATGAATTTGGCGCCGATATCAACGGCCAGACGCTGTAGCGGCTTATAAACGCCCTCAACGAATGCATTGATCAGCTTCGACTTCTGGTCGGTTTGAGAAATAATCGGACCGGGATCGCCATTCATGTTTTGAAAAACATCAGACGTCTGACTGCCATCCGTCCACGCGCCGCCAAATCTGTAAAGCGCGTCACCGCCGAAGATCCTCAGCGAGCGCTCCGCTTCCAACCGGGCGCCCCATTCCGATCCTTCCCGGTCTATGAAACCGATAAAATCAATTTGCGGCGATTCAATTTCGCGGCGCGTGTAATGCCCGCCGACGGTGAAATCGTGCCAAAGTAATCCGAAGGTCGTTTCATTAGCGATCCGGCCTTCCCGGATGTCGCGTGCAAAATCGTCTGCGCGGGCGCCGTCAACGAGATTGATGATCGGGCCGCCGGGAAATAGCGGTCCCAACGTGATAGGCGGGGTCGGACGCTGGGCGTCTGCTTCCAACTCCGCGAGGGTCAGGCCGCCGGCAAGTTCGGTCTTGGAGTTCACGACGTCGACAAAAAATCGCGTGTTGAGATCGCTGTTCAGTTGAAAGCCGAGATTGCCGTGGAACTGTTGGCTTGACCGTCGGTTATTATCGCGCCAGCCCGTCTCGTAAACTCCGGTGACACCGGCGTAGTAGTCAAGGTTCGATGATGCGCCGGCAAAACTCACATGGGTTTGTCCGCCAGGTTTGCCGTCTATCGTTGCGCCGCCATCAAGTCTGGCCGAGAGCCCGGCTGGCGCATCGCGACCGGTACGTGACAGGAGACTGACAACGCCGCCGAGATTACCGCCGGCCTGACGCAAATTCCCGACACCGCGCACGATATCAATCTGGCGGGTCGATAGAAGGTCGATTTCCGTCGTGTTTGTCGTGCCATGAACATCGGTCAATGGCGCGCCGTCTCGCAAAACAAGAACATTCGAGCGCTGCGCGCTGTTGCCAACGGCAAAGCCGCGAATTGCAAGTCGCGGCTCCTGAATATCAAGGCCGTTGACGGTAACGCCGGGCGCGAAAAATACGCCGTCGCCAATGTCATCGGCGTAATTGTCTTCGTAATCGCTTTTATCGCGCGTATCGACGGCGCCAGCGACGCCCTGATACTCCGCAAGCGGCCGGTCGCGCAACGTTACGGGCGTAAAGACGCCGGATTCCTCCATCGCCGCCACGGCCGCGGTGGCGCCGGCGGCAAGGGTTGTTGTCGCCAATAAGCAAGTTGAGAGTGATTTGGTGATCGTCATAAATATTTCTCGAATTTCAAAACGGTTGCTTACGTATGACGCCTGGCGAATACGTTTCGCGCGGGCATCGCTACGTGCTGATTAGCTGTTATTCGAGGTCCCCTCATGGTTGGCGGCTGATTAAAACAGCCCGATGTCGCGTTGTGAGAAATTCGAAAGTCCGGGCAGGGCAATATCGAGCTCGCCATTATCAAGTCCGAACCAGGACCCGAGTGTCGCCGCCAACTGATCGACGGAGGTTGTCGGGATGAGCCGGCCGTTGCCGCTGTCTTGGCTGTGCTCGAGCACCGGCAAAGGCATTTGGCCGACCATGCGTGCGCCGTTGACGCCGCCGCCGACGACGAAGTGGTGTCCGCCCCAGCCGTGATCCGTACCATCACGGTTGATTGTCAGGGTACGGCCAAAATCTGATGACGTGAATGTGGTGACGTCCTGTTCAACGCCGAGTTCTGTCATGGTGTCGTGGAATGCGCGGATCGCGCCAGCAATGCCGCCATGTCGGTTCGGTATGCTGTTGTGTTGGTTCGAGTGGGTGTCGTAGCCGCCATCGGCGACAAAAAAGACCTGACGATTGACGCCAAGCGTGCCGCGCAACGCGATGATGCGCGCGACGACCTGCAATTGTGACGCGAGGCGGCTTTGCGGAAACATGGTTGTGAAGGGTGCATCGGCGCCAAATGAGTCGCGCAATGTCCTGTTTGCGTCGATCGATCTGTCCATGATGTTGACGAAGTCGCGACGCAACAGATTGCTGACCGTCTGGCCTTCCGCTTTCAGGGTCGACTCGTACATGCCGGGCAGGGCGGCCGAGCCGAATAATTCATCGTCGCTGACGCCGATAATTTCCTGCGGACCATTGCCCCCAACCTGATATTGGCCAACGACTTCGCCTTGCAGGAAGACGGCGTTGCCGGCGGCCGAGACCGCAGTAAAAGTAGAATCGGGATTGCTGCTCGATGCAGCGATCATGTCAGCGAGACGTCCGCCCCAGCCAAAACGGGCGCCTTCCGGTTCGGAAGACATCCAGACAGATTGCTGGTCATTGTGGGAGAAAAGCCGCGGCGGCCTTGGCGCTGTTCGGTTTTGAAAATCGTCCCTGTTCATCGGGACGACAAGCGGGCCGACATTTGAAACGACGGCGCCGTCGCCGCGTTCGATCAATTCGTGGATTGGGGCGAGTTCCGGCGGCAGGGCGAATTGTCGGCCGCCAAAGTCGGCGGCGTTTGAAAGGTTGAGCGGCAGCAATTGCGCGCGCGTGCGCGTTGATCCGCCCATATTGTCTTCGTAACGGTTGAAGAGTTCACGCCGGATGTCGGCGTAGGCGTTATAGTTCGCCGTATCATACGGGATGACGGTGTCGTGACCGTCCATACCGCCAAACAGGAACACGCAAATTAATGCGCGATAGCCGCTTGTGTCCGCCGCAGCAGCGTTAAATCGCATGAGGTCGTTGGCGAACCCGGTTGCGGCGCCTAAGGAAAGCGCCGCGCCGGTCTGAAGAAAATGTCGTCTGGAATGCCGCATCGGTTTTTGTTCCTACCGCTGGACGATGTAGTCGGATGAATTCATGACGAAGAGCACGCCTAGTCGCGCCCGCAATTCGTCTCGGGAAAATGAGCCGCCGCCTGCTGTGACTGCGTTCACTGCGTCGATAATTTGTGACTGCGTCGCGCTCGTCAGTGCGCCGTGAGCGAGTAACATGTTGAGGTGGTCGACCAGCGCGGCCGCATCGCCAGCCAGGGCGGTCTCCGCATCGTAGTTTGGTGCAAAGTCAGTGCGGCCGTCATTGTTGAAAATGAAATCGGTCATGAAGTTTGCATAGCCGGTTACGCTGGCCGCGGTCGTAATCTGCAGTTCCGGCGCGACCATGCCAGCCGCAGCGCTTTCCGAGCCGGGCTGCACATAACCGGGCCGGTAAAAGTTAAAGACGGACGGCGAGCGATAGGCCTGCTGGTTTAGAGCGTTCGGCGCTTGCGTGTCACGCAGGCGTTCGACAGCGCTAACATCCGTACTGGAAACGCCGAAAGCGCGGGCCCATTGCGTGAACCGAATAACGGGTTCGCGTACCTTCCCGAATTGTGCGCCAGTGGTGAAAGAAGCGTCGCGCGCTTCGGTATCGAGCAGGACGGCAGCGGCCACGGCGCGCATGTCGCCGCGTCCAGCGCCGCCGGCGACGCGTCCATCGGGCATTGTAAAGCTGCCGCTGCGAAACGCGTCGGCGACGCGGCCCACATAAGCGGAAGATGGATTGCTGGTGACGAGGCGCTGAATGAGCTGCCTGGAAACAAACGGCGCCGTGTTTGGATGATCAACCAATATGTCGAGCGCCATCGCGATTGACTGATCGCCGGGCGTGTTCGCCGGAATTGTCGCGCCGAGGAATGATTTCGCTTCCGGTGAATGTTCTTCGTCATACATGACAAGCGGCAGGTACTCTGAACGGATATCAGTTGGGCGCCGAAAAAACCGATCGGTCTCCGCCCAGCTCAATCCGGTGAAAACCTTCGCCAGTTCAGTGATGTCGGTGTTATCGTATGTTTCGATCTGGTTGCCGCCGCCATCAAGTTGCGGATCGCCATTCGGTTGCAGGTCGATAAGCCCGATCGTGAACAGCTGCATGACCTCGCGCGCATAGTTTTCGTCCGGTACAACTTCGCGCTCCGTGTCTGCCTTCTGGTTTTGCAAATAGGTCAACCAGATCGCCATTGCCGGGCTATAGGTGACGTTTTCCATGAGCTGGCGATAATCGTCGAAAGCGCCGGCGTTGATGATGTCCATATAGTTGGCCATCGCAACGGGGCGATCTTCCAGCGCACCGTCTGCGTATGACGCAACGATAATCTGCGATAGGGCGAAACCGAATCGCTGGCGAAGCTGGTCATCGCCAAGGATGGCGCGCGTCCAGAATGTTTCGGATAGCTCGGTCCTGCCGGCGTCGGCGCCGGATGCCTCGACGAGCAATACAGATTGCAGAAGCGATTCCTGCGGCTTGGCGAATTCGTCGAGAATCCATTGCTCAAAACCGATGTCGCGCAATTCATCAATGTCGGTCTGTTTTGCACCAAACGTAGCTTGATTGAGAAAGCGAACGGCCTCCGCCTCGCTCATGCTAACCGGCGTTGTGCCGGTGGGGGGCGGCGTTGTCGCGCCGCCGCCATCTTCGGATGCGGTGCACCCTGCTGCGGCGATCAATACAACACCCGCCGCAATCATACGCTTCGTTGAATAATCAACTAACGAGCAAAACATTCGCCCGACTCCCGTGTTACAGATCGCTTCTAGACACGTTCTGTAAACGGAAGTGAAAACGGGTGACGCAATTTAACTAAAGGTTTCGCAATGACGCAAAATCGCCTGCAGCCATAACGAAATGGCGCATATTGAAAATAATTCAGGTTGAAAATCAGGCGTTGCCAGCGCTTTTTTGTGCATGTCGATGGTTGTTTAATTTTTGATTCGGCACGCTCAGCGCGTAAACTTATCGTCAATAAACGCTAAATTTTCGGCAATAGGCCATGACCAGTTACCGCCGATGTCGACACAGTTCAGCAAACTTTATGAATCAGCGCCGGCGCGCTTAGCGAAACTCCAGGCAAGCGCCGCAAGCGGCTGCACCTGCGCGCCCATTTTCGTGGCTTCCGGTGAGGACGCATTGCCTTGCAGCGCGCGCGCGTAAACGCCCTGAATGATCGCCGCTATCCGAAACATATTATAGGCGAGGCAATAATCGAGATCCGGCACGCCATCGCGTCCGGTGCGCTCACAATAGATACGAACAGCGTCATCAAGCGGTGGAATGCCGAGATCAATGAGATCGAGGCCGGCGAGGCCGCCACGAACGTCTTTCGGAAAGAAATAGACCATCAGGAAGTAAGTGAAATCCGCCAAGGGGTGGCCGAGCGTTGATAATTCCCAGTCGAGGACGGCAAGTGTCTTTGGTTCGGTTGGATGCATGATTGCGTTGTCGAACCGGAAATCGCCGTGGACGATGCTGGTGGCGTCGTCGTTCGGCGCGGCGGTCGGAAGCCACTCGATCAACCGGTTCATCTCGTTAATGTTGGACGTTTCCGCGCCTTTATATTGTTTGCTCCAGCGGCCGACCTGGCGTTCGAAATAATTTCCAGGCTTGCCATAGTCTTCTAACCCGGCTGCTTTGTGGTCGACATTGTGAAGATCGGCGAGCGTGCCGATTAACGCGTGATACAGCGGCGCCCGCCCAGATTTATCAACTTCGGGGAGACCTGAGTCCCAGAAGATCCGGCCATCGACAAAATCCATAATAAAGAACGCTGTCCCGACCACCGCGTCGTCTTCGCAAAGCGCATAGGTTTTCGGAACCGGAAACCCCTGACCGTCGAGCGCCGTCATCACGCGATATTCGCGTTCCACTGCGTGTGCGGACGGTAATAATTTTCCAGGCGGTTTGCGGCGCAGGACGTATTTTTTGCTCGGCGTAGAAATGAGGTACGTCGGATTGGACTGGCCGCCCTTGAATTTTCCGATCTCGATTGGCCCGGCGAAACCGGCCACATGGGCTTTCATATAATCAGTGAGCGCCCCTGCATCGATGGCAAGATGATCTGGCGCCTCGCCGACACCGGAAAAGTCTGCGGGTTTTTTATCAGTCATATCCGTCATACCTTTTCAAGCGCGCAGAAAATCAGCAACCATTAATGTCCCGATCAAAACAAATCCGATGCCGGCGATCAGTTTTAGCGGAATTACAGTGAGATATTTTTCCGCTGCTGCGCCGGCGATGACCGCGATTGCACTTGACGCTGTGAGCGCAGCCGTTGCGGCCAAAAACACCAGCCATTTCGATCGCCCGCCATCGGCGGAGAACAAGAGCGTTGCAAGTTGTGTTTTGTCGCCGAGTTCAGCGAAAAAAACCGC
>JAJFFU010000216.1 GCA_021776465.1 Parvularculaceae bacterium
CTTTTTGGGTTTTGGCATTGTTTTGCTTTATTCTCGGGGAGGGGTCTTCCCTGTTTGGGGTGAACCATGCCAGCCCTCAAGGCAGCCCCTGATTAGGGGCTACTTAGGGGCTATTTTGTGAGCGATTACTATTGTCAGAAAGAATCGTATATTTGGAGAATCAATTTGTTTGAGTTCTTTCTAGTATCGTTCTGCCTGGACGCGGGTTCGACGCCCGCCACCTCCACACTTCCTGTTATAAGCGCAAGCTTTAGGAGTAAGAGTGGTGCAGATGCCGGAGTCTTTACTGACATTGAAGGCTATCCCTGCATTTACCGCTTGACACGGTGCCTGATGCAAGATAAGGGCATGTTAACGTGTCACAGAAACTCTTCCTTGGACGCTGCAAAGCAAAAAAGGAATATGGGGGTGGTCTTGGATTTGACAGCAGATCGTAATAAGAATTAGAATTGATATGCCTTTAAATGGCAACCTTGATACCATGAAAGCCGCAGCTTAATTGCTGCCGTATTTCAACCGCTTTTGGGAATAGCGTCAAACCCACTGAAAGCTCCGACTAGCGGAGCTTTCTTGTTTTCATGTGATTTCTGTGGGAAACTATTCATTATCTATCAAGATAATTTGTTTTATTCTTATATATTTGCAAGGTATTACATATGTATATGTGTTTTAACACCATAAATTATGCAGCAGATAACCTCAATTGAGGAGAAGAAAGTCACTTCGGACCTCGTGAATATATTCACCGCACATCGTTTTGATTACTCTACAAAGCAAGGACGAGAAATGGCTCGGGCGATCAGAACCTTAATCCTATCCAATATGCCTGACACAGATATCAAGCGTGCAAGATTTAGAATTCTTGATCCAACTCTCAATACGGAGGGGGCGGACTGTCCAGTATGCACCCAGAGAGTTCAGTATTACAGGCGCAGCATTTACAATAAAATGGCCCGATGTTTAATTGTACTCTACCACCTCAACCGGAGGGACACTTCTCAATATCATCATATCAATGACATCACTAAAGGTGTAACTGATAGTAGTGGAGATTTTGCTAAGTTCCTCTACTGGGGACTTATTGAACAGAAGCCTAAAGATGATTCTGATAAAAAGAAGAAGACGAGTGGGTTTTGGAGAATTACAGAAAAAGGAAAGCGATTCGTGAGAGGGGAAGTGCGGGTATGGAAGCAGGCTATTGTGTTTAATAGTAAGTGTTATGGATTTGTAACAAAAGATGATCAGGCGGATTCCTTGACTATTCAACAAGCTCTAGGGGCCGACTTTAATTACTCCGAATTAATGCAAGTCGCTTAATGACAGCTACCAAAGAAGATATAAACTGGGATATGTGGCGCAAGACCGATATAAATAAATATGAATGTGATCTCGGTACTATGCGTAAGGCCGTTGTTGTGCGATATTACAGAGACGACAGTACAGTGGTTGCTCGAAAACATTTATGGTGGGCAATATCGCCAACAAGTTGGTTTCCTTTTAGTGATGATCAAAGAGAGGAATCTTTTGATTCGCCTTATGAATGCATGGTATACGCGCAGAAAATAATAATGGAGTGGCTCGGAAGTATATATGCCGATACCCCAAAATTAAGATTAGAAATCCCCAGTGAGAAAGCTAACAATAAATAACAGCATTATGATAACAGAAGCAAAAAAAGAACTGAACGATTTCATTTTAGCCATGAAAACAGAGGACGGCTATAATATATCATCATTGATTCGGAATAGAATAGTCAGCAAATTTGGTCAAATTCTTTCCCAACAACAGGAGCAGGGCGAGAAGGCAACGGAGGACGTATGGGAATCAATCCAAAAGACGGGAGATTACAAGCTATTACGAGACTCGGAAAAGGGTGTCTTGCCCGATGAAATAGTTGGGGGTGCCGCACACATGGTTGGTGATTGGAATAGGTCTGGACTTGTATCACACGATGACGGGTCAACGATCTTATCTAAGCTAATAGACTTTTTACATAAGCACTCCCCACCCCCTCGAACAGTAGAGATAGATTCGGATTGTGAAATAAAAGCGGAAGAGTCATATAGGGAGGTAAAAGATACAATGCCTTTTGGAGATGAAGAGTACCATTATATTCAGGGCTTCATTCATGGGGCAAATAATAGCAATTTTTCATGTAAATTCTTTCAATTAGACCCAACGACAAGTAGTGCAACAAAATGTATATGCGGTAGAGAAAAATTTGAGCACTGTAAAGCAACTGGGCGGGGTTCATTGATCCACCCTCTACAAAGAACACATGAAAAACCAGAAAGGATGAAAGCAGAAATTACAAATGAGAATAAGCAGAAGTTCTTTGCGCTTTATTTATTCCAGTGGGTATACAAGTCGTTACAATATGATGGATGTGATGAGTTAATTCCACTCAGGGGGATTGATAGTGTCCACCCAAAAGATTACTTGAGACTCACCCCTCTCTCAATGATCTCTGATGAGGATGCGAAAGGATTTATGGCGGTCATGAAGACCTCCCCAAAAGAGGCGGGGTTTGATTGTTCTTGGCAGAAACTACAAAAGGACCTATCGGAATGCGATCCAGCAGATCAAATGGGAACTATTTATTTGATGGATTTCTACGGATGGATACTTGAGGGTATTGACTTCCTCCGATCCCGTGGCTACGCATTACCTTGGATGGGCCTATCAGTAGAAGAAATGGTAGAGGCTGGATGGATCAAGTTAGTCGAACCTAATAAGGAATAGTTATGATGATAAAAAGAACAATTCTATACGTATCACTGTGTTTCCTATACGGTATAGTAATGGGTGTGAGGCATCCTGGAATAGAGCCAAGCGGTAGATTCATGCTTACTCATATTGAAACGTACTTGTTTCTTTTGATACTTCTAATAATTCGATGGATAACCACCCCAAAAATCGGGGGAATAAAATAAGATGAGATGAAAGCAATATGGAAATATGAATTAAAACCCACTGACGACCAGAACATTGAAATGCCTGATGGAGCAGAGATATTAACGATGCAATGTCAAGGCGAAACACCTTGCTTGTGGGTTCTTGTTGATCCAACAAAACGCAAGAAAATTAGGAGGTTTGAAATATTTGGAACCGGTCATACAATGGATGTGCTTTCAGTTAGCACATACGTAGGAACTTACCAACTCAAGGATGGTCAATTGGTGTTCCATGTATTTGAGCAGCCCTAAAGCAAATAGGCATTTAAACTAAGAGAGATGGAAAAGAAGGTGAGATTATTTAACGGGTGTCCAGGGTTCGGAGCCAACACGCATCTTCTCGATGGTAAATATGAGGTAACCCATGTTGAAATGTTTCAGAAGATTGCAGACGTCAATAAAGAATTACACCCTGGCCACACAGTTATTGTGGGTGACTCTTACGATTACTTTCAGGCCAATCATGATAAGTTTGACATGGCCTGGTTCTCACCTAATTGCCAAACCCACACCCGTATGGTTAAGGCTACCCGGCATAACGTTAACAGAATCCCGGACATGACTGGTTTATATGGGTTGATAATATTTCTAACGCATTTTTATAGTGGGCCCTGGGTGGTGGAAAACGTAGTCCCTTTTTACAAACCGCTGATTGAGCCAACGTTGAGAGTTGGGAGGCATTTGTTTTGGAGTAACAAAATGTTATTTGGAATTGAAGATGTTCCGAGGCCAAAAAATTTCATAAACAACGCCAATATAGCAGGGGCAGACGCCATGAAAGAATGGCTTGGTCTGGATTTTGAAGGATATGTTTATTACAAGGGGAATCATTGCCCCGCTCAAACCCTTCGTAATTGTGTGCATCCGAAAATAGGAAAACAGATAATTGAACAGTTAACCCCCGGCTTCACGGCCCGGATAAATTGAGATTATGACAGAGGTTTTCTATTGTGAGCAATGCGGTGAAGAAATGAAACTGCAAAAGAGACTTTCAAACGGTAAGACAAAAGGCGGTACGTATAGGCGCAGAAGATTTGAATGCTCAAGCATGGCATGTGATCACACGGAGGTTATTTATGCTAGTGGATATAAGGACGGTCACACCGAAAGATTTAAAAGATTCGAAAGCCTTGATATTGAAAAGCACGACACAGAAGACAATTAAATTGAAAAGAGATGGCTAATAAAATATCGAAAGAAAAAACATTACAGCTTCAAACAGCTCACAAGCTACTTAGATCAGCCGTAGACCACAGCACTAAAACATCTATGAGTTATGATCGGATAGCCGAACTAATGGTTGATTTAAATACCCAAATGCTCACGGAGTTTATAGAGGGGATTGAGTGGCCCGAAACAAATAAAACCCCTGATTTACATTCTAGCCTAATGTATCCATATACGGTTGGTCAGAAAGAAATGCGAGAAAGAATCAAATCAATACTAACCAAACGCCTTGAGGAGATCAAGGGGGAATAAATAAAACAACTATGAGAACAATAAAATTTAGAGGGAAACGAATTGATAACGATGAGTGGGTTTATGGGTATATGACAGTCACACCTCAATCTGAACATCATTTTATAGGAAGCGGAACAATGGGTACTTGGATAATTGTATATCCCGAAACAGTCGGCCAATACACCGGACCGAAAGACAAGAACGGGAAAGAGATTTACGGCGGTGATATAATCCAAACAGCCACAGGGAGTACATCGGTAGTTGAATGGAGTGATATTCATGTTACTTGGATTATCGGCGAAGAGTTTCTATTTGAAATGAACTTTGCAAGAGATGAAATAATTGGCAACATCCACGACAACCCCGAACTGATTAAATAATTGAACTATGGAATTGACAGGAAAGAAAATACTTGATGCGTGTTGTGGTAGTCGAATGTTCTGGTTTGATAAGTCTAACCCGAATGTAGTGTTTGCGGACATACGTGATGAAAAGCACACGCTTTGCGATGGACGTGAATTGGACATATCACCTGATGTCATAGTTGATTTCCGGTCAATGCCTTTTGATGATGATACGTTCAGCCTGGTTGTATTCGATCCGCCACACCTAAAGAGTCTGGGGAAAAACAGTTGGATGGCAAAAAAGTACGGTGTATTAAATTACAACTGGGAACACGATTTACTTCAGGGCTTCAAAGAGTGCATGCGAGTACTTAAGCCAAACGGAACCTTGAATGTTAAGTAGTAAGCTAGTGAAATTGAAAAAACAATGAATAAGAAAACATTGGAAGAAAAGGTAAAGGCATTCTGTCTGGAATATTGGGGAGAGGGCGATTCAAGATCGTATGAGGACGATCATATTGACATGCTAACTAAGTTCCACACCCAAATGCTTGCGAAGTTCATAGAGGGGGTTGAGTGGCCGGATGAGAAGTATTTATCAGGAATATCCGACTCAACGCACCCAGAGAAAAAATTTGGAAATAAAGTGCTTAATCCTAAATTCTTAGAAGGACTACGGTTAGGAACTGTTCATGGTGTTAGCCTCGGAGGAAACTTGATTATTACAGAAATCAAATCAAGACTAACCAAAACCTTAGAGGAGATCAAGGCTTAAGAATTAGAGTTATGATACCATTAGTAGAAGAACCGAAAGGATATTTTAATGAGCGGGAAACACATGAAAATTGCTATTTCAAATGTGGTGAAAAAACTAAATATTGGCATTGGAGAACAAACCAGCCAATATGTAAAGAATGTGCTAAAAATCGTAAAGTGGCAGAGGTTGAAAAATGCACGCCAAAATATAAGCCACCGACTAAATCTGAATACATTAAATAATTGAAGATTATGAAAAGAGAAATTAAATTCAAATTTGTTGTGAAATCTCAAGAAGGGACGACGGTTATATCACGTGCCTTTAGCTTAGATGAGATTCTGAAAAACGCAATTACCGAAGAAGAGATAATTGAATCGCTTATTCCAAATGAATGTCAGTCATCTACTTGCAATACTGAATCACAAAATTTCTGTGACTGTGCAGGAGACGAATGGGAGACAGCAAAAATCATAGGGAAGCTGCCATTCAGTGGACTTAATGATATTTATTCGGGGGATATTAACTCAGAGGGGTACGTGTGTACATGGGATGAATCACTTTGTGCCTTTGTGTGGTATATGGATGAAGGTTTTCAAGCGTTAACTGAAGAGACTGTCTCAACTCAAATAGTTGGAAATATACATGACAACACTAATACATTAAATGTGTGAATAATGGAACTGAAAGGACAAGCGAAAAAAGATTTTGATAAGTGGGCAAACAAGAAGAGTTATTTCTTGCTTGACCCTCACGATGGTAAATGTTGGACATGTGATTACTTGGAATGGAAGGACGTAAAACCTGCCATGCAATACGGAGTTTATATTGAATATATCCGAGAAGAACGCAATGTGTTGATAAACGCGTATAGAAATGGGAGTGGTTATTTGTGGCAAATGGAGGAAGCGGAGAGCGGTACTTCATTAGGTTGGTGTGAATTCACGGGAGACGATCCAGAATCAGGAACTTTCACTAGTTACGATAAGGCAATAGAAGATGCAATAATGCTGGAACTAAGTGGTGGCCTTGAAGAGTTTAAAAAGGATGTTCCTCCAAAGAAATTCCATTGGGGTAACTATGCAGGTTGGCTTATTGATAACAACCAAAAAGACGGAAATAATGAATAATGAATTGAAATATTACGTAGACACAAATCTGAAAGTACAGTGGCACGGAAAAGAATTCAAATTATCTGGTGTAGCAAATCAGAGTGTGGTTGTTTATGACCAATCGTCCAGATTCGAACCAAAAATAAAAGATATTAAGCCCATCGTGCGAAAGCTGTCCAGACTTACTCAACCTATAACGGTATCGGGTTATAATAAAGGTGAGACATTTACACCACTTGATGAACTAAGAAAGAGATGGTCTTACATCAGAGAAGAAGAGGGTAAAATTTGTTACTATCTAGATGAATCAGCGGGGGTTGGTATTTGGTTCGGTGATGAGGATTGGAGTTTTGGATTAAATGACAATCTTCCTTTTTGGGTGACACAATTACTATGTGAATGGCACTTCTGGATATTCGACCAAGAGGACTTTGAAACTAACAAGGTGGCTGAACTGACTCTCTGAGCTATTATGAGAGATTAAAAAAATATTGATGATGACGAGCCCGCACTCACACCATAACGATATTATATATTGGTATCCCATTCTGAAGCTTTTAAGGGTGCCCACTCCTAAAACCATCCTGATAGACCCGAGGGTTAATCTGATGGAAATAGTGCTTGACAACAAAGAGGATAAGGGTTATGACTATTTCATTAAAAGACTTAAACTAGCTGCTTCACAGATTGGGTACCCATGTTTCTTGAGGTCTGGTCACACCAGCCATAAGCACGACTGGAAAGATTCGTGCTATCTAACTGAAGAGTCACAGATTAAAGGGCATATTAACACCCTTGTGGAGTTCTGTGCGTGCTGTGATATGTTTGGCCTGCAACTATGACTGTCGGTTATCACATACTACACATTTTACACACTATGATTGAAAGGCATGTGGATTTTGTATGGGACAATGCTGGATTACACTCTTGTTTTAACACCCTTAAAGCGGTAGATGAGATTCATAGGTGTTATCCGAGCCTTGGGTATGAGACTATTCTAATGTCGGTGGGTAAAAACGTTTACATAAAAGAGCCGTGGGGTGGTAGAGATGGGTCTGCGGTCTGGGGAAAAACTGCATGTGCAAGGGAACTCGATGGAATTTTAACCGTTCAGGAAAAACTGAGAACATGACAATAGGCTATCACATAGTGCATATTTTGAATTCCAAGATTGAAAGGACGGTGAATTATGACTGGGTCAATGGGGGAAGTTACCGCTGGTGTTTCGACACTCTTAAAGCAGTGGGGGAGATTCATAGGTGTTATCCTGTGCTCGGGTATGAGACTATTTTGATGTCAGTGTGTACTAATGTTTATTTAAAGCCATGGGACGGAAGAGGAGAGGTTACAGTAAGGGGTAAAACTGCGTGCGCAAGAGAGCTTGATAAAATTTTAACAGCAGTGAAAAAATAAGCTATGGGCTATCACATTAGATATTACCGCCTTGTAAAACATGGGGTTGTTTGCATCGTAACAAGGGATGTAAGACACTACTATGAAGTTGGGCATTATAGATATGGTCGATTTAAAAATTAACCTAAATATTGGCCCTGTATCATCCGGTGGCGTTGGAAGCGACTAAGTATTCACGCCGGATTATGGGGTTTTTAAAAAATGAGTCATGACAGAAGATGAGAAATATTCTAAACAGCTCCTGCAAGAGGTAGACTGCAACTGTAGTGATTGTAAGTTTATGATCCGGGATTTTGATAGGTTCAATGAATCTCTTAAGCTACACAAGAAGTGGCAACTCGATTATTTCAACCTAATGGTGAGGAAAAAACGTGACGCTGCATGGGACTACCTCTTCGGGAAGAATGGTAAATCCGTAGACTATGATAAATACCGCCAACTGCTGAAGGAGTCTGAAAAAATGAAATTTCAATTTGATAAGAGTTCCTGTACTATCAATTACGGCACCTGTGATAAGTTTAAAAAGCCAGTATCATTTATCCCTAACCAGTGTTCGATTGATACCCAAGATTGTTTTGTGCATAGGAAAAATGTCTGACGATAGATTACATAGCGCTTTGAACGATCCTAAGTGGTTAGCCCATACAATAGGATCGTGTTACACCATGGACTCTAAATCAGACCTATGGAGAATAGCTTACTATCCAATTTTGGAGGACGGTAAGACAGGGAAGCAATATTCAGAACCCCGAGCATTAATTGAAAAACCAATCCTTGGAGGGATCGACTTTAGAGAGATTCCTTTGAGATATTTAACTAAACATGAGGATAACACCTGAAAATATTACAAAACTGGAAAGCAACCAGATATTTGTATTCGGTAGCAACCAGTCTGGAAGGCACGGAAAAGGTGCAGCTAAAACTGCATTAGGGTGGGGAGCTGTCTGGGGACAAGCTGAAGGGATACAAGGTAAGACTTACGGAATACCAAGTAAAGATAAAAGCATAAGGCGCACCTTGAGAATCGACGAGATCAAACCTTACGTGGATAGATTTATTGAATGCGCTCAACAGCATCCTAAACTAACTTTCTTAGTCACGGAAATTGGGTGCGGATTGGCAGGGCTTAAGCCCAAACAAGTAGCACCGCTTTTTGTGAATGCAATTGAACTTGAGAATATTTGGCTGCCTGCTCGGTTTTGGCATAAGCTAAACCGCGTGCAGGGCGAAAATGAAAAAGAAGGTAAGAGTTATGGCGAATAAAAGACTGAAAGATAAAGCGAAAATCCCGGAAGTTTCATTTTTATTTGTTTACACGGAGGATTCAGAATGTATTTCTGTTTTACACGGTAGATGAAAACAACTATTGTACTTAATTTGGTACTTTGGATATTATTTCGTACCTTTGTTGGTACAGGTTTACAAAATCATGACTATGAGAACAGAATTTAAAGTTAATGACGGTGGCCGCTCAAAGTATTTTGACGGAACTGGTGGGGATTGTGTCACGCGGGCAATTGTGATTGCAAGCGGTAAGGATTACATGGAGGTTTATAACAGGCTTGCTGAAGGGAACGCCACCCAACGAAAAGGGAAACACGAAAGGAAATCAAAAGCTGGGAAGAAAAGTGCCTTAAACGGCATCAGCACTAAGCGCAAGTGGTTTAAAGACTACATGAGGGAACTGGGTTTTGAATGGGTGCCAACTATGGAGATCGGCAAAGGATGTACTACTCACCTGTGCAGATCAGAATTACCTGATAAGGGTAGGCTTATAATTTCTGTTAGCAAGCATTACACAGCCCTGATTAATGGTGTGATACACGATACGTATTCACCTCAACGAATCTGGTCAAGGCCTGATAAGGGTGAAGACCTCAAGAGTAACGAGTTTAGGACTGAAGACAATAGAATGATTCATGAAGAAAAAAGATGTGTGTATGGATACTGGATTTATAAGGGCTTGGCTTAAAGAAAGGACCTGTCTTTCTCTTCTTTGTTTAGAGCGTGAAGCGGGGCTCCCCGTTAAAACCCTTGACCATTTTATGGCACGAAGGCGCGAACTGAACGAGCAACACTGGCAAAAGTTGGAGCCTGTCTTGTCGCGGTATGGATGGAAGAGTAAGGATATGACAAAGAGTGTTATTATCATTTATTATCCCGAAACTGGAACCCCAAAATTTGTAAAAACCTATGTTGGACCTAATATCTATGGTACTTCAGCAGTTCTAAAAACCAGTTTGCGAGAGTCTGCAAAAACATTTGAATGGGATGAAGCCGTGAGTATAGTAACATCACTTAATGACTCCCACAGAGAACCCGGACTGTGGGATATTGCTAATGCAAAAATTAGCCAAAATACTAAAGAATAGGTAAAAATTTGAAACGTAAAAACCCTGAGATTAAATGGAAACGGAATAATTTGTCAAGGCGATTATAGAAATTGGGAAGGGGGTACGGTTGCAAGAATTCCTTCTACACATCCCTACAGTTATGATGCGTATATTAATTAGGGGGGCTTCCCCATAACCCTGGACCATGAAGAAATGGCTGATACAGTTTACCATATACACCTTGATGAGTTTAGCAGGAATGTTGATCTCTCATTACATCGCTACAGAGTACTTCTGGTTCTGGGTGGTGGTATCTCTGGTTATTGGACATATTGTGAACCGAAAAAATTATAGATGATGGAAAAATTGATTTATTACCAACGATTACAGTTAAGAGATAAGATTTGTCAAATTAAAGTTGACGATTTAACCGACATAGAAAACCTTGAATTGCAAGGGCGAATTCTCTATAAACTTGGATTCAATGAAATTCAATCTGAATACCCGAGTGACACCTATGTGGGAGTTCATAGGAGAGAAGGATGGGAGGTTGCTAAATCTGATTATGAAGAATCAATAACACTGGATTAAATAACCCCCTTTAGAAACATTGAAAGGTAAAAGACACATAAGAAGACCCATTCTGATGCGAAAGGCCGTTAAAATTGAGATAATACGGCAAAATCTGGATTTATTTACCCGGACATTTAAGAAAGGATTCGAGACAGACCATCACAAGTCAGAGAATGGTCTTAAGATTGTGACACTGATGCGTACACGGCTTGGATACGCCTGTACAACTTTTAACTACGATATACTCTGGACAGCTTATCTCACATGGAAGGAAAATTTCAATAATTAATACGATGCTATGACTGTTGAACAAAAATTTGGAGTGCTACAAGAGCCAGATCAGAACTGCCACTACGTAAACCGTATGGCGAGGGAATTAGGCTATGTTTTGACGGGCCCCGGAGTGTCTACCTT
Source organism: Parvularculaceae bacterium (assembly GCA_021776465.1). Classification (GTDB taxonomy): domain Bacteria; phylum Pseudomonadota; class Alphaproteobacteria; order Caulobacterales; family Parvularculaceae; genus Hyphococcus. The sequence goes on from JAJFFU010000216.1 coordinate 11,359, forward strand.
AAAAAGGTGGACACCTAAGGTGGTGTCTAGATTCACGACCCTAAGAGAGCGGGGGAATAAAATAAAGAAAAAACAATCCGTAGCGAGTCCAAGCCTGAAGTACGACCTTAAAGAGGTAGAGGCGATGATAAAAGACTTACTCCCCTTTATTTCAGATGAGGGGCTGTCGAGGTTAGATTACTGGGAACAGAGAATGATATCTAGGGTCATAGTGATGCGAGAATGGATTGATTGCCTTACAGACATTATCAAACATGTAAAAGTAAGTGATCTTAAGTGAAATCAACATTAGAACTCGTAATTAGAATTATATGAATCACCCAAAAACAGGTAAGACTATATCCAAAAAAGATAAACTTGCGCTTGCTCACGGATCAGCTATGTCCAAAGATCGAGGAGCCCATAATCACTCATTTAAAATGGGGTGGGAAGCATGTGAGAATAACCTTGGATGGATACGATTTGATAAGGATGATCCACAAACCTATCCTAGAATATATGACAAATATGAAGTGTATCGCGAAGGAGCTAAAAAGCAGCACTACCAAACTTGGAATGGCTCATGGTGGGCGTATGACGGCAATGATATAACCCACTATAGAGAAATAATATCCCCCAATAATTGAAATACGAAATATCATGAGTAACAATGCTATTGAAGTTTTATCGAAATACGGAACTGTCAGAACTTGTAAAAAGGTTCATGACGATGTGGTCACCATAGTCCTAACTCATGGATTCACAGAAAACGGAGTGAAGACCATAGAGTTCTTAAAGAAGTGTCAGGAATTGTTTCCAGAGCACAGCGCCCTTGAGACATGTCTTACTGAGGAGAATTGCGCAATAGTTGTTCTTACAAAACAAATTACATGAAAAAGATTAATCAGAAAAATATTGAACTCCTTACAAATGGTGAAGTGGCAGTTGCTCACTCAGGAAGCGTGGTTGCATTAAGAGCGATTATTAAACTCGCCTTTCCAAATGGAATAATACCTGAAGGAACTAGGAATTTTTACTTCCAACACCCAGACGATCCAAACAGGTGGAGGGGGGAGCTTGATACTGAGCTTCCGGTTCTTTCAGCAAAAGAATTCTTTGAATGTGAATTTAGCCAAGAGTGGTTACAACTAGAATCTTTCGCAATGTGTTTTCGACTTAGAAAAACAGGTCGGCATGGAGCGTCTCATGATGATATGAAGGAGTTTTGGAATGATCTTAACGCTGGCCTCTGCGCATCAAAATATGCTGCTCAGCTCGAAAAGGAGAATGAACGGCTGTTGAGTAAACTAGGTGAGGGGGTTACCCCGGAGCTTGATAAGGCTCATACGAGAGTGGCTGCGCTGGAAGCAAAGCATACTCGGGTTGTCAACATCTTAAAGGGTCATCAGGATCGTCAGAAACATCTTGGAACTCCAATGGGGGAAGCTATTGCTGATGCGTTACGGCTAATTGGAAATGATATCGATGGTATTACGGGTCTTGGCTCAGTTCCTGAAACATCGCCCGAGAACCGATACTCAGATTATTTTACTCCTCCCTTTCGCGTTGGCCGACACCAAAAAAGAGCAGTCCTTGATTCTCAGTCTCATGAGGTTGTAATATTTCCGGTGGGGCGAGAGGTGCAAGCTATGCTCTATTGCAATTACTTGAATTCTGATCAGGTGAACACCTCCCGTGCGGGTAAAATTAAAGCATGAAATCAAAGCAGTACGTCAAAAAGTATGATCTCGGCCAAGGTGTAAACTTCAATCACAATGAGTTTATAGCTGACATGGTGTTTGACTTTATGTCCATGATAGAATGGGAAGAACTCCGGGGAGAGTTTAACCTAGGCAAATTCGATCAAGTAGTGACCCAGATGCGTGATAAGTGGGAGGGTATAAATAATAAGACTCTTGGGATTCTTCCAGAGAAATTATGGAAGTATTTCTATGCCACTGTGGTTGTTGAACTTAAATCTGAAAAGTTCCCTGAACTTGAGAAACAACGACAGGATATTCTAAATATGAATAACCGTGAGCTTGAAAGAGTCCTCTCAAATCAAGGTATCAGTGTGAGTATTGGGTTTGGATTTAACGTGGCTTGGGATCGCCAATGGGGACAGGCTCATGATCTTAACAACAGGTTCGTCTTCATAGCTCTTCGAGAAGCTGAAAGGCGCAAAATGAAACGGCAGAATCAAGAGGCTGAAGAACTGCAAAAAAGAGCCGCGCAGTGGAAAAAGGAAAAGGAAGCGCGGCGAAACTTTTGGGAGGGGTATGGACACACCTCTGGGGATTCTTCTTTTTTTGGAGGTATTCTTTCTGGCATTCTCAAAGGAATGAGTGCTCCAATAAAGGCTTTGGATACTCTGAATATTTCAGAGGATGCTACCGAGGATGATGTGAAAAAAGCATACCGCAAACTAAGTTTGAAGCATCACCCAGATAAAGGTGGTAATCAACAGAAATTCATTGAACTGACTGAGGCGAAAAATAAATGCTTAGCCTATGTTTCAAACCGATGAGGCCTCTGATGATGAGGTGGAATTAACAACTAAAAACAATATGTAATGTTTGGTATTTTTAAAAAGAAAAAGCAGGAAATCAAAAAATCCGAAGGGAAGGAGTACTCATTTATTTGGTACAAACAGATGAAAGTGAGGGACAAGGTTTTTTACACACAGCCATTCAGGACAAAGGTAAGAGCGAAAAACTATAAGGAAGCAAAAGAAAAGGCTACAAATTTTGCTTTGGGTAAAATGGAGTTAGTCGTCGTTAGAGAAAAGGACTTTGACAAGACAAAGCTTTCAAAGCTTGAAAAAGGATTTGCTAATATGCACAAACAAATGGATGAACTATTTAAGGGGTTTAACTAAAATGACATGCCAAGAATAGGAAAAGAAGTATTTAGGATTAAAGGTGAATCGCGAGAGATGGTAATTTATTAAAGTTTTGAATTTTATCAGTTATTAACTGATGGCAGGTGATTAAATAATAAAACCTTATTATAGAACACAATGGATATTAAGTCAATAAAAAAAATCGTAAGCAGTAACTACCCTGATGACATCAAGGAAAAGTTAATAATTGACGTGTTAGCACTAGATTCAAATGCAATACCACTGGTTATGGAAGTTTTGCAGAAAGAAAGAAAAAGTAAAAAAGAATTAGTGCGGGATTTAAACCTTGAATTATCGAGGGCTCACATTTATATTGATATGAGGCCAGAATCTAAAAAAGAAGGGAGAGAAAATGTTAACAAAGGCTTTTTATTAGACCAAATAGCAAAGTTTTACATTAAACACAAAGGGGAGGTCACTCATTGCTTTAATAGGTTTAATTAATAATAAAAAAGTAGTCGCCGTCGTTAACGAAAAATCCATGAAATAATGAAGATGCCATTTCAAAACGGCCCTTAGATTTGTTTTCCAAGGGTCAAAAAGTCGAAGTGACCATCATTGATTTTGATACGGAGCAGAGAAAACTTTCTTTGACCAATAAAGTAAGTGAGTAATAAGGATTAGTCATTCAAGATAGACAACTCTTATCTAGCCGATATCAATCAAAACAAGCACATTACAAGAGCCCTCACACCCCTTAATGAATGGTGTTGTAAAACTAAGTTTAGATTGTTCATAATATTATCTTGATGAATAATTTGGTAATTGGTTATTTCTTTTTAGATTTGACCTGTTAGATTAATTTTTACTCTATGGATAACCAAACCAAATCAAGTCTTCCTCAGATTATTAGACAGAGTTTTACCGACCACAAACAAGAGTGGTGTGAGGTTCCTTATGCGGTAAACCAGTTTAGACATGATTTAATTACAAACCAAGGCGAAATCCGAAGTCTTTCAGGTGAGCTTTTCACTATATTTCTTTCATGATGGTATATAACGAAAAAACACATAAGGCTATTTGCATTACTAAAGCACTTCCATTTTGTTCTCTGACGAGTTTTACCCATATCATGCGGGGGCACCATCCAAAGAACATATTCCTTTGGATGGTATCTAGGCTAACAGCTCGTGTATATCTCTGGCAACTAGAAAGGCGGGGGCTACTCAAGCGATCTTATGACCATCAAAAGAAATACTACAAAATTACTCCTAAAGGATGGCTATATGCCAACAGCTTCGATATAATGAATAGTGAGCTATTAGCTTTAGTCTTTGCGCGAGGGGTTTCAGAGTTTTATGCAACTGTCATCCCTGCTAAATTAGCCACTACATTGGGTGTTTTAATTGAGTATACGGGTAATTATAAAAATTGCTGTAGCCTTCTTAGGGCTGCCTCATGTAAGGAGACCTTCTTGGAGAAACGAAAAGCTATTGGTGTTGGTAAAACACAGTTAGCCCTCATCAAGAACGGGGCGAAACTCACAGTTGACGGAATCAAAGGAAAGCACACTGAATACTGGGAGAAAGAATTAAACAAATCTGCATCATGATGCTATTTCGAAAAAGAAAGACAACACGGAAACTTGAATCTGATGTAAGAATATTAGAGAATAGAGTTGAGTTACACCGTAAAGAAGTCGAGATTGAACAGGGTAGAATCCAGTCTCTTATCTCAAATGTAAGATTAAGGCGATTGGTATTTGGTAGAAAAGGTTCTGGCAAAACGAGCTTTATTCAAAATATTATACTCCCCGATCTAAATGATTACCTAGTTGTTTGTTTAGAGCATGAATACACGGACCTCGATTCAATGAAACTTCCTAGTCCCGTGCTGCGACTCAAGAATGGTTCTGCAACTGAAATTGAGGATGCTATTAAGATTATCGGTATGAATTTACACAGGCCGATAATTATAGACTGTATAGAACTCTTTGCATCTATAAAACATCTTAGAACGCTCTGGGACGCGATTAAAGATGGTCAGTATATCATAGCTTGTTCACATGACAGCCATACGGTAATCGATTTTACTTACAGTGTTGTTTACAATTTTGGTGGTTACCGCCCTTTAAAGAAAAAAGGGGCTTATGATGAAACAATGGTGAAAAATGATGAACCTGATTTAGCGGTTATTCATCCGGGAGAGATAGCAAGACTTATGGTGGGGTTTAGTTATGTTAGACCAGAAAAATATGTTAGTCCTGAAGAAATGGCTCGAAGGAAAAAACAGCACAGTGAAAAAAATTATGAAACTAAAAGATATGGACATCAAGATGCCTAATGATAGAAGTGTAGGAAGCATCTGCACACCGCCAAAAGTGAAATCGGTAGTGTTCTTACAGATGTTTAATCCGGTAAGTCATGACAAATAAAAACTCATTCATAGTTAGCATCGACTCAGACTGGGACTCATCTCAAGATGAGGCTGAGCAGGATAAGAGAGAGTTCAGCTTGCATGTGACCGTTCACACCCTTGTAAAGGGGAAGGTGAATGAGACTCACAATGCGGAGTTAAAGGTTAAAGGAGATATGGGTTTCTCAGATTTATGGAAAAAGATTGGAGATGAAATCACCACACATATGACGGATAATCCGGCGTATCACGCATTTGGAAGCTAACAGATGAAAAAAGGAAAACTCTCAATTACCGTGCCTCTTCCAAACCCTGAATTAACAGAGTGGATGCATGATCAGACAATCAGTGTGCGCACTGAGTTTGATGCCGAGAGTAGTTATTTTTCATTTCATCTCACCATCCCTAAATACATCTACCAAGGGGTGGTTGACAAGGAAGAGAAATATGGAGTAGAACTCACTAAAAAGAAGAATAGTGAAAAACAATATTTTGAGAAAAACGAAAAATTCTTCAATCAGAAAATGAAATCCTATTCTCTAGGTGTCTTAGTCCAGGAGTTTCGTTCAATCTGTGCCGATGCCATCACCCACACCTTAATGGAGCACGCCGAGTCGTCAAAATGGCTCGCCGTCATATGGTCGCACAGCCACAGACAAAATAGGGACCCACTTAATTTTGCTGACAAAGGTATGAGCGTAGGTTCGGCATTTCAGTGGTGGGTTGCCTTCAAGATAGAGGCTAAAGATGGAGGGTTTGACAACCAACGTCTTTGGAGGAGTAATAAGCGGATCAGAAGTGAAGCTCCCGCCAAGGAACATGACCATGGAGAATGGCATTACTATATGGAAAATTTGACTGATATGCCGCGGGTAAAACTCATTCCTTGGACGCAGGAACGCGAGGATTTCTTGGCACTTGTTGAACAGAAGTTCGTTAGTTTAAATTCTAATCTGGACAACTTCTTGGGAGACCTCACTGAAGAGAAACTTGATAAGCTAATGATTAGCGGAATAAAACTATTGAATTCATGACTGGTAAAGAACTTATAGGGAAAACAATAGGGGTTCACCTCGTTGAGAAAAAAGTCAGCAGATTCAAGGTTCACAACACTGAGCCTTGGGGAAAGACCTCTACCCTATTGCATTTAGAATGGCTCGATAGTAGTCCGTTTAAGATGGGAGGTGTATTGACACAGGTGCTCCCGAATTCATTCATTCAGTCGCTTTTGGACAGTGGGAGAGGCGCGTACTGCAAACATCACTATCAAATAGAATAACGCGTGTGGAGGTTGTCATGTTTTGTCTATACGACCCTAAGGGGGAAGGACAGCTTAATTTCATTAGGCGTCACCGTAAAACCGTTATCAGAGACTGGATGATGAGAGAGGAAAACAACTACAAAAGCTTCAGAACATGGCATAGGCATGGTTGGCGGATTCAAAAAATTAAAGTCACTATTGAACCAAAATCTATTAGCATTTTAGAAAATGAATGAATCAGCGAAGAAAGACCAGATATATTCCGAGTTACACGAGGACATTATGCATGCTAGAATCAAAATTAAAAAAATATTAGGCGATGATAAGGCGTGGGATGAAGTGGATAACGTTTTATCTGACTTGAATATGTCTGCGCCTCAAAAAGCTATTCAGTTTAGCCTAACTGATGCTCAGAGGGATGAAGAACTACTTGAGTTTATAGATCAATATGTAGAGGGCATCTGTGTTGATGGTTACGACAGCTATGAGTGGAGGGGCTCCAAGTGGGTGAATACCAAAACCGGAGAGAAGAAAACCGATTCTGAAATACTTAAGCTCTATAGAGAGAATCAGGAAGAAATGAAAAAGGTGGGAAACTAAATATAATGATGTATGTGGATATTCTCTTAAAACGAATTATTAAAGACTACTTAAAATGACAAATAAAGCCACGCAAAATATTCTCTTAGCCATTGCTTCTATATTATTTGCTGGGTTCTTGTGGAGCTTACAGTTTTTAGGGAGCGGCGGAACTTCGATATTCACGGATTGTTACAAAGAGGTTTCTCCTACGACTCTTTCGGTTAAAAATTCGCATCCATTGGACACTGTGACGGTGTATCTCACCTTAAGCGGGGGTGAGCATCGCATGAGTGATGTTTATGCTTTATACGGCATCAAAACAAGTGGCTTGCAGGGACAGTTTCAGCTTTTACCTCAACAGGAACTCTCTTACACCCCGCCAAACGGGACCGCATTAATTGGGAACTTCACTTTTGGAGAGCCTCCAATTAATTGTCCAAAAGGTAATACCCGGTACGAATTCACTCTTAACAACTCCTTTCAAGGAATAAACGCTCAAGAAACAGTCGATATTAGCTGCGTAGCGGGGGTAAACGCTATCGGAGAATTTACTCTTAAAGGAGGTGGGCCATGGACAGCCACCACTGGGTATACCAATATCCAATCTATATTCAATCGACACCTATATGAGAATAGGGGCCAAGTCGGTGTATTTCCTTATGGGTGCGACGACTGCACCTCAAGTAAAAATCCGCCGAAATGCGTAAAGCAACATGCACCAGCTCAACTTAAACCAATCTGTAATGTGTCACGGAATGCTACCACCCAAAGAGGAGGAACTGTGACGTGTGAATTTATAACTCTTGTAAAATGAAGAAAGAATCAAATATGCAGCGGGTAATCCATGGTGATTACCAAGACCCTAATAGCACTCGGGATATTGTCGAAATGACAGAGCAAGAATGGAATCTGATGAAGGATAATATTGAAATTTATTATCTAAACAATGTTTCTATTCTTGATTTCCCTGATGAGGTGCTTAGGCAGCTACCAGGAATGTCCGAAAAATTAGCCGAGTACACCTCAGCTATAAATCCTGACGCCAAACAGGAAGCACAACTCGCTAAAGAAGTAATTGAAAGCGGTATACTCGAACCAGTCAGGGATGACATAAGAAGGAGAATCAAATTAATGGATGGACTGAAAAAGAGATTTCATATGAATATAGGACCATTAGGCGCTAAATATATGATGCGGGATATTACCCCTGAAGAGTATGGAGGCTTAATTGATGCACTGCAATCGGTGCTTCAGGTGTGTTTTGCTGCCGTAAATATGCCGCTTGGAGAGATAGAAAAAATAGGAAAAACTACCGATGTTGACGGAAGCAGTATCGGAACTATTCTTTTTTCTGAGATAAAAGACTCTAGTACTAAAGGAGAGGAGCGTCACCAACTTAAGATAGCTATTTGCCAAGACAGGATGGAAATCCTGTACTGCTGGCTGGAAAAATTAAATCAACCATATGAAGGAGCGATCTATGAAGGCTAATACTTGGACAAAAACGCTTCATCTACCTGAGACAAACCCCGAGCGTAAAGCACTTTTACCAAATGTAGGGTATGAATTACACACTTTCGCAGGGGGAGAACCGCATATTAGATTAGACAGTCCAGAAAAATTAATAGGTCATGACGTGGCTATAATTACCCGGATTCAGTCATTCAACGATATCGGGGTGTTAGTAGTAGCGGTAGACGCCTTAAAAAGATGTAATGTGAGCGGCTTTGGACTTCATATTCCTTATTTTCCGGGGGCTAGACAAGATCGGGTGATTGAAAAGTTTCTCGATTCCAGAAAATCGCCAAAACAAAAAGCATGACTCAAGAGTTTTTAGATTATATAACACGGGAGCAAACATTAACTCTGTGGACCTATCCAAGAACAGGGAGGCACTGTTTGATTGAGGAAAAGCACGGAGACGGTAAACAATTGATTTGTTTCCAGACAATGGATAGCAGGCCATTTAATTATTACATAAGGGTGGATTCAAGCCTGAACTTAGATCATGAGGACCATGAAGTGCTCAACAGCCGAGATACGGATGAATTTGGTTGCTTCTCAGAGATGATAATGCGAATGATCGAGGAGGAACACGATAACATTGATCGTTATCAGGAGCAGGAAGACGGATTGTACACAAATGATCAGGATAGAGATGAAGGTCACCCCCCATTTAAATATAAATGGCCGATGTTTTCGCTTGGTGCAGGGTACAGTTATGGCGTTGTGGATGTCGAGGCGGGTATTCGGGCGATGATTAGAAATACACCAGTGCCTAATAAGGAATAATTATGAGTGAGAACAACAAAGAAGATTTTATGGCAGAAGTGGAGCAAGCTGAAAAAGAAGAAATCTCAAAGTACCACACCTGCATGGACGAAATTAGAATCATAAAGGGCGATGAGTTTTTGGACAGCCTAAAGAAATACATTCAGGAGAGTAATGATAATTATGACTTCCAGTTTGTCACACGAAAACCTGATTGGCCCCCAGAAGGGGAATACATCCAAGGCGAAGACGGAGAAATATGGGTTGACCAATATCAAAACGGGGGGTACAGTGGTGACAGTTTTGCAGGATATGTGTATGTCAGAATCCAACCAGGAATGTATTTAAAATTTCACTACAGTATGTAACCACCCCAAAAATCGGGGGAATAAAATAAGATGAGATGACTGAAAAAAGATCAAAAGAATTAGAAATAGAATTTCTTAAAGAATGCTTGACGTTCAAGTCTGAATCCTGCAATATACTGAGGCGTCACCGTAAATACTACGTATTAGCTGGATTCGCCATAGGTTTTGGTCTGTGTGGTGTATTGGTTATTGCTGAATTAATTCAATTACAGCCCTAAAGCAAATAGGCATTTAGGATGTGGAAATACGGTAAAATAGGAAATGGCGTTCAGGCAAGAAAAAGCAGGTTAACAGGTAAGGTATATGTACTGGTTTGGTTGGCTGGTCAGCATGGGCATAAAAAAAACTGGTATCACCAATGCGGAATTGGGTGGGAGAAAACATTTGTACAAGATGCGCACTGATAAGAAGAAAAAACCACCCCAAAAATCGGGGGGATAAAATAAGATGAGATGATAGACACAAACAAGGAATTAGGATGGCTACAAGAATGGGTTAACGATCCAGCCGACGAAGGCACAACAAACCTTGATGAGCGCAAATGGACGACTCATGAGGTAGAAATCATAATGCGTATCTATGCAAGCGAGTTGGTTTGCATAGAGAATAAGAAGTCCATTTGCAACAACCCTTTGCAACAACCCTTTAAGCCACCAATGTTGCAACAAACACCATAAACGATAGAGCTAATTTAAACAGGAGGAATAGTTATGAGTAATAAGAAAACTTGGTTTCAGTTGTCAAAGAAATTTTGACAACTGCCGCTGACGGTAAAAGTATTAATTAACCACCCCAAAAATCGGGGGACTAAAACAAGTAATAACAATTAAAATCAGAAACAATGAGTAACGCTACCGAATTGGAACTTAACGGTGGACTCGAAGAGTTCAAGTATCAAACGCCATCAAATGAATTTCACTGGGGCAATTACGCTCATTGGTTAATTAATCACAACCAAAAACACGGAAACCATGGAGAATGAACTGAAAGAGAAAATCAATCTATACCTTCCGCACAAATTAAATTGCATGGTTTATGACGTAAATAAATCAATAGACGGAGAGAAGGGCTTGTTGGGAGGTGTTTATTATAATGGTAGCTGTGTATTTCATAATCTGATCGAATCAGAAGTGGGGTTTAAACAAATTAAACCCCTCGTCCGAAAGCTGTCAAGCCTTACTGAACCTATAACGGTGGAAGGGGAGACGTTTATCCCCGCAAAGGTCCTAAACTTTGATGAGGTAAATCCAAGCCCAGAAAACAGATCACCAGACACTGAGGGCTATTGTTTCAGGATCAGGAATGTTTGGTACACGATAGACTCATTACCCTTTTCTACAGTTAAGAAACTTATCAAATGGCACTTCTGGATATTCGATCAAAAGGACTTTGAGACGGGAAGGGTAATTGATGTTAATACGATTGAGAGATGAACTGTGTAGATTGCTATAATCCGTATGTATTGTTCATAATTGCGTTAATTCGGAGTGTCAAATGAAGAAACAATCAAATATGCAGCGGGTAATCCATGGTGATTACCGAGACCCTAATAGCACTCGGGATATTATCGAAATGACAGAGCAAGAATGGAACCAGATGAAGGGTAATATTGAAATTTATTATCAAAACAATGTTTCTCTTCTTAGCTGGGATGATGAGATGCTTAAGAAATTGCCCAGAATGTCCGAAAAAATAGCCGATTACACCTCAGCTATAAATCCCAACGCTAAGCAGGATGCAGCAGCCGCTAAAGAAGTAATTGAAAGTGATGTGCTCGAACTAGTTAGGGACGATATAAGAAGGAGATTAAAATTAATGGATAGCCTGAAAAAGAGATTTCATATGATCGTGGGTCCCCAGTCTGTACAGTACATGATGCGGGATATTACCCCTGAAGAGTATGGATGTTTAATTGATGCACTTCAAGCGGTTCTTCAGACGTGTTTTGGTATGGTGAATATGCCGATTGAAGAAATAGAAAAAATAAAAAAAACTACCGATGTCGACGGAAGTAGTATCGGAGAGATTCTTTTTTCAGAACTTAAGGACTCTGACGCCAAAGGAGAGGAGCGTCATAAACTTAAGATAGCTATTTGTCAGAACAGGATGGAAACCGTGTACTGCTGGCTGGAAAAAATAAATCAATCATATGAAGAGGCAAGTTATGAAGCTTAATCCTAGTACAAGAGAACTTATCCTTACCCAGAGTAAAATCATGAGTACAGAAGTATTACCCGTGATAGGGTATGAACTACACACCTTCTCGGGTGGGGAGACGCATATTCGATTTGAAAGTACCTGAAAAATATCGAGCAGTTTTTCATATGGGAATACTCAAAAGCCTAGGGTTTGGGGAGTATCAAGAACTGGATAGACATATTCTCACACGTGGCTATGATCAAGTGAGAATGTTAGCATGAACCTGTAAAACTAGAAAAATAGAGTTTAATCACTACCTCTCCTCAAGATCACTGTTCAAGGAAAAAGAAATTGTGGATATCAAACAGTAAGACTAAAATTATATGACATGAATTTTAATCAAATTTCACCAGTACAACAAAAAGAATTAGACAGACGTATCGATCTGCATAAAAACGAAACCATACACTTTGGATATGTTTGTGTTTGTGGATTTGATTTCTTAGCCAGTGATGAATCTTATATGGTTGATGGAGTTGAGTACCCAATAATAACTGGATATTGCGATCATGAAGGAGATAGGAACTGGACTGAACATCACAAATGCCCTAAGTGCAGTAAAGAAACTCAATTTAATGATGGCACCTGAACAGAGATACTATAAATAGCTTTAAACTTACCAGATATGGCGATATTAAATTACACAACATCCATTAAATGCGAGAAGACCATAATGGAGATTCAGAAGTGCCTTGTCAAACACGGTGCTACAAAAATTACTACTGATTACGCTGATCAGATTCCTGTAGGAGTGACGTTTTGCCTTCTGATGAGTGGAAGTTTGGTAGCATTTTCTCTTCCTGTAAATTACAACGGTGTGTTAAAATCTATGAGCACTGATAAAAAAGTACCAAAGAGATTAGTAACCCAAGAGCAGGCTCTAAAGGTAAGTTGGCGAATCATAAAGGACTGGGTGGAAGCACAACTCGCAATAGTTGAGGCACAACTCGCTGAAATGGCCGAGGTGTTTTTACCGTATGCAGTAACCAATAACGGTAAGACACTATACCAAGAAATAGGTTCAACTGGCATATTATTACTTGAATGACACCTCTATAAATAATTACATCATGAAAAAAGAATACTCAATATACGTGGAGGCTTACGGCACACATATTACAACCGAAAAAGCTTGTGAGAAAAGCTTTAAAACGCCAGAAGATGCTTTAGGGTGGATAGAAAAACATGCAGAGAAAGGAAAGAAATATGAAATCAAAGAATTTTACCAAAAAATCTAATATCCAGATGAGCAAAAAAGAGATTATAACAAATCAATACCAAGAGTTTTTAAACTACATAACACGGGAACAAACATTAACCCTATGGACTCATCCAACAACAGATCGGCACTGTCTGATTGAGGAAAAGCATGGAGATGGCAAGCAATTGATTTGTTTCCAAACGATGGATAGCAGGCCGTTTAATTATTACATAAGAGTGGACTCTAACCTAAACTTAGACCATGAAGACCATGAAGTGCTCAACCAGAAGGATAGAGATGAATTTGGATGTTTCTCAGAGATGATAATGCAAATGATCGAACAAGAACACGATAACATTGATCGTTATCAAGAACAGGAAGATGGATTGTATACAAATGATCAGGATAGGGACGAAGGTCATCCGCCATTTAAATATAAATGGCCTATGTTTTCGCTGGGTGCAGGGTACAGCCTTGGGGTTGTGGATGTCGAGATGGGTATACGTGCTATGATTGGAAATAAACGTGCCTAATTATGACTTATAATAGTAAAGAAGATATTGTGGTTGAAGTAGGGCTGGCGCGAAAAGAAGAAATTTTAAAGTACCACTCCTGTTTGAATGAAATTGCAATCATAAAAGAAAATCAGTTTTTAGGATGTCTAAAGCAATACATTCAGGAAAGTGGTTATACCTATGACTTTCAGTTTGTAGAGGAAAACCTGATTTTAAGTCAGAGGGAGAATATATCCGTGGTCAAGATAGAGATATATGGGTTGATAAATATCAAAACGCGGGCTTAGTGGAGACAGTTTTGCAGGATTCGTATATGTCAGAATTCACCGTGGAATGTATTTAAAATTTCACTATAGTATGTAACCCTAAAAAATGGGAGTTTAAATAACACAAGATGAAAAAAGCAAATGATTCACACGCTACTGTTAGCAAAGAATTGCCAAAGTATAAACTTCATGAGATTATTGGTGCGTTGAAAATCAAAAAAATAGAATGGTTAATTATACCTTATGACTACCAGATAAGACCGCCTGATCAATTCAATGAAATAGCTGGAATAATCCATTGGGAAGAAGAAGGCTACGATCCTATTGAAGTTACACTTGGGTGGGTATTAAAATACCAACCTCAAGTAGGTGGTTATTATATAATACGGGAGGATGCTAAAACCCTATATGATGAGGCTGACAACTTTAAAACCCTTTACCTTCGATTGTCAGAACAGGATGAGGTGGCTCAGGCATATAAAACCCTTACCAATGCCATCAAGATCGATCCTGAATTTAGACGTAGTTATCACGCTAATATTGCTGTTGCGTTTAAAGAAGAAGTTAAGAGAATGATGGAAGAGAAAAACATAAGTCCTCAGAGCCTTGTAGCAAAACAGGTTATTAGTAAATCTTTTGGTGGTGAGAATTCTAGCTTACTGAATCTTGATGAGTTGTCACGGGCGGCTAATAACTTTTTAGATCAATGGTAGGAAAAACCTCATCAATAAGATATTACAAACTAAGTTTATACCTTAGATGATTATGATAATCAATGACCTTACCAAGGGGAAGAGATTCCTTTATTGGGGCATCACCAAAAGATGGCATCAAGTAATCTTAATTGTAGGGATGATTATCGCAGCATGGGCGCTTCAGCCTGAATTATCGCCCACTGGGTTCTATCTTTTAATATCGTTTTACAGTATAGTTGTAATTGGTGTTTTCAAAATTGAAAAGGCCAATTACCGAATCCAGAGGGCGGGTGTCTCGTACGGGTATACCTCTGCTCGGATATTCCCTAATAAACACTACAGTGATCAAAAGTGGTGGCGTCCCACTTTTGGAGTTCATGCTATGAGTATGGACGTTATATTCGATAAAGACTGCTTGTCTGATCCAAGTGATCATTGGAATAAACTATTTGGGTTTTCATTAGGTTTGAACCATCATGAGAATTCAGTTCGTGTCGCATGGCGGAAGCCACCTGACTCGGAGAAAATTCAGGTTTGTTTATATGTGTATTGTGGGGGAGAAAGGCTGATATACCGCGCATCGATTGTTGAAGTGGTAACTATGTGTGAATATTACATTAAAGTTTCTATTCGTCTTCGACATCCACAAATACAAGTGATTAGTAAAAATAAAAAAGGAGGGGGAAATGTGATTGGTAATTACCAATCTCCTATGCCGTTTGCCTATAGGTTTCGCTCTAAATTCCGACTCGGATACACCCTAGGGTTTTATTACGGAGGTGACTCAGTACCCTCTCAAGCTAAAACAATCTACTACAAAAAAACCGATAGTAACGGTCGAAATCTATACATGGAATAACCAATGGAGACAGATTGGAAAAATAAGCAGCGCGTAAACAATGATGATTTTGACTTTGCCCGCGAACTAGTCAACCCATATAAGGTGTTGGGCATTGAGAGCGATGCAACAGATGAGCAAATAAAGAAGGCACACCGTAAAAAGGCTAAGGATACTCATCCAGACAAAGAAGGGGGTAGTAACGAGGCGTTTAAAGCAGTTCAGGAGGCTTATGAGACCCTTTCTGATCCAGAGACTCGGAAACGGTATGATCGTGACGGAAAACTCTACACAGTCGAGGATTCTACCTTGATTGCTGATTATATCTATATGGAACTGCTTGGAGACATTAAGGATTTCGAGGATATCAATGAGTTAGATGTTTTACGGAGGTGGAAAATAAAAACTAAAACAGCCTTCAATTCTGCCAGAGAGCAAATCACAGTTAATCGAGAGAAAATTAAAAAATGTGCGCGTGCCATTGAGAATCTTAAACTCTTAGAATCTAGGCTTGTTAAGAGAAATCCAGATGTAGAAGATTACTTTACTAGACTCATCTCTGAGCGCATGGATTTATACAGGAACGAGGCTCGTCAATTAAGAGTAGACATCAAACAATATCACAGGGATCGAGCCGTATGTGTACAGGTGAAGAAGATTCTTGATCAATATGAGTATCTTTTGTCGGCTGGACTACTTAAAGATTTTGATGTTATGTCATTTTTAAAAGAAGGAATTACTTAATTTTTTACGACTATGGATGAAACAAAGCTACACAATGATAATCTTATACCAGAATGGCATAAATGCCTGAATGCCTCCAATATAAAAGCTTACGCTATGCTTGGAATAGGGATCGATGGACGGATTCGGGTTATTCAGATTGACAGCATTAGTAAAAAAGACCTTGCCGCACAACTCCGAGCGGTGGCCGATAGGATGGATTAAAATTATGTCATTTTTAAAAGAAGGATTAGAAACACGAGTGATCGAGTCGGATGCTGGACATATAAACACCACCCCTATACTGGAAAGTGTCTAGTGTATGATCAGTATATTCCATCTGAGGACTACAGTTGGGATGCACTCATTAATCCTTATCCACTAGAATCAATTAATGATAAATTTGACTTAGAATGGCACCGATAGACCCTTATTTTAAAGCTTATATTCTTTGGGTATTCCTCCCGATGTTTATAATATTCGGAGGATATAGCATGCATAAATATGTTGACACTGCCTCAACCTTTTTTGGCTGGTGGGTTATGTTTAAATGGTTTATATTTCCAATCATACTACTGTGGAGTATGATGTTAGTGATCACGTGTTCCCGAGATGTGAAACAGAAATCGAAACACCCTTTCAAATGTTGGTTGATTTTTTTGCCATTTGCATTATTTTGGAACCTAATGATAAAAGACATAGTATATATACCGTAAGCAATGACGACAATGTGGGAAAAAGCTCCGAGTTGGGCTAAGTGGATAGCACAGGAACAAGATGGGAAATGGTGGTGGTTCTCTGTACGACCCACCGCTTTCACCAGTGGGAACTGGGTAATAGAAGGGGTGGGTACCGCAGAAATGGCTTATGTTAGCCCCCCATCTCATAACTGGACAGACACCCTTAGAGAAAGACCACAAGAAATTTGATAATTTTAAACTACACGAAAGTCAGATGTCAATAACCTAAGTGTTTACATTGCCAGATCGTGCAACCCTTGCTGTCTTGTCTGGTGGTGGATGCACCGATCAAAAACAACGGCATAGTCGAGAGTATTAAAGTTTTCCTGAACATGTCGAATCTAGACATTATATAGACCCCGCAAATAGGAATCTTCATTTAGTTATCCCTATCAATAATTTTATATCTTTGGGGGTGTGAATGGTTTAAACATAAAGAGTCTTAACGGACTTATCTGGATGAGTGTAGATGAGTACTATGAATTTAGGCCTTTTTTACGCCGTACCGCTGCTGGAACTCAAGGTAAACTACATGTAGTTCAACACAGCACCTCAGTATGTCTTGCTAAAATACCCAGCAGTTCCACCGAGTCCACTGCTGAAACCGTGGGATATTTAATATCATTTCCCGATAGGAAATATTATGATTTGTTCCATAAACTTCTGGATGAATACCAACAGTTAAATAAATCGCATGAGTGAAAATTGGGAAGAAGAATTTAGAACCAGATGGCGCAGGTGGCTTGCCCAAAAATGCCGCATAGATCGTGACGGATGGGCTACTCTGTTGGATAGTAATTGGAGGCACTGGCCGACTTCAGTCCTTGAAGAAAGAGCAGTCGATTGCTCTAAATATTACAGTCCGTTTTTAAGTCGCCAAGATATTATAGAACTTTTTAGTGAGGCCCTTGATGTTTGTACGTTGGATGAAATGTACAAGCTCGATAATATCTATTGTGAAATGCAAATAGAACAATAAAATGACGGAAAATATGCGCCAAATTCAAATCGGGATTTCCAACTGGGCAACTGTCAGGAACTCAAAAGGTGAACAGATTAAATTAGAGAACTATTTTTTTAGGAGAACCTGCGACGGAATCAAATGTTTTACTACAGATCATGAGTACTACTGGTCAACCGCTGACAGACAAGGAGACCTGACTTTTAATGGGGTTACATTTGAGATGTGGGTTCAGGGATTTGAAAAAGAGCAGCGGGAATTCTTTCTTGATCCTACTAAGAAATTCATACTTAAAAATCCTCACAATCTAGTTTCTAGACAAGGTAAGGCCCCTCTGGATCATTGGAAGTGCGATTTCTGCGAGGTAGAGGGAACCTTTACCGAAGTTCACGCCAAAGAATGCACCCATGAATATGAAGTCTGTAAGTATTGTGGGGGAGCTCCGACGTGCGATATAAACTGCACAGGTATAGCTATGGCACTAAGTCATCCTGACGTTTATGTGATTGGTGACCAGAAAGGGAAGTACACTAAAAACAAACCGTTATTAAATTAAACAACTCATGTTATTAATAAATATCACACCTAAATCTAAATGAATAATTTTCATATTGCTCTAGCCGTAATTGTCGTTGAATTAATCACTTCCATTGTGGGCATATACTGCTTGATTCGTTTTCCTTTCAAAGGGAAGGGAGGTCATTTTATTACTCTAGTATATTTGCCTTTCTACGGGATGTATCTACTATTTATTAGACCAAAAGTTAATAAAGGCAATCGTTTGGGTGCATCAACCGACAACTCAACACCTAATCATTAAACAATTATGGATATACCAGATATAGACAGCGGACTTCTTTTTCAGGGGAGTGTTTTAATTGGCGTTTTAACTTATATAGCAACCCAACTTCGGGGACTCCCCGTATATATTTGGGAACGTATTAAAAGAGCGCTTTTTTACAGTGTGTATATCGATCAGACCGATCCTCTTTACTATGCTATTGAACGATGGTTATCTCATCATCATAAAAAAGAATGGGATTTATATACATAGTTAACCCAAACCGATGGTTATCTTTTTACTGTGTTCGTACAGCAATGGCAGTTCGTCGGCACGCACCCTAAACTTAGTTCCATGATTTCTTAATGCTGATCCGGGACCTTCTTTAGTTCTGGCATCAAAATCAATATGGACGACTCCTTTGGCTAATGCCTCACAAAAACCCTTTAAATTAAAGTCCCAGTATGCGGTTGCTTTTTCATATCGAACTCGCTTAGGGCTTCTTTGTAATGATCCGTCCACCAGTATTAAACGTCTTAGTTTGGCACCTGCTGCGTTTAATAAGGTGTTATGACTCCAATACGGAACAACTGTATCTTTGATCTTATTTCGTACTATAATACGATCAGCCTCATTAACTACATAAAATCCTCTTTGAGATTCACCCCCTAAAGTGTGTCTGAAACTAATTCGGCCCTTATCATCCTCCCATCCATGTTCATGTACCAAATATCGCATAACCCCTCTTGGCTCAGGGTCTTTATGGAATAGTGTGATTAACGTCCCACCGCCATGATATTTCAACTCCCAATCCATCAGATCAGGCGAGTCATGATTATTTTCGGCCACTCCCAATAAGTGTTCTAAGAGCCTTCCGGGAGCACCTGATCCTCTAAACGATTTTTCATCCGGTATATCGATCCATCCGAGCTTAATAATCCGGTTAATCTCTTTAAAGGCTGCTTTGGAGGATTTGGGAAGTTTGGGCGGGGTGAGCTTTCGTGTCATTCTCCCAATTTAGCAATATTGCGATTATCTTCAAAGATAATTATGTGCTAAATGAAGAATTGTGTTTCAAGTGGGAAGGGGCGGTTCTTGATTTAGGGACACTGTGAAGTATTTTTGTTCAAACAACTTTTGTATTCCGAGTTCTGTAAACAGGTCTTCTAAGGTTTGGCGAGTTATAATTTCATCTTTAGAAAACCAAAGGAAAGGCTTGCTTATTTTAATGCTTACAAGGATGTGTGACTCGTCTCTCATCTGTTCATTTGTGCTCGTTTCTGATATTCCTGAATATTATTTTCCGCCATTTCACAATATTCTTGCGCCACATCAATTCCTATCCAGTCACGTCCTTGCGCCACCGCAGCTATTCCTGTTGTTCCGCTTCCCATAAAAGGGTCTAATACAATGCCTTCTGGCGATGCTCCAACGCAACGTTGAGCTAACTCGATGGGAAAGGGAGCTGGATGGTCGTTACCTTTAACCTGCGGTATTTCCCACACATCCGTCATTTTATTTGCCCCTTTGGTCAGTTTAAAATCGGGCTTGACGATCAAATATATTACTTCAAAGGTTGGGAGAAAATACCCGGCATTAAAGTTGATGCCTCCGGCCCGTTTCCATATTATAACTTGTCTCACAGGAAACCCCTCTAAGATGTCTGCTCTGTCTTGTAAAATTCCACCCTGAACTCGCCATTTATGATTATAAAATATAGCGCCGTCACGCCGCAACACACGCATCATGGAGGACAAACAATTACGCTGCCATTTTACATATTCGTCGTGAGGCATATTGTCGCCATGATTGGCATATCCATTTATCAATTCTGCTTTAGGCCATTTCCCTCCACGCCCATCTTTCATTCCATTTCCAGTAGAGTTTTTAAGATTGTAAGGAGGGGAAGTAACGATCACGCCAACTGACTCGGCGGGAATCTTATCCATAATCTTAATACAGTCACCACAATGCACTTTTCCAATAAATTTCTTTAACGCTTTGTTGTCCACAGGAATAGGAGAAGGCTTGATTGGTTCTGGTGCGCCGACAAGAGTCTTCATTACATTATCAAAGGATGCCTGAATAGGCTGTATGAGTTTGGGCTTACGTGACATTAGTTAATTGCTTATAGGTTACTCTACGTCCATTTGCGTTGTAGAACACACGGCTAAGGGTTTTATCCCACGTTGAATAAGCATGGTTATGCCGGAAAGTAAATTCATCAACATACCGAGCTAAATGCGCAGGACTCATTTGGTGATAAATCCCAATGAACCCACGCTTCAATAATGCCCAAAATGATTCGATTCCATTAGTAGAGGCCATCCCCTTAACATACTCTCCTACTGAGTGCTTAACTACCTTATGGTGGTAATCTAAAAGTCCTTGATAAGCCCTGTGATCATCAGTATAGACATAGCTTCCGGGTAAAACGTGTTTTTTGATTTTTTTATGCAGTGTCTCTTTTTGAATGTTGGAAACAGGCATTGACACCACTCGCCCATCTCGTTGCTTTATTCCCAAGACGGCTATCTTTCCAACACTTCCCCGCCCCATGTGTAACTTCTTATCTGAGTGCTTATTTTTCTCTTTACCTCCCACAAAAGTTTCATCTACCTCAATTTCTCCACTGAACAGGCCACCGCTACCCTCGGTTAGAGCTTCACGTATTCGGTGTGCTAAAAACCAAGCAGTCTTTTGTGTCACTCCAAGAGTTTTTGCCAGTTGAACACTTGATATTCCCTTTGAATGAGAAGTAAGAATCCATACCGCCATAAGCCATTTTTGAAGCGGAACCTTACTTTCAGCCAATAGAGAGCCAGTACGAACGCTGAATTGCTTGCGACACCCTCCACATTTCCACCGTTTCTGTTTTTCAAGCCGATATACCCTGTGATTCCCACAGCGAGGACAGTAGGTGCCCCGGGGCCACCGAGCTTGTTCGATGTACTTCTCACAGGAGTTTTCATCAGGAAATTTCTTTATAAAACCAAAAATATCAATATTGTCTTTCATAGGATTACTTTCTACCTTTGTTTACGAACAAAGATATAAAAAGTTACATAACTAACCATCGGTTTGGGTTAACTATGTATATAAATCCCAAAAGAATATAGAGATGTACAAGGTGGACTGAGGTCGCCTTATATTTCACGTTCAGAAATGGATGAAAGTGTCGCGGAACTTGACCATGAAGACAGCCTAGAAAAACCTAAAACGATCTACTACTGGCAAATGGATAGCTTTTTTTTATTAAAAGCAGGGGTAAACGAGTTGCCATTAATAAAGATCGTCAGAAAAATGAATATGCTCAAAGTGTAGGAAATATGTTCTATGATAGCTATACCATTTCTGGATGGAGAGCGGAAAAATCAATTAAATCACTATTGGAAGAGATGGTAGATTTTAACGAACGGTTCATTTCAGAAAGAAGGCCATATCAATACACTCAGAACTCACACGTTTGTTGGGATGAAGAAAGAGAAATTCCTGAGAAAAATTTTAGTCATTTAGTCTTAGAATGTGAAGAGAGACTGGTTAAGGACATTGACAACTTTCTAGCAGATGAACAGTGGTATCAAGAGCGGGGAATTCTTTACAAAAGAGGATATCTCTTTAGTGGAGAGGCGGGGAACGGCAAAACCTCACTCTGTTTTGCAATCGGGAATTATGTTGGATGGAGTGTTCATTTTTTAAGTCTTAACGACATAAACAATGACACTGATCTCTTTAGTTTATTCGGACAATTAGGACAGAGAAGTATCGTCGTCCTCGAAGATGTTGATGCTGCGTTTAATAAACGGGATGGAGAGCAAACAGGAGTTTCCTTTTCTGCGCTTCTTAATTGTCTAGATGGGGCGTTTTCTGCTGAAAAATCAATTACCATCCTCACCACTAATCACCCTGAGAAAATTGATCCAGCACTTATTCGACGGGGTAGGGTTGATTGTCATGTAGAGATAAACAACCCATCTCTTGAAATGATAAATAAATATATTACCAAGTTCTACACTATTCAGAATAAGAAAGTTTTGGAGATTGAGGATTTTAAGAACAATATATCGATGGCCGATATTCAGAATCATTGTTTGGACTACAGGGCAGACTTACAAGGATGTGTGGTGGCAATCAAGAAAGAAATAAAGGTAAGAGATTCAGCCTTGAAAAACAGGGGGTTGGCCCATGAGGCAAAGTTTGCTGATAGAAATCAGGAAGACCTTACTGAATCAGGCATCTGTAAAACTCACTAACACATGGAGTACGCCACAGCATACAAAATCGCGTGTGAGACCTTAGAGCAACTCAGACCATACTGTAATCGAATAGAGATTGCTGGCTCTATCAGGCGCAAGAAAAAAACCAACATAAAGGATGTGGAAATCGTCTGCATTCCTAAACCTTATGATGTTGGGCTTTTTTCCACTGGTATCGCAACAGTAGTAAACCAGTGGAAAAAAGTGCGGGGTGAACTTCCCTGTCGATACACTCAAAGAATCCTTCCTTGTGGAGCTAAGCTTGATTTGTTTATCACCGAGCAGGAGCGGTGGGGGATGACATTTGCGCTTCGGACTGGGTCGGCAGACTATAGTTATAAGGTGTTAGGCTCTGGGTGGGTAGCCAGAGGGTATAAAAGTGTAGATGGATGGCTCACATATAAAGGAAAGAAAATTGTGATACGAGAGGAAATTGACCTGTTCAATAAACTTGGGATGGATTATGTAAACCCTGAAAACAGAGAGGTGTGATAAGATCATAAATGCTAATTTTGATATATATCAAATGTTATTGAACTGAACAAACTACATTATGAAATTTTACGGAGAAGTTGTTTCGATTGACGCAAGTTATTTAAAAGCTACTAATGATGATGGTGCCGAAATAAAGGTGGCTCTAAAAGACGTTGATAAAGCCCTTGTTCAAACTATTCATCTGGGCACAAAAATAAAATTTGATGGGACTCTTGGAGATGTTTTCTATAAAAAGGGTAAAGAGAGAATTTGGACTTTTGTTAAAAATGTTATCGCCGCTGAATAGTTGTGTGGATTTCAAAGCGTAAATATTACAAGATAGCCAGTAAAGCGAATGCAAAAATGCTTCGAATGTATCATTGGCAGTATAGTAAAAGGCATCGAGATTTACCAAACAATTTTACAGTGGGGGTGCTCGGCGCGGTTCTTGTCGACTTACCAAAAGTAATTGCAAAAAATAATTTACCCCCCATGTAGTTATTAGACCATCTAAGCGGATCGAACAATTTACCGAGCTGATTACTTCTTTAAAAGCTCAGGGGTAAAATTCTCGATGACCAAACCATGTCCGAATTGCCCTTCACCACTACGTGTCTCAAAGGGTGGCGTGCCGAAGAGATTATTGAAAGCATTACAACGGTGGATCAAACATTTGCATGTCATCAAACAATCGAACATGATGATTCCGAGGATGGAGATCGAACTGTAACTTCAAATAGCGAGCATTGTGCGGGAGCATTAATACTCCTTGAAAAGCAGCAATCACCCAACCAAATGATGCGCATCTCTGAAAGACTCGGGATGTATGATAGATTCAAATTGAATATGGGTTCTAAAGTGTTTGACACTTTTGATGAATTCATCGATCACCACTCTTAAACTAAGTTTATAAAGTCTTAAATTTGAGGATGAACTTTTCCAGACTTAATACTTTACGCGGCAAAATAAACGAAGGAACCTCTACCGAATCTGAAAACTTAGAATTTATAAACCTGCTTCACGCTGAAGGATCAATGCCTGATAAGATAATGCAAGATTATAAAGGGTCAGGAGATAAGATAGAGATTTTAAAAGCAGCAAACATAATTGCGGGGATTATTCTATTGGGGCATATACTAATGATGGTGGCCGAGGGACGGATTAAACTGTAGCCTTCCAGAACTTTTCTGGGGCTGGGCACTCATCTACGTCAATCATTATCTTTAAATTTATTACACATGAACAAAAGGGACATAATGGGTTTGAGGGATTTTTTCGGTGAGGACATTTAGCACATAGGCGTCCTCTTTTTTTTCGGGTAAGATGATCAACATGATGTTTTGGAAGAAGTACGTGTTGGAATCCCATGGTGTAAAACTAATAAAAATAGATTTCTAAAATTTTATATCACTTTTTAAGGTGCTAATCGAAAATTATAATTATCTTTGACGATAACTTACAAAACCAACTTTTATGAACTACAGAATCAGACGCTCAGCTTTATTTACAATCGCAACAGGGCTCTTTATTTACTTCACTCTTTTAGTTACAGGAATAGGGGATTCAAAATGGAATGAGTGGCAACAGGCCATTGTTCTTGCTTTATCCAGTGGGGTTCTAGTCTTCTGTTTGGAGAGTGTTTTTGGCAACTTTAAGCAGATGCCAAACACCCCTAAGGGGGTATCCATAAGTACTCTTAGTGATAACGATCAGGCGTATCTTACTCAAATACTCACAGACGTCTCCGCCTATTCTTTTTCTTATCATGGGCACTCCCTTATGATCGATGTAAATATGAATGAGTTGATTTCTATCAATCTTGATGGCTTTGTGAGATTTATGTATAAAGATTTAGCCCTTAAGATGAATAGTACGAACCATGTATTGGCATTCAATGCTTATCTCAACACTAAAGGAGAATCAGAGTATTATAAAAAGTGGTTGGCCGAGGCCGGATTAGCTCCTAAACCAGTGGAGGTATGAAAGTTTTCGTTAAATATCTTCCTTTTGTTTTAGGAAAAGTTGATTTGACCGCAGATTATGTTTTCGCTGAACGCAATGGAATACTGCACTTATGTGAAATATTTAAGGTGACCACCCACGGGCGTGTTGATCTCCGTGCAGCGACTGGGGTAAGAGATATATTTTTTACAAGTATTCCTGCTCTTATTCCTGCGGCGGCATACGCCGTTAAATACGGCGCCGAACCTGATGATCTCGTGTATGTTGACACTCTTGAGGCTGGAATTCAGCAAGTAAAAATCCATAGGAAAACATTCCTACAAGATGGTGCCCCCGAACCTACATATTACTATTTAGATTCAAAATCACACGAGCAACTTGTAAGCTCGCCAATATACAGCGTGATTGGACGTTTATCTGACAAAGCGACCTGGGTTAGAGACCACGATAAAGTAGAAGTTGCTAGAAGATATCAGTGTTGGGATAGTAACAATCCAGCCGATGGTTACTCGTACTATTCAGAAGACTTAAAACGCCCGGGGAAGACTCACCCAGTAGCCAGCGCTATTTCCGATGAGGAAAGCCCTTTACATGTCAAATGCACACAATGTAACCTCTGGCATTAATGAAGATATTACTCGTCATACTATTAGCGATGTCTTTGCTGCTTTTTTTGCGGTGGGGACGAAATACCTCGTGGGGACGCTTTACTCGTTTATGGGGGTATAAAGCTAGGAAGTGTAAAAGATGCAATCAGCTTCATCACCGCAGGGCTAAACCCTTTGGGCAAGGAAATACTTATTACTACTGGGCGGTTGATCCTCCGGTTAACGACCCCACTTGTGGGTGTTTAAAATATTGTGACCATGTCAGAGGTGTCAGATAGAATTCGAAAAAACAAGCTTCTACCAGAGGATATGATCCAATCTTTTGAGAGTATGCAGGCTACCCTTGCTTTTTGGGGTGGATGGGAACACATCGGAGAATCTGGTGTGAATCCTGAGGTTGGTTTTTTGGTCGCCGGATGCGGAGGCGGTCAAGGGGGTTATGATTTTTCAATCGTCACAATCGACCCCAATCCATTGCCTGAGAAAGTAGCTAATCTGTTTATGGATCAGGTGAATATTAAATGGCACGTGTCAATTGAAGAGACTGACCTTTATAAGGACTGGGGGGAGCGGAGTTTTTATATCAATGTAATGCTTATTCCCACTGTTGGCTTTACCCAAGAACAAGGGTTGAAGCAAATATCAAGCCTCCTACGCTGGCGGAGATCACTTCTTCTGGATACAATTCCTGACTGCTTTCACAAGAGTATACTAAAATTCTTCAGGAAGAACAACCTGCAAGGGAACAAAGAAAAGGATCGGGAGTCCGGTATCCCCACCAAGGATATCCGTCTGTGGCTTAAGGAAGTTAAAAAGAATGGATTCGGTTATCCAATACATTTTAAAGAATCAAAATAAATAAAACATGACACAGACTGACCCATACGACCTTGAGCAAATAGTCCATTCAGTCGCCACCAATACAGTTGGGTGGGTGGATACTATCTATGACAAATATTCAGACATCAAAGATGAACACCTCAAAGAGCAGTTTCTTTGTGACTTAACAGATAGAAAAAAAGAGTTTGACCCTGAGGAGCTTAAAAAACAGAGGTGGTACCTGATTCGTAACTGGGCAGACGTAGATGTTTTTCCTGAGTCGGACCTTAAGCTTTACGAAATAGAGGATGAATTTGGATCGGAGGAGTTTCATGCTTATCTCATTAGTGAGATGGATGCAATGAAAGAAGAGCAGGAATTTTTCAATGGGTTTACCAATCATGGTGAAGGCAAGTTAAGGATAACCCTGTTTAATTCGGTTGGGCTTAAGTCTACTTATGACTTGATGTACTATCTGAACTTGAGAAAAGTGTTAGGGGAGGAGCATTGGGAAAAGTTGTTTTGGATTTTTGATACCCGTAATGATTACGACATATTTCAGTTTTTAGTGGACACTGACACCGAGGGGTCTCCAATGTATTCGATAGAGGAATGCAAGGAACTTATCGATGGCACAATTGAAACATTGGAATTTGTTCAAGATTCTATCTATCAGAGTTTTTACTTCAAATCTGAGATTAAAGAGCATTTCTGCGCTGGGAATAATTTTCTTTCGCATAATGCTGACATGAGCCCCGAAGAGCTTACTCAGGTGTTTGAGAATGTATTAGAGGACGAGAGTCAATTTTTTCCAACGCTTAGGAGCCATATAGAATCACTGCTGCCTGAGGATAGTTTTATGTCGGATTTATGGGAATTTGGCTCAGACGAGGTCAGTCTCTATTATGACATCTCAAAATCAGCCTATTCAGACTTCATGGCTAAATTTAAGGCTTGGGTGGACTATGCCGAACTAGGTCATCTGATCTCATGGGAAGTAAAGGACGTGAGCTGGCCCCAAGAAAGACCAATTATAGAATACCACGGGTGGAGACTTGAAGAGAAAATCAAAGGGAACGCCTTACGATTACTGGATTCATTAGCAGAAAAAGCGACAAGCGACGCTCCCAAAGAGGTCCATGTATTGCACGTGGATAAAAAGGTTCAATGTGGTATTATTCTTACCATATTGGAGGAGGGCCAAACATTCGATGTCCGCAAGCTTCACTACGATTTAATCACACTGAGTGATCCATATGAACTCGGTAGCATTCCAGATAATACTGATTTACCATCTTTTATTGGTGAACTTAAAACAAAGTGGTCAACATGAGTGATAAATTAATCCTAGAATACCCCGACAAGGCTGCGGCTTATCTGGAAAAGAAGCTGTTTTCTAAGATGAAGTCCAATGGGCGAATGACCTATATGGTTCGAAAGGAAAAACATCTAACCACAACAATAGTGATCAAATGCTTAACTCCTACCCCGGAGAGATTTTTCATGAATCTAGGTCTTGACATCGCCAATACTCTTTTGCCTTATAAACGGATTTACTATCGAGCGCGGCTGCGTAAATTTAAACGGGTTATAGATGCGTGTGAGAAGCGTATTGAAGATGTAAAGTCTGAGCGGCTTATATCTTACAAAAACTTTGCAAAAAACACTCTTAAGCACAAGGAGCTTCAGGATTATATCCAGCAAACAGGTCGTGTCCTTCACAATGCTAAATGTAAGATGCACGCCTGTAAAACCTATAGTGAAATGACTCAAAACAGGTTAAAACTCCTTCTCGGTGAGTAAAGACCAAACCATAGAAGAGGTTTCCTCTGTGATGCGGGCATTATCTAGGTGTCGGTTTTCACTCTCAAACGAGAAAGAACTTCAAACCGAGATCAGCAAGAAATTTGAAGAGCTGGGTTTTGATGAAATTAAAAGAGAACACAGGTTAGATTGTGATAGCGTAGTTGATTTTTTCTATCAAGGTGTAGCGATAGAGGTGAAAATTAAAGGAAGTGCGAAAGCCATCTATAGACAGTGCGAAAGGTATTGCCAGATCAAAGAAGTGAATGCTCTGATTCTAGTCACTAACAAAGCGATGGGGTTTCCAGAGGAGATTCATGACAAACCATGCTATGTGATCAACCTCGGTAAAGCATGGTTTTAATGCATTTAAACAATTATGATATGCCAGAAATAGATAGAGGGGACTTTATAAAAGGACAGGAGGTACTTTTTTTCGATGACATCCATTGGAGCCAGATTGGACACGATGTTGGAAACAATGATGTGTTCTACAAAAAAGCGAACATCAATGGATTTAGGAATAACAAGCAAACCGGATTTAGAACCGTGGCTGACCTAATTCTTCCTGACGGAAGAGTGAGTACTGGTCATTTTATTTCAAGTCTTAAGACTGTAGCCTGAGAAGTATGAGAGAGGGAAGAAAGTATATGCCTGATTAAAACAGCGAACTGTAGAGTAGAATGTGCGCTGGTTTATCAACAACAAAATTCATATGAAAAAAACATCAAAAAAATGGCTTGAAAGCATCCCAAAAAGATGGCGCCCGGAAATAATTGATCCCTGCGGATGGGACACCTCAAATCCAGAGTACTCCTTTAACGAAGAAAAGATTTCTGCATTTGATTTTATAAACAGGCTCGGTAACTCCTTTATTAAAGGGAGGGCGCAGACACAGTGGGAGAAATTCAAGAACAACTTCTTAGATCAGAACTCATAACGAGGACAGGTCATGAAATTTTGATAAAAAACATGGGTAAAAGAAAAACTATAAATGATAAACTCTTACGAGATATTTCTTACGAAATGAGTGTTGCTTTTACCGAGACTCTAAGTGAACATTGTCGAGATAAGGGACTGAGTGAAGAAAACCAATGGTTTAATAATCCTCCTGATTCATGGTCGGATTCTGAGCGGGATATGTTTGATGCCTTATCGTCATTTGATGACAAAGCATTCGAGCGTATAAGTAGAATATTAGCAAATTAATGGTAGAACATGGAAGAAGCAGGTTTTAAAAAACCCCTACAGAAACGCGGGGGATCAAGGCGAGACGGCAACCTTTACAAGCCTCAAACTAATGAGGTCCCACTTTACAATACGAGTTGGGGAGGGAGTAGTATTAATGCCTTTTCTGGGGTTATAGAGTTTGATTCATTTCCTCTTCGGCAGCTTTTTTTGGATAGACATGAGGCATTTCCCTGTGAATGGGATGCTGGGTATTTATCTCATAAATTCATTGATGAATATATTGAGCAACACAAAGATCATGTAATGACAACACATTATAAGCTTAATGGACAGGACGTTTCAAAGTGTTTACTCTCAATTGGTGGAGAGGAACACATATACATCTATCTCTATGGCAGACAACTAAGCTATATAAAGGAGGTACGTGACAAATACGGGGTATGTCTGTTGTTTTCTAAGAAAACTGACCGCGTTCAATCTGTAATGGATTCATTTATAGATAATTTTTTAGATGAAGAGCCTCCGGTAACAGGCAATCTACATATACTCGTTCGGGATTCGAATGGGTTCAGCTTGCAAGCTCATAAAGTGAACTGCCCTGAAATTGATTTTTCCATTAATTACAATAAGGACTTCTCAGATATCAATACCCTGATAATCGATCGGTTGTCAACTGAAGACTCGAAAGGTTTAGTCTTACTTCATGGGGTGCCCGGGGGTGGTAAAACAACTTACATTCGTTACTTGATCCATACGATTGAAAAGAAGAAAGTAATCTATGTTCCTCCAAACATGACCAACTCCCTGTCTGATCCAGCATTGATCAAATTCTTTCTGCGGCACCCAAACTCTATTTTAGTGATAGAGGATGCTGAGAATGTATTGATAGAGAGGAGCGAAGGGGGTACGCAGGCTATTGCTAATATTCTAAACCTGACAGATGGTCTGTTAAGTGATTGTGCGAACATTCAGATTGTCGCCACCTTCAATACCGATATGTCGAAAATTGATAAAGCTCTACTGAGAAAGGGGCGCTTGATAGCTAAGTATGAGTTCAAGACTCTGGAAAAGAAGCGCGCGAAAAAACTTGCTAAAAAACTAGGAGTCCAGATAAGTGAGGAGAATACGCTCGCAGATATTTACAATGCATCTGAAAAAGGATTCAATGAAAAAGAATCTAGTATTGGATTTAAAAGTAACCAACCAACTTAAAATTGATTAAAATGACATATGAGGAAGTAGAACATATCAAGTTTGAAGTTTGCCGGAAGGCTAGGCAATATTCACACAGCTTATCATATGATGACCGTAGAGGTCTTATTGATGGTATTTTAAAGAATTTTAGCGAGGCCATGTGGGTGGACAAAGACGGTGAAGTTCAGGTAGAGGACAACAGTAAATACGCGCCTCATCATGCTAAAATGATGAAGATCATGTGGCCTCTACTTTCATATAAAAAAGATGGGTTTCCAATTGCGAGGGCATACTGTGAGTGGGTTGAAATATCTGATGTATCGACAATTGGGGAGATGATCCTACAAGCGCTTGATCCAGAAGGTGACTTTCACGATATGAAACGTCTTTGCGAATGTTAGAAGCGCTTGGCTTAATGTGGGCAGGGGGACTGTTTGATGACGACGATGGCTATTGCCCTCCGGTTTCACGTGGGGCTTCAATAACGCCCCCTGTTGATCCCACTCAATATAACTATCACACCCTTGAATTTTCATATCAGAATCCCACCGTTAAATTAGAACCTCATAATGGGATGCTTGATTTAGATCGAGTTTTATTTATTCATGGCGGATTACCAAAATCTTTCGACGATCTCAGTTGGCTACAATTCTCGTGGGCTGTCGCCGAAGACTACCAAAGAAGAGATTGTTTAGGCAACAGTATTGCTCGTGAAGAAAGGGGCTATGAAATAGTCAGAGCCTCTACCCGATTGGACGGATGGCTTCCATTGGGGGAGGCCACCGAGCTAACTATGGAAAATATCAAGCCGGAAATGGGCACTATCACTATTAAGTATAAAGTTAAGGTTGAAACATTAAACCCACCCTACACCACATGAGAGACTTGAAGCAATTTCTGGAAATATTCGGGATTCATATTATGGATGGAAAGGATCAGGCTTTTGTCCTCAGGAGAAAGGAGAAGGGGAAATACTTCTATATTCATGAGGTTTTTAGAAAGGAGGTGTGGGAGGATGAAGAAATTAATAGTACGATTAAAATATTCTACCGGAATGATAAAACCAATATTGAGTCATTCAAAAAAGAACATGACCTGCACAAAAAATTCCATCCGGTTTCAATTGAAAAAGCCATCGGGAAAAGCGGACGGATTGGTGAGGTTAATGGTAAGAAAATTCTCAGGGAAGACCTGTTACCCGAAGATATGTTTGCAATTATAAATATCGAATTTGATGGGACCCTCCGGTTTATGCATTTCAGAGAGAAGCAAGGAGATTATATCAGTAAGAAAGCTATAATCGGAGCATGTGGATTTTTTAAGAAGAATGCTGTAGAGTTGGTTTCTGAGATGGATGAGGACGATCGGTCGAGGACCACAATCCAAACCTTTGATGTTGCACAAGATTTGGTTAACGGGTCAAGGGAGAACCTGTTTGCGCATATGGGTTGGTTTTATCTGCAAAAGGCAGATAACGAAACTAAGTTTCTAAAGGTGTATGAGAAAATGGGTAACCAATCAAGTTTTGTAGCTGTCGATAAGGAAGATGCTTATGCGTATCCATTTTTTAAAGCCACCATTATTATGAATTCGGTATCAGGATATGTTCCATTAGCAGCCAAACCAGATCAAGAGAGCGGAAAACAGAACGATGACTGAATTTGATTCCGAAATAATTGATTATTACCAGCGGGGAGATTATAACTGCTCCGGTTGGTGGGATACCAAGAATCAAAAACCCCATGGGTGCATGATTGTCGGAGATACTTCTACAAGGATTAATTTAGAGTGGTTCATCGAGCGAGACGGATCGTATTTTTTAACCCCTAAAGGAGAAGAAAATTATAAAATTTGGCTGGAAAATAATTCACTTTTTCTGTCCGAATTAAAAAAGGTGGGGAAACTGAATATACCATCACTATGAATATAGCATTAAACTTAGTTGAAGATATTGACAAGGTATTAGAAAAAGGAGACGCGGTAATCGTTATGGGCGCGGAAAACCAGAAGCAGTTAGTGATGTGCTGTCCTCAGTGCGGGAAACGATCTGGATCAGCAGGAAATCATGTATATGATGAGGCGACCCGAAGTTATTCTCCTTCAATTGTTCACAATAAAGACCTAGGGGGATGTGGGTGGCATGGATATCTTAAAAATGGAAGGTTTGTCAATGCTTAACTATTTCTGAGCAGAATAAAAATAATACGCGGCGACCATTATGAGGGGCGAACGAATTTAAACTATTGATTATGGATAAGAAACAGGTTGTTATTGATTGGCTCAAAAGAAAACGGATCAAATTCTCCAATACTACAGAAGATGGGACATTTGGAGTTGCGGACATATACGCCAAAGAAACTAAGCGTAAGAGCTGGCAGTTTGATCTCTATGAAGATCACATGGATATCTATTTAAGTTGCTGGGATAAGGATCATGAGATGGAGGACTCAACAGAGCTCTATAATATTCCTTTTACCAGCAGTCCAGAGCAACTCGACAGCCTTATGAAATTAACTGGATACTAGAATAGGATATGGACGCAAATAAACAGCTCGAAGAAAAAGCACAGGATCATTATCACTCACATGATATGATCACTGAAGAAGGGCAATACGTTCTTCTTTCAGACGCAGTAAGAATAACTACTGAAATTAAATCTCAACTTGAAATAGAAAGAAAGATAGTCGATCACATTCTTCATAATGCATTGACGCCAAAATTTCTTCGTGAATACATTACTGAAAATCGAAAAATTACATGAGGACTTACGGACGGATAGTATTAGAAGAAGACCCTTATGCACGCGGAAAGGATGTTAAACCGAAGTGGGCTATTCATGAGCTTGAGCCACATGTGTGCATAAAGCTAAAGAATACTTTTGCGCAGATTGATAAAACATCGGTGAGCCCTTTTCGTTTTATCAATGATCCAGAGATGTGTGGGGACTTATTATGGTTCATGACAAGGTATCCCTTGGAAATATCAGAAAAGGACCTTGGAAGGCTTAAAAGAGGCCGTAAGAAGTTTGAAAATAAGATTGATGAAATAGAGCATTATTTTGACCCCAACTACAAACCAGTTGCGTTGGATTTTAAAGATGGTCAGAAAGCGCGAGATTATCAAGCCACAGGGAAAGATATCTACATGGCGGCTAAACGCACCTGTTGCGCTGACGATATAGGTTTGGGAAAAACCGTTCTCTCAATCTGTAGCTTTACTGAAAAAAAATGTCTTCCGGCTTTAGTTACAGTACAGACCCATCTTACCAAACAATGGAAGGCCGAGATTGAGAAGTTTCTTGATGTTACCGTTCATATAATTAAAACCAGAAAACCCTATAAACTGCCTCCGGCAGAGGTGTATATCAGTAAATACGGAAGTTTGTCTGGATGGGTGGATGTATTCGCCAAAGGAATGTTCAAGTCAGTAGTTTTTGACGAGGTCCAAGAACTTCGCCGAGAGGAGTCCCAGAAATACCAAGCCGCGAAAATAGTGGCTGATCGAGCGCGGTACGTGCTCGGTCTTTCGGCAACACCTATCTATAATTATGGTGATGAGATATTTAACATCATGCAAGTTATTGATCCTAATGTACTTGGTAATCGATATGATTTTATGCGCGAATGGGTCATGGATAAAACTGTTACTGATCCAAAGGCTCTTGGGGCTTACCTTAGAGAGAAGCACGCTTTATTCAAGCGCACCAGAGCGGATGTTGGAAGAGAATTACCCCCGGTGAACACAATCATACACACAGTACCAATTGATTATAAGGAGGTCGAGAATAGCCGCTCACTTGCTAAAATGCTGGCCCAACAAACCCTAAATGGATCGTTTGTTGAAAGAGGTAGAGCAGCGAGAGACCTTAGTATTATGTTGCGGCAGTCCACCGGGATAGCCAAGGCGAAGGGAGTTGCGGATTACGTACGGATTCTGCTTGAAAATGGAGAGCCAGTTCTTTTAGCAGGGTGGCATCGGGACGTTTATGATATATGGCTGAAGGAATTGGAAGGATTCAATCCGCTGATGTATACCGGAACTGAAAGTGAAGCGCAAAAGAGAAAAACCAAAGAAGGGTTTATCAATGGGGATAGCAACCTAATGATCATATCTTTACGGTCTGGGGTGGGCCTTGATGGGCTTCAGAACAGTAGATGTAAATATGTATTAATTGGGGAACTGGATTGGTCGCCTGAGGTGCATAATCAAATTATAGGTCGTGTGGATCGAGATGGTCAGGAAAATGAAGTGACGGCAATCTTTCTTACAGTTGATTACGGGTCCGATCCTAGTATTGTAGATATCTGCGGTTTGAAAGCTTCTCAATCTCACGGAATTGTTAACCCCCTTCTAGCACCCGCCCAGCAGTATAGCGATGGGGCACGATTGAAAAAACTAGCAGAAGACTATCTTAGTAGTCTTTCATCTTAACATAAATCAATATGAAACCATATACAAATTTTTTGCACTACCTCAGGGAAAATAAAAACGACAGAAAGTTTGCAATAATGATGCTGCTTTTTGGAGTGCTGGTGATACTCTATTCGGTGTGGGATGTGTTTTATTTTGAACCGTTCTGGACGTTTTATCTCACTCTTTTTCTTGCTGTAGTGCTAGGTGTTAGTGGAATTTATTACGCTTGGTTTAAATATAAAAGAACTAAATAATGACAGTGGACTGATGCGACATACTGAATATCCTGAATGCTATGCCGCTAGAAAACGACGCAAGCAATGGGAGAAACAAAATAGACAGTGCTTTTATTGTAGAGAACATACCCACTTCAGAGGTCCAACACACGCGCACACCCGTGCTACAATAGATCATGTTTTTCCCAAATCAAGAGTAAACAGGGAGGTTTACGGTTTGATTAAAAAATTCAAAATCCCACAACTGGTATGTGCATGTTCAAAATGCAATAAAGAAAAAGCTGACATGACAGTTCTTGAATGGTTGGAATTAATTTCCTTGCGGGAAAACGATAGGCATATAACCATCCAAACCACACTAGAGATGTTAATCTCTCAATACCCGATAGTTGTGGAGGTTTCTAAATCGTGTGAGCCAAGAAAAACTTAGTTTTATTTTCTATATGCCCCTTTTTTAGAAAGGGGTAAATCTTTTAAATATGTAATTGTTGATAAATTTATAACCGTTTGACTTGTGAGTCTGAGGGGTAAAATTATCTTTGTCGATAACCGCATTCACACCATGTGGTGGCTTTAAAAAACCGAATGAATCGTTATTTGATTACCGGGAACTTAGGAAGTGACCCAGTGGGTGGAACAACCTCCGGGGGGGTTCATTATTGTAGGTTCTCAGTAGCAAGCCATGAGTACTACAAGGATAAGATCACCGGGGAGAAAAAGACGCATGTAGAATGGCATAATGTGGTGTTGTGGCGCAGATTAGCTGAAATCGCCTTGAAATACCTTAAAAAAGGGGATAAGGTTTTAGTTGATGGCAAACACAGGAGTAAACAGTATGAGGATAAAAATGGGGCTGTGCGGTACTCCTCGGAACTAGAGGGGGACACATTGGAGATGGAGAGAACTCCATCTAAACCTAAAGAACCTCAGGTGAGTAGTGAAGCTTCAGTTGATGATGGGGTGCCAGATTATTTAAAAACCAACAAAGAAAATCAAGATAGCGACAAGGTAAACCCGCTGGATCAGGATGATATACCATTTTAAAATGACCGACAGAGATATCCATACTATAGAAACCACTACTTCCCTTATTGAAAACCAGGTAATGGTCGGTCCGAGTGACTGTTACTCACTTATGGATTATATAACAGGGTGCGTAGAGTTTTCAGTAGAGGTGAAAATTCGCTTGTTGGAGTATATTACCCAGCATCCATACTATCTAATGGAGAGCCCCAACCACATGAGCCGACTTAAATCTGACCTTCTTAAAAAACTGAACTCCTTGTTATGATAAAAAAAGAGCAGGCCTATAACGATCTTGAAATAATGAAAAAGTATGCCCTAGAACAATCCTCGGAAAATGGGTGTAATTACAATATCCTTAGATTCAGTAAAAAAAATCAAAGGCTTTATGGTGGGATTTCGTACGATTTGGTGGATAATAACTATCTCCAAAATCACCCAGGAGATCATGAATTAGTAGTCACAACTGATGACTTAAAAGAGGTGGAGGTTCTAATTACGCTTTCACACCTAGAGGGTAAAGAATTATTCACTCAGGATGTGACATCTAGACAAGGACAGTCCTTAAGTAGTTATTTGAAGTTTTTTTGGACCACTCCTAAAGGAATAATGCTAGAGGTCGACTACCCGAAATACTTATCACATTATTCATCTTTGACTGAGTTGATTGATAAGATTGTTGGCTTAGGGTTTAAAAATAAATCCGTTACCTACCGAGCCGAGGTTAGTGTTAAATGGGATGGTCACAGAGGGAGAATATGTGGAGTGGGTAAAACCGAGACCATCGCCACGGCTATGGCTATCTATAACTACGCCATTGATAATATACTAACCCTTGAAAAATACGAGGACGGCCCTATCGTTCCCGACTGCTCGCAATTATAAAATAAAAATTATGGGTTCTGGAAAGACATCAAGCTCGGCTTTAAAAACGGGAGCGATCGGCTCAAAATGGCAAGATTTTAGCGAGATAAGAATCTGTGTAAAGTATGATGACTATTGTCGTCTAGCGAAAGGTGAAGAGGCCACAATCGAAGGCGTTGAGCAGGATCGTTTCTCAACCGTCAGGGTACCCCTTTCAATGACTCATGATCAATTGAGGAGAATTTCAGTCCGAGATGAGATTCTTATCGGGAATCGACTTGTTATCATGCAGGACTTTGGCACCCTTCTCGCGATGCAGGTATTAATGTCAGTTAAGGGTGAGTGAAAATCAACAGATATTATCTACAAATGGGCATCGAAAACTTACAGATGCCGAAAAAAGAAAGAATGAGAAAGGATTATGCATCACAAGGTATTGCTCTCGGGAGCACGCGAAACAAAGACGGTATTGTTATCGGTGTAAGCACCGTAGACACGCTAAGAGTAAACCTATTTCTTATGCTTTTCAGAACCTTAAATCAAACGCTAAAAGACGTGGTAAAGAATTCTCCCTTACCCTTAAAGAGTTCACCGAATTTGTGGAAAATAGTGGCTATATGGATCGGAAAGGGAAAACGAAAATGGCGTTCTCAGTTGACAGGATTGATGAAGGAAAGGGCTACTCGGCTGATAATATTCAGGTTCTTACGATTTCGGAAAACAGGAAGAAGGCACATCGAGAAGCTATGGCGAGAAAATATCATGACCTTGATTATGATCAGGAGGCGATGGAGTATTACAAGGGCATCAATGACGAGGTGGATGTTAATTCCCTCCCTACAATTGGGACAGATTCCGAGTTTACACCCATACAAGGGGAGAGTCCATTTTAAATGAATAAGGATAAAAATATTAAATGGAGACGGGTGTTTATTGTCGCGGGGATAGTGTGTGGGGGATGTACATTTACATTCTGGTGTATACATCCCGATTGGGGTTTGCAGTACTCGTTTGAAAAATCCATTCCGGTCGCATTGATGAGTTGGTCGGTTGGATTCTTAACGGGAGTGCTAAAGAAGTACTCTTGAAACAATGAAAAAATAAGTTTATAGATTTAATCAATATTTTAGTAATGATAGATTTCAATAAAAAAGATCGGTATATAATTGCCGAATTCGTGTTTAGTTACCAGACTGATGTTTTGATCAAAGATGATGCGCAGAAACTTATAGATGTCTTAGATAAGCATGGACTTATTGAAGATGCACAGAAATTCAGGCAGGATGTCGAAAACAATACCGGGGGCGCACCCAGGAGGTTAGATGCTATTCTTGTGGGAAAAATCCCATCAGAGCAAGGCAATGCTATTATGCAGGAATATTATGGTAGGGAAAAGTATTCTCTGAAACCGGGAGGGGAATAATTAGAAAATAAATACGGTATGGCTAAGACATTTTCATCATTTGAGGCTTTGGGAGATTCAAGGCTTAGTAAGGAAGACCTTCATCATAGAGAAGCTAAGAAAAAGGAGCGGATGCGCCAACAAGACGCTATATTAAACATTTCGAGCATACCCCTTGATAAAGATTCTCCCGGAAACACTGAACTATCAGACCAGGAATATGAGGCTCGACACCCCTACAATGACCCTGGGAAAGCTCAAGCCCAACAAGCTAAAATTAGAACCCATATTGAAGAACTCTATCAGGGGGCTGCACGTAAATTTATTATTCATCTAATATATAATTTCATCCCAGCCTACAAGGTGGAGTTGATGTATAAATACCCTACTGCAAAAAAAGCCGTATGCGCAATTACTAACAGGAAGTTGATAGGGGTAGGTGAGGCCAAATGGGATAAAACGACCTTTAAAACCCTGACCGAATATACAGAGAACTCTTTAGAGTCCCTCATGCAAGGGGATTTCGATATGGAGGATTGTGAGTCCGAAAAAATAATCGGAAAACACCTCGGGTATACAGGAGAGAAAACCAGTACGTTTATTTCTCATTCGGCCCTGATCGCTCTTACACACTTTACTCTTGAAAAATACCAACAGAAAGACCCCTTCATCACAA
Source organism: Parvularculaceae bacterium (assembly GCA_021776465.1). Classification (GTDB taxonomy): domain Bacteria; phylum Pseudomonadota; class Alphaproteobacteria; order Caulobacterales; family Parvularculaceae; genus Hyphococcus. Next base: position 50,917 of record JAJFFU010000216.1, read on the forward strand.
AAACTATTAATCGAATTGTGAAAAAAGGAGAAATTGAATCAAAACGATGATTATGAGATCAAACGCATATATTGTTCCCGCCTCGCGCCGCGATATGATCACCCTTATCTGGATGCTTCCCACTATTATCCTGTTGGGCTGGTTTGCTACTAAAATGACCTACTGGCAAAATATGTCTGCATTTTCTGTTCTAGCTGATTTAGCCCCCAAGATCGAATCGGAAATACTGCCTGCCGAGAGCGTTGTCTACATGGACTCGGTCGCCGTTACCCGTTATGACACCTTGCGGGTGAACATCTCAGCTACCTGCTACAACCCGGTACCAGCGCAAACCGATGGATCGCCGGATCGGACCGCGTGGGGAGATAACATCGATCTGGCCCACCCGGAGAAGCACAGGTGGATAGCTGTGAGCCCTGATCTGGAACGAATTGGATTCAACCACAATGATACTGTCTGGGTTACCGGAACTTGGGTGTACGACGGGTGGTGGATCATTAAAGATCGGATGCACCATATGCAAAGAGCTAAGATAGATTTCTTAGTGAACGCCAACATGTATATGAATTATTGGAAGGCCCCTCGTCATCCTGAGGTGTTCATAACTAAAGTAAACAAGGTGCATTCTTTTGATATCGTACAAAGAAGCGGATGTGGATTATGAAACCTAGGGTCAGTACATACAATCCGTTTGATTACGAGGCGATTAAGAAAAAATCGTTATACATGTACTTGTCCGAGGTGAATGGGGAGGTACTACCACACATCGTCCTCGCGGAATCTGTTGACTTTGGAGCCCATAGAGGAACTACGTTGGTTCAAGATGGAGATGGCGTATGCATTGGAGATGATTTTAAGAGAAAAAACAACAAAATAGACATGGAAACAATCACTGCCGACATCGATGTCGGTGTCTGCAAATGGCTTGAATCAGTTAATGCCCGAAGGCTCGAAATTTACTAATCATGGGTATTGCAGCACTAGGGTTAATAAGCGTTTGTTTATGGATGTTAAGTCGTAGCGTTAATATGGTATTTGAAATTAAAAGGAATCAATTAACCCGGCATACTGGGGGAGACTATATCAAATACGTATCCTATAATTTCTTTCTTTTTATTCGGGTGAAATTTATGCTTCACTTTCAAAGGAAGGTACGAGTGGTGATAGACGATGAATATACAGAATCGAATAACTTGGAAGATGTTGAATACTATCTAATGGACATCATTACCGTCACTGGTGGTAGCTATTTTAGATTAGTAGCAGAGGGAAATATGTTGATAGTTCCCGATACCGCTATTCAGTCTATAGATGACAGGAAAATAAATACTCCCTCGGTGTAAAACACGTTGACTATGAAAATACGATCGGTAAAAGAAATTGAATCTAAGCTCACGCTTGAAAAAGACCAGGCTAACAGGCTGCTAACTATGCACCATAATGCACGTAATGGTGACGAGTCTTATCTCTTTCTTTATAACAATTCATTAGAGCGCATCATAACCTTGAACTGGGTGTTAGGGATAATTGATTAATTAAGATACAGTGAACAGTAAAGTAACTAAATTGAAAATGTATCTCACTGAGAATCAAATTACTCAGGTGGATATTGTTAATAAAACTCATCTGTCTGTTGGGGCTGTACATAAATTGGTCAATACAGGACTTGGTTCCAAAAGCACCCGGAAACTTGTGTCTATGATTTTGGAGAAAACTGAGGCTGAGTTTGAGAAACTTTTGGAATTTGTAAACTAAGTTTTTATGGCGAAGAAAACCGACGATAAAAATAAGGACTCTGCTAAAAATAAGGCAGGTAAATCCGGTGGGACAAAGAAAATAAATAAGAAATCTGGGGGTTCAAAATCTAAAAAGACCCCCAAACAGAAGGGTCGTCCTAAAAAGACTACACCAAAGAAATCATCTAAGAAGCCTACCCCAAAAAAAACCACTGCTAAAAAGTCAGGAAAAAAGGTGACCAAAAAAGCCGTTAAGCGTGACAGGTTTGCCAGTAACTACAACGCAATACGGTCCTTACTTTGGAAAGAATATAAAAAAGAGTGGACAGCTCAAGGAAAGACCTACCGGGAATTCATCGCTAAGGGTGGAGTTGTATCACAGACCTATCAGCGGTGTAAGACCATTGAAACCGAAAGGTATGTTGGTAGGGATAAAAAGCGCCACACCCGTCAGGCGATTATTTCTAGATGCACCCCGGAGGAAATACGAGGTATATACGGGGAGGTCACCGGAGCGTATGTTCCTCCACCGCCGCGTATCCCCGAAAGCCTCAAAGAGCCTCGACCCTTTTGGGGACTCGATACCGAGATCGACTTTAGCATAATTCCGAACTATGTCACCATTGTATCTCCAATGCTGATGGCGGCTCCTGCGGAATTTCAGCCGCAGCAGTACGTGTACGAGAACACCTTTCAGGGATTTGTGGATTGGTGTAACGAGCTGTATGAAAGAGGTGAATGGGCTGGCTCTGACGATGCGCCTATGGTTAGAATGGGGGAGCCCTACTATGATGACCATATGAATCGATGGGAAATTGAGGTTTACTCTTGTGATGCAGATGGTAATAGAGTTAATTATGGGTATATCCCCACACCCGAGCTGCCAAGTGACATCCGAAAAGTACCGGAAATTGAAATGCCTAGTCCGCCGGACTTTGATGAATTGGAGGATGAAGGAAAGCTGCCGGGTGAGCCGCCTGAAGAAAGAAGACCTATTCCTCCGGCAGCTATTTCGCCGGAACTCGCCCTACAGAAAGAACGTACTCGCCAAATGGAAATCGAACTTGAACTTGCTAAGCAAAAGTCCAAATCCGAAGAAGTTCGCCTTGAAACCATTAAACAGTACATGGAAATGCTTGATAAGGATGTAATAAGTAAGGCAGACTTTAAGAATCTTATGAAAAAACTTCAATGATATGACATATAAAGACATTCGATTAACGTTATCTTTTGTTTGGGAAACCCTTAACTCAGTGATAGATTATCGGTATATCCGATACAAGACTAGAACCAAAAACAAGGAGTTTAATATTTGCTGTAAAGCGCTTTACCGTCAGGTAGCTTATGATGATTACCATTGGATAGAGATGCTTGAACTTAAATACCAATATGAGCAGATGGAGACACCGTTTCATCGGGTTATGAAGTCCTTAATTTATACCGTTGTTCAGAAACATTGAAACTAAGTTAGAGGATTATGCTGCGAGTCAACGATCGGGATTTTGAGGTATGCATTGAAAACCTAATCAACAACAAGAAGAGCTTTATAGTTGAAAAAAAACGCAGGGACCGCATCATCATCGTCAATGGTAAAAAAGTAGTCGGGCTTCAAAAAAATGTTACCATCAAACTGCCGCACAAGAAAAAGCGATCCGTCATCAGCCTGTTTGCTAATGTTAAGAAAAGTTTTCAGCGGTACGCCCAGAGCCAAGAAGGAGTAATAGAACCCATTGAACAACTTCACAGCCCCACCTATAGAAGTAAGAAAGACTTCTCTTCTCTGGACATGGGAGAAAAGATGTATTATGTTGATGTCTCTCACTGCTATTGGAGGATCGCATACCTACTTGGATACATAACCATTAGAATGTATAAATCGGTCCTGACCGAAGACAAGACAAACGATTATAAACTTTGGCGTAATATCGCATTAAGCTCAACTATTGCCCCAAAAATTGTTACTCACTTTGAGTATGGTGAATTGATTGAAGAGGTTAAAGAAGATACCAGCGCCACTAAGATCATGTACCAGAACATCCGATTCACGGCCTATAACATTATAGGGGAGGCTAAAGAAGCCATTGGTAAGAAAGGATGTCTTAACTATCGGATAGACGGAATGCTGATTCTGCCCAAGCACTTGCGTAAAGTCAAAAAGGTGTTTGAAAAACATGATCTTCTATATGAAGTGGTGGAATGCCGGAAAGTAGGAGAGTATTCTTACCTCTATAATGGAGAAAAAATTAAAAAATTCTGATTTTTCTTTCTTTTTTTTAAATTTTTTTTATTTTACCTATTACACCTACCCTCATTGGGTTGTAGAGCTTTTCGTGCATGATTGAATTAATTATTCTTAAAGATAATTGTAACCTTCGTTTGGAAGTTCCGTTCTAAACACTATATTTGACCTGTCGGTGCAACTTTTACCGACACTCTTTTAGAGGTCTTTGACGTACTGTGTTCCACTTCTCTCCGAAGAAATTAGCCGAGAGTCGCCACGATCCTGAAACCACAATCTTTCACAAGTGAGGAATCGGAGAAGCGATACTTTGAGGTGGTAGGAGAGTAACAACCACGGAAATCGAACAACCGAGTAACAGACCACAAGTGATTGTGCTGTTACCCCGACAAGAAACTACCTTACAGTGAGGACTAGTAACGTTAAGGGTATTATTAATACGGCTTTACGGAATGTGATGCATTGTACATGTGTCGATCGTTCGCTCGATCATAAGCCGCTAAGAAGTTAGTAGGTGGGGGTAAGATATAAATGACAAATATCCTTGTCAACCTTCACCTATGGAAAACTAGACGCGCAACCCAGCGATGAGATTTGTCAGGCTGAACTGTTTCCGTAGGCGCAAGCTATTGCGGGCCTCGTAATGAGATAGGTGAGTACAAACGGTGAGACTGGGCTCTGTGAGAATAAGTATACCGAAGCGAGGCAAGTGTTCACATTAGTAGAAGGCGGTTGAAAGAGTACCGCTGGTGGTTAGGATCGATGAGCTCTCCTATTTAGAAATCGTATGTTGCTTATGACCGTGCTAGACACAATGAGACTGTAGTTGAGCTTCCCTACTAACTTCCTCTTTTTCACTTAAAACCACACCATGAAAACAGATATGATCAAATACAGAAAGGAACTCGTTGAGATTCTTTCTACTGCTAAAGATAAAATCGATGAGCTTGAAGAGGAGTTTGAGACCTATCTTGATTTCTTACATGATGAAAACAAAGAAATGGCACTTGAGACTTGGAATGACAAGCACGACGAGCTAATCACACTTCAGGAAGCGATTAGAGAATGGATGGATACGGCGGGAAACATCAAATAATTTCACTAGAAACAGAAACTATGACAACGCTAAAAAAATTAAATGAGCACCTTGAAAGCACAAAGGAACTCAGAGAGCAAAAGAATGCTGAATACACCAAAGTATGCAATGATGAGCATAAAGAACTTGAGGTGATTCGACAGAAATATAAGAGTGGAATCGACACTCTTAAAACCATTGTTGATGATTTCGATAACGACATACGGGACACTGAGAATAAAATTCGAGAAGAGGAAATCGATCAGGTCTGGTTAGAAGCCCAGTCTAAAAATGAACTAAGCGAGTTCTACTTCCTGTCCATGATGAATAAATGTGGGCTCGATACATATGGATCGATTGATATCAAACATAAGAAAACCCTCAAGAATGGCATTGATATCTGGATGATAATTGACGACAACTATAGGGCCTACAAATTATATCTTGCGTTTTCAGGACAAGAGCTGGTAGGCACATCCTATCGAGAGACTCCAAAACACGCAGGCGATGCAACGCTTCCGTTCTCTTTTATAGGCGACTTCAAGCAAGTGCTTACTGGGTTGAAAACACGACGTGGGTACATCAATGAGAGGGAGATGAATCTTACATTTCAGGAATGGGCGAAAGAATTGAAAAAGATTGACGTTGATACATTTGACGCCGTGCCAATGAATGATGCCACCCTTAAAGAGATAAAGGAAGGGGTTAAGAAGTACTGGTGTCCCTTTTCTTGGGAAAGAAGAGGTGAGAAATAACCCGAGAAAATCAATTAAAGATCGCTATTCACTAAAAGCAAAATCATGAAAAATCAAACACTATATCAAATGCCCTACGTGATACTTCTCGAAGATCATCCTATTTATGGCACCGTCCTTACTAAAGGAACCGATCTTCCGGTATACTATCATGAAGGTGGTAACGATTACGTTCCAGAAGGAACCATCAAAGTTGTCCATGACCAAAGCAGGGGCGCCATTCATGTTGCCAATATCCCTGAATCTATCTGCTTCCAATTCTCTAAAGAGGTGCGACCAGAATTCAACAAAGGGGACGTGGTTATCAACAAGAAGGGAGGAATTCCATTTCGAGTCTCATCATGGAGTCAGCGATCAGGCGATGTCTGGTATCAAAGTGACTTCGGAGACAACAATAATCTTGCTTGGGGTGCTATGGAGTCTGATTTACGGCTGGCAACTAAGCATGAAAAAAGCCAGAATACTTGGGCGCTAGATTACGCATCGCAGCCGTCTAAAAAGACAGTCTAATTATTCACTATAATCAAAAGTCATGATAACATTTATGATCGTATTTAGTTTTATCGTTACCCTTAGCATTACATGCTATTTGCTTTGGGTGTATTTTCCTTTTTATCTTGAGTTCAATAGAACGGTTTGGTGTAAAAAATCATACTCCATTACATTATGGATGATTACATCGGGGAACAGGCGAACCACATACGGAAGCGCGAAAGGTGTTTTTACGTTGCCCTTTAGAAATGAAGATAGATTGAATGCTTGGGACGACGCTATGTTTGATAGCGGAAAATACCAACAATACAGGAAATAGATGGCTCGCTTTTCTGCTATCTCCTTTTGCTTATGGGAGCAACAAAACGTTGCTCCCATTTTTTAGTGCATAATCCATTAGCGATTAGGTCTGGCAAATGTCAGGTTTAGGCTCTTAGAAGCGCTCAAACTATAAAACCATTTATCATGAAGTGACGCACTTTTTACCTATACTGTATGAACGAAATCCCCATTGATGCATTCTTTGGGGATTTTTATTTTTAGCGCATAATCCATTAGCGATTAGGTCTGGCAGATGTCAGGTTTAGGGTCATAGCACCGCTCAAGCTAAATTTCACTAAAATATAAACCATGGATATAATTTTTGATATCATCGCCGCAGTACTCGATAGTGTGCTCGGGGAATTAGGAAAGTAAAAGATAAGGGGTTGGAACTAAGTTTTTAGCCCCTTATGTTTTTTCAAGTTAGCGCATAATCGTAATCGATTAGGTCTGCCATTTGGTAGGTTTAGGGTCTTAAGCACCGCTCAAGCTAAATTTCATTAAAATATATACTATGGATAATGCACGTAAATGGGAGTTTGAAATCGACGATTCTATGGTTAGGTTAATCCTTCCTGACGGTGGTAAAGAGGGTATGTCTTACGGGGAAATGAGAAGTATAGAGCAATGCAAGAAGCTCCTTATTTATGCTCAGATAACAAGAATAAGAAGCAAGGAGCTTAGAGCGGAATGGGAATTAATGAGCGATGCGGAATTAGTCGCCTCTTCTTATTTCGCTTATTCACGACATAAAAATCATGGCGTTAACATCTATTGTAAATCCCCTTTTTCTCCAACCGGGATTGAATTAGCCAGAGGTATTTCACACGAGGTTGCCGATAAGATACTGTCCGGTACCTCATCACCCTTGTCTCCCACAGAAGATTTAAGGACAGCATAATCATTGCAGCGGGGAACCTTATAAGATGGTATAGGAAATTAAATCTGTTAAACGATATTTAAAATCATGATCGAAGTAAACGGAGTAAAATACAATAAAAAGGAAGTTAAGAGGGTAAAGCCTATAGCTTCGAAGATGGCGTTACTTTTTGCGCTTATGTATGGTGGGGGTAATACCAGAGCCCCAGACAGAGAACCGTCAATAGATATTGTTAAAGAATACGGCTTGATTCAATTGAAAAAATCATCGCTATCCGCCAAACAGAGAAAGCAAGTGGTACAGCAATTTGAACAGCTATACGAAAAGGCTTATTAGGTCGACAGGAGTAGCTGTTTTGTAATTAGTTTTTAAAAACCATATTATGCCAAGGATCGAAGAAACAATCATATTCAATATATTCAACCATACAGTGGTGGGTCTTTACCTCGGGGAAAAGACTTTACAGAATGTACCGCATGGACGAAGCGCCATCACCGCACATATTAAGCAGGGAATAAACTTAGGTAAGAGAAAAGGATGGTGTGCGTTGAGTGATTTTCAATCCTCCATTACGTGGCATGTGAAACCTCCCATGGAGAAGATTGACCTGATAAAAAAACAAAATTCGGCAGGTAAATTTATCTATAGCGCCATTAAAGACGGGGAAATTCTCTATGAGAGTTATCCTTCTAATCAAGAATACGTAGCCATGATCATTGATAAGTATGATGCAGTGTATAAATTTGGATCGGTCAACTCTATAGGAAAAGGCAGTAGCCGCCTTGACTACCTGAATCACTCTTATCCCTACATAGCTATTATTGCCGGAATAGAGACTCAGGTTGCTATACCTGTGAAAACTCCGGTATCCAGATATCGTTTTAAGCTTACCTCTGGTACCGAATGTGACTATCACGGTATCTCTGAGCAACAGGCGAGAAAAGCCATGAAACGTAAAGCAACAAAATATTTTGGTGAAAAAGCTATAGATGGTGCAGTTCTCATATCCGCTAGGCCATGGGATGCCCTCTGTTAAAAGTTTATTTTCCATCCTTCAAGTGGCCCTTCGCGCTGTCTTTTGTGAACATCGCGTAAACTATAGATATTCAGCGAGGGGCTGCTTTTCATTTTCTGAATAATAAATAAACGACGGCAGTATGATAACAGAAAAAGACATTAAGAAAGCATATTCTATTTTAAGAGAAAAAGACCAAACCATACCAAGTGAAACGCTTCAATTTATTTTAGACGCATCGTTAGAGAAGCTAAATTCTCCTGAACCACCACAACAGAGTGAGAAGATGGTCCAGCTTACGGGCGACCTACGAGAGTTAATGATGAAGTGTATTGATTATGGCCTGTCTAAGTGTGGTGTTTCAACATCTACACAAGATAATCGGTTCATTGATCGGTTGATGCTTTCGGTTTCGCTTCCAACAGTAGAGGTGAGTGAGGAGGAGATAAATGCTATAGCAGAAGAGTGGGTGAAAAACACAATTGACAATGTAGGAAGACACGGTATTGAATACACACGCTACCAACTTGCATTCGGATTTTTTGCCGACAAGATGCGCTCCCAACAGAATACAATTGATGTGGTGGGACTGTTGGATTTATTCGGAAGGTGGTTAAGCGAGAACAGGTGGGAGCCACAGAATAAAGTTGGCCGATGGATTCAGCGTAGCAACAATCCCAAGCTGCCTCTTTTACATTCGTATGCTGTAATCGGAGAGCTTAGAGTTAAGTTCATGGAATCCACCCTCTACAAAGAACACATGAAAAACCAGAAAGTATGAAAGCAGAAATTACAAATGAGAATAAGCAGAAGTTCTTTGCGCTTTACTGGGGGCAGAAAGTTATTGACTTTGGAGTGGATAAACTTGAAGTTGATGGAAAACTATTCCGGGTATATGAATTAGACGACTGTGTGGCTGAACTCACACCTCTCTCAATGATCTCTGATGAGGATGCGATTGAAGTTGCAAAGATAATGCACGGTCAAGAAGGAGATTTTGAGATTGTGTTCAATGCGGCAGGCGTCACAAGCGTTTCTGCTTATGGTAGGCCAAATTATGCACCGACAATCGAAATAGGATGGAATGGCAACGTGTCTTATGAAATGGCATCTGAAGTTAAAATAGCTCACGCTATTGACTTCCTCCGCTCCCGTGGACACGCAGTTGATTGGATGGGGGTAAAAGTAGAAGAAATGGTAGAGGCTGGATGGATCAAGTTAGTCGAACCTAATAAGGAATAGTTATGAGTAAGAAGAAAACTTGGTATATAGATGGGTTTAGTCTTGTTTGCAAGTCCTGCAATCATAGGAACTATGACAAAAAGGGATGGCCTAAGAAATGCTCAAATTGCAAAACAAAATTGTAACCACCCCAAAAATCGGGGGAATAAAATAAGATGATATGAAATTGATTAGTATGAGATCATTCGTTCTGTGGATAAGGGGAATGACCACTATAAAATTATGTGAGACCTTACCACGGAGATTTGTTTTACCTACATGGTCAAACAGTGTGGGAAATCACCCACTCCCTTTACTGGCTCTCGATGCTCAGAAATGGGATTTGGTTGGAGAATACGCTAAACTAATAGATACCCTTGTAACCTTGGAGCTGTTCGTGCCCTGTGGTAAGGATGGGAATATTTTGGAAGAATATACAGGGCCACCCTCAAATTGGGAGAATAACGAACAGTTCGCGAAGTTTACGGAATACAATTATGCCAAACAAAAGGTTTTGTTTGAGGGAGTGTGGGATTATGAGAATGAATACTTTATAATTGATTCTGATAACAACTGGATTGACCCGGCACAGATGGGCGGAAAGACAATAGAGGATTTATTACAATACGATCTCACCTTCACCGAGGCAGTGCTTAACCGAATTGGTATTTAAACTTATCAGAGATGAAACTTGAAATTACACCAGCACAGTTAAAGACTATCATGGATTTAACTGATGACATCAGCGCAATGACAGGATGCAGTGATGAGGAGCAGAACAATAAATGGACTAAAGATGTGCGACTTGTTGATAGGATGCTAAAAAAGAATGGGTATAAAAGACAATACACTTAACCTTTGGTTCTACAGGGGCCGAACAAATTGAAAAGAAATGAATTTCGTCAGTATGCTTAAGTTTGTAAAGGCGCAATATGCTATTGCAACGACATCACACAAAACCCCTATGAAAGGGGAGGTTCTACAACACAAGGCAACAGTTATGGATCGCTGTCAAAACTACACACACCTCCTAGAGAGACGTCCAATTATTGGAATGTTCGTCCCATGTGATAATGACGGTAATTTTTTGGAAGAGCCATTAGTGCATTTTGCAAAGAACAAGAACTCATTTCTAAATAATAGTATGGGAAGGGCATTGTATAATGCTCAATACAAACAAGCCAAAAACCGTGTTTTATTTGAAGGATTTGAAATAGTTGACTATTCCAATTCATCAAAGAAATGTGTGTTCCAATCTTCAGGAAGTCAAACTGTTGCTGCTATGTGCGTTGATAATGACGCTGAAGGATGGCGTCCAGCCGTAGGAATACACTCCCTTGAGGATTTAACTGATAAAGGGCTCACCCTCACTAAAAAGGCTACAGATAAAATACTGCGCTAACTATGGAAGGAGATAAACCAATTGCTGCAAGACCGAGTTTTTACGCTCTTTGTTTTTATGACCTCAAAGAGATCGCGATAAAATATGGCTACAACCTCGTGCTTCACGGGAGTTTAAATAGAGATTTAGATTTAATCGCAATTCCTTGGGAGAAAGAAATAGGAAGTGCCGAGGAAATGATTGATGAATTCGCTGAACATTTAGGGGGTCTCGTGCCCGAGCAGTCAGAAGAGGCTAAGAATTGCTTTCCACATGGTCGCCAAGGATACACCATAAATCTCAATAGAGGTGGCAAATGGACTAATTATAGAGACCACCAGTATTATTTAGACATCTCAGTAGTCCCTCATTAATATTCATATACACACTATGCAGTTAACAGGAAAAATCCTCCCCATATACATGTATGGGTCGAAAATATTAACACAGGTATCTTTCCCTGTTGAAAAAAATGACCCAGAGTTAAAACAGCTAATCGCCGATATGCGAGCCACATTGGCTAATATTCCGACTGGCGTTGGCTTAGCTGCACCTCAAGTAGGTGTGCTTAAACGAGTCTTTCTTGGAGAAGACAATAAGGTGTTCATAAATCCTATAATCACAACCTTTGGAAAGGAGACCAAAATGGGTGAAGAAGGCTGTCTTTCCATACCAAGGATTTATGCCCCTGTTAGACGCAGTAAGAAAGTAACGGTTACTTGGCGAGATCAGAGGTGGGCTGAACACTCTGAAGAATTCGAAGGAACCCTTCTGAATGAAGGAACTCCTGATGAAAAAGAGACTCTTGAGGCAATTGTCATCCAACATGAACTTGATCATTTGGACGGAATCTTATTCACTGAGAAAACAGGTGATGTTTACAAGCAGAGAATGAGAGCAGACCTTCAGAAATTCTTGAAGAGAGAAATGCCCTATACGGTGAACTACCCTGTAGTGTTCCAGGAGGGCAATGGAGATTAGTTATGGAAGAATTCAGCTTATTTAAATACACCGTATACCTAACCTATCTGCATGAACTCAAACAGATTAAATGGTATCAATTCAAAAAACGCAAAGCATTAAACATATGGCTAGATAAGAAGATTGAAAAAGCCACTGCTCTGCAACATTAAACTTGAAATTATGGCAAAAGCGACATTTGTAAAGAAAGCCCGAAAACCTATATATAGGCGGGGAGTAAGAGTAGAGGCCGATAATAAAAATGGCTATCGCATTGATACCTCTCAGCCTCATCCAGACGGGGATATCCTTGTGGTTGAAAGAGGGGCGAGCTACTACTGGTGGCAGTTCATGAACCAAGGAAAGCATTACAGCCTAACTCCGCCACACAGAAGTGAGCTTACTCAATCTGGGTTTCTCTCTCAGCTCTATGACTTGCAGGATAAGCTCTCTGCCTTCTCAGCCGATGTTGTTACACAGGTCGAGTCCAGCGAGCACATTCAAGAATGGGTAGAAGAATTTTGTGCCAGTATTGATACACTTAAGGAAGAATGTGAGGAGAGTATGGAGAATATTCCTGAAAATCTGCAAGAGTCCCCGGTAAGTGAACTGCTTCAAGAAAGAATTCAAGGGTTAGAAGAATGGAAGGACCAACTCGAATCAGTTTCATGTGAGGTTGACGATGAAGAAATTCAAGAACAGGCGCAAGATGATATAGATGGGATGCTCTGGAATTCTGGTCCGTCACACAAAAAAGCGTTAGCGATTAAAGCAGCTTATCTCACCGCGAAAAAAAGAGAGGAAATAGCTGAGGAACTCTCAAATGTGGAATGCCCACTGTAAATCAGCAGGGGGTTAAGCCAATAATATTTGTTTATGTTTGAGTATGTAACAGCGCAAGAGCGTTGTTTGGAGACCCGAGTTTTTCATGGTTGAGGGTTGTAGGTTCGAATCCTACCATACTCACCATATCGGGACAATTAGATGTCAGCCCGATTCATAAACCATGACCTCTGACTCTATTTTCATTTAAAACCAAAATGCCATGGATGATTTACAACACTTGATTTTAGCGCTCCCGGAAGGATTTTATCCCGTCTCTGACAGTATAGATAAATCATCTCGGCTACGCTTAGAACTAGACAAGGATAAAGGTGAATTCTATGAGCTCACCTATAAGTATACTCAAGATGCAGAAGCGCCAAGAGGCAGCAGAGATTTTAGTTGTCTTGTGGTATACAAGTTTAATCACGGGGAAGATCAACATGAAGTGTTGTGGACCCATGATGAAAAAAATTTAATCGCCTACATGCAGGCCAACCTGCAAATGGCAGGTCTTTCCTGATTTGTTTAAGGTGCAGTGCATACCCGAGTGCAAGTAGGTGTAAGAGCCTACTTGTTTACTCGCTTGTATTTACTCGGGATGCCTGCTAAAACAACTATTGCATAGGGTACTTCATCTGGGGACTCTTTTTAAGTATTGAACTTATTTTTAGTATTCACTAATTTTACCAACTAATGGCTAAGAAGGTAATCACCACTAAAAAACACTATCGTAAATACGCTGAACTATCGGTTTGGATCAACCCTGAAGAATTTGAGAGAATTTGCACTCCCGAAGGAGATATGGGGATTCCGGTGAAGCAAGAAAGAATCAGGAAGTTCTTTCAGAAAGACCCTTATTTAAACAATATACCAATGGTACTTTTTGAGTCTAGGTGGTTTAAGGTTGCAATCATCATGAAGGCAAAATTTCCAGAAAAGCAGTGGATGTTTGATAGCGCCGAATGCATTAAAATCATGAAGCATATCTTAAAATATCGCATAGGTGACCTTGAGGCGGACTTTATGGGTGAATGTAGAAGATTGGCATGTGACAAACCTTTCGTTAAAGAAGAGGTCATTAAAGAATATGGTGAGAGGACTCAGGTGGGAGGGGGCGGATATTGCAGCCAAGAGTGTTATGATATTTCCATAGCGTCATCGCCAGATACGATTCCAACAAAATTATGAAAACAAGCACTATGCAACAAGACCAAAAAATTAATCAGGTTAAACAGCTCTACGCTGACATCATCACTCGGGAACTAAGGTGGTGGGATACGATGCCGCTCACCTTGCAAGCGATGCTTACCGCCCTTAATGAAGGGAATCTATTGGAAGAGGCGAACAAAAATGGAGGGAGAGTTGCCGTGACCGAACATTATAGCGTGCCGCATTACCCGACTGATCATGTAAGATTTCAGAAGGCTATCGCGACCATTCATGAGATCATCCCGTATAAAGAAGAATATTATGAGGGGCATTTGGCTTTACTGGAAGAACTGTGCTTTCCAGATCAGGATGAGACCAGAGGCGAACTGCATCGTAAAAATTATCAGACCCTTAAAGAAGCAGGACTCACGAAATACTATTACTACTTCTGTCACCATCGACATGGGGATATCATAAGCATTGATAGAATTCAAAATGACAAATATGTGATTATTGGATTCAAGAGTGACACCCCGGACGGGGAGCAAATTATGTATCGTGAAATGATTTCAAGGACAGGGCGACGATGGCTAAGTTTTGAAGAAGCCATTATTGATTCAGTTTTTAAGTCACACAATGCCGCTGTGATGGCTCTCTATAAAGACAATAGCATAAAGGACAGTGTTTAAACCTGACACCACAAATAGATTACGGAATGATATCTTAGCTTTGTGGTTGTGAATACTTTATCAGCTTATGATGCTTTCAGAAAGGATTTTATATCTGACGATACCATCGTTCTGGATAAATATCTTCTTGATTCATACATGATACAGCCTCGCCACCAACCTAAGTATGCGCTTCCACAGTTCATTGATGAGCTTACACCTGCGTTCTACGTAGATCAATATCTTTTGCCGTAGTAAGAATTTCAGTGGCGTCAAAGACTTCTAAAAGAGATCAAATAAAAGTAAGACATGAACTATAGGGGAACTAATGCCCAATTGTTAGAATTCGTAGGGGAAACCTGCGTCGAGGAACTTCATGGAAGAGCCTCGTGGGATGTGCTGATTCAAGTCATTAAAAAGATTCGTGAGATTGAAGGGGATACCTATCTCTGGGAAATCGATGGATTTGGGTTGAGGAATGCTTTGCTCTACCTTAATTCGGAAAAGGTGTATGAAGAAGTTATAGAATATATAAACGCTTACAACAAAAAACATGAAAATTAAAGACAATCAATTGCACGAGGGGCTCCCGAAAAGATTCCTTCGGGATTTTTTCGCAGTGGAATTAGAGAAAGTTGCTGTGGCTGGCTATACCAAAGACGAAAAGGCTAAAATTGAGGCACAGGCGGGTCTTCTAGGTAAAACCATGGGACAAAGAACCATAGCTCTGGCAGAATTAGAAGTCAAATATGCGCAGAAACGCTTGGATGATAACATAAAGTGTTTTTCGCTTAAATCCCTTATGGAAGATAAGGGGTGGTCAGAATGGGACATGTCTGATTTTGCTCAAAGAACATCCGAGTATTATTTACCCTTTATTGGCAATCAAGTAGAGTATGCTGATTTAATGAAACGCCTTGGTATTCCAAAGGATCAGTGGGAGAAGGGGTAGAACACCGAGGCATCTCTTATGAAATTCAGGACCAATTATATGATATGAAATCGATCACTGTTAAAATCACCAAAACACAAATATTGGCGCTCACCCGCATGCGTGACCAAGAGGAGTATTTAACCTGTGAAAAAGGCGGGGGATGGTGGATTGGGCCTCACAAGACAAATGGAAAACTCGCCATAAATCTTCTTAGACTTATGTTGGTAAAAGAAGATGGTTACCAGAGTGTACACATGCAACATTACCTCCTCACCTCTGAAGGAGAAAAAGCAATAGAGACTGGTGAGGCCAAATTACTCATACCGGACATCTGTTAAGTAAACTAAGTTTTTTGATATGTCTAAGGGTAAGAAAATTTTTGATGTTATCAGATGTGAACTCTACAAATTCGATCTGGTCTGCTCATTTAATCAAACTGATAAGCAGTTCAACAAAAGCCTTCATAAAATTGGAGCTGGTGAACTTAACAGTGGTATACATGAGATGGACTCGCGCGAAGAAACAGGCTCGGGCTGGACTGCTCTTATCGATGGGGTTAGAATGGTGGTTATTCGGTTAAACATGGCTCCTGACACCAACGAAGACTACGCTGTATTACAACATGAAATATTTCATGCGGTAGAATTCATCATGTATCGGATCGGACTGCAACATTCAGTTGACAGCGGAGAGGCCTACGCATACCTTATTCAATTTTTTACTGAAAAAATATATGACCTTCTCACTGATTAATATACCTGTCAATGATGAGCCTGTTTTAACTTTCAGGATAAACATTACAAAGCCATGAGTTTGACTTCAATAAGAAAAAATATTGACCACTTTGTTTGGAACTACCTCATGCGCGAGGGTGGCCCATATCTTACGCCTTCACACGATGGTGACATTGAAACTCTTCGTGAATACTTCTTCGCCCTCTCGGATGAACAAGTCAGCCTGATAGAACTTCGTATTGAAGGGGTAAGTGCCCCCGAGGCAGCAAAACGTTTAAATATTCCTTTAAAGCTTCATAAACGTCGCATGAAGAAAGCGGTAAGGACGCTAAAGCAGGCCGTTATTGGATTTCAAGTGCTTGCCCCCGCTCGTGCATGGGTAAATGTACAAGATAAATTTGAGAGCTACCTGGACTCATATGTCGAGGTTTGGAGCGATCAAGTTAATATTAGATACGGTAAGAAATATGTAGGCCTATTTTCAAAATCAGCAGAAATACTAAGGAACGCTATTCATCAGAGCGTTATCGAGGGGAATGATATGCAGTTTTATAGCTGTGTGGAATCTATTTCAAATTGCCGAAACTCAATCGACACGCTGTTTCAACGCATGAAAGTAGGAGAAGAAATAGACTTCAAATCAGTCGTTAAACTACTTGGGGACAACCCCCTTAAAGCAGATCGAGTGCCCGCTCAAAAAAAACCGTGGCTCAAAAAGAGAGGGCCTAAGAAAAAAACACAGGCAAAGCGTGGAATCCCTGAAATAAAAACCAAACAAAAAAAAGCGAAGGATTCGCCCACTAAGAAAGGCTCACCCAAAACCGAACCGCCGAAAAAACAGCAAGCGTATACTGAGGATGATCTTCCGCGAGCAAAGGTTACCACTGAATCAGAATCTGAACCAACAAGGAAGGAAGCAGAAATAATAAACGAACAGGCAGATCAAATAAGGGCTGAAAATGACGCTAAGGAAGTTGAGCGGATTGAAAGCATTAAACTCAAAAACAATATCAGGGAGCAGGAAAGGATCAAGAATATTCAAGATGTAAATGATGCAAAAGAGAAGAAACGTATTTATAATATAAAAGCTAAAAATGATGCGGACGAACGTGCGCGGCTTCAGAGAATCATAGCTAAACATGACCGGAAACAGCAGAAACGGGAAGCAGAAATCGTAGAGGACAGCCTAATTAAATATTACCAAAAGGCTTTATCAAGACCTGACCTGGATATTAATAAAAAAGTGTCAACATCTAATGCACCGCCTAGGGTTATTTACCAGTTAGAACCAGAGGACAGCGGCATGATTCTGACCTACGGGAATTGTAGCGACTATCTCTCTCAAAAGGAGGTCATTAAACTGCTAATAATAGTAGAAAGGCTTACCCCGAGAGAGAAAGACATTTTAAAACTGATCTTTCAGGAGTACACCTCTCAAGAGATGTCTAAAGAACTTGGAATTAGCTTCAACACAGTTGAATCCCACAGAAAAAACCTTATGAATAAAATAGGCTGTAATACTTCAGTCGGGGCAGCAAAATTCGCAATGTATTCCGGTTTGGCTAAAGAATATTTGGACTGTCTATAATTATTGTAATAGATAATTGTAACCTTTATTTTGAATTGTCGTTTTAATAACTAACTTTGACCTATTAGATTAACTTTTATATTCAATATGGAGTCTTTAAAATCCTTAAAAAACAAAGTTTTAAGCCTAGATAATAAGTTGTGGATTGCCTTGGGTGATCTCACTTTAGAAATTCAAGAGAAAACTGATTTTGAGATTTACTTAACTATTTTTCCTGATGATGGATTAGCTGTTATGAGGCAGAGCGAGTTAAGCGGTATATCTATTGACGACGCTCTTGATATCATTAGTAGAAAAGGACGATTAACCGACGATGACTGGACGTCTTATCTCTAGGTCTTAGAGAAAAACAAAAACCATGAACACACCGAAAACAGTATGGCTCGAAAATGATCAGGGAGTTTCCCTCTCTGGTATTGCGGCGGCCAAAGAAATGGGGCTGATAACAGGGTCTTCTCAGATAGACGAAGAACGGGATTACTGGATTCCTGAGGGGAAAGATTTTCTTTTTATCCCTCAGGCGTATCACCTACAGCAGGATGACTTATATGAGAAGTTACAGGGCGCCGAAACTATTATAGCCCAGACAGTATACGTGCAGAATTCTCGCGCTATGCTTTCTAGATTCTTAAGGGCTTTCCGGCATTACTCGCCATGGAACCAGAGGCAGATTAATTATTATTCAATATCTGGGGACTATCTCTTAAACGAACTGAACAACATGTGTGACAGTATGGAATCGACTAAGCATTTAGGGAATGCCATCTATTGTGCTTCTAACCACAATATATACGAGTGTGAGCCCTACATGGGCGAGCCGAAAAAGATCATTTTTGACACCTCTAAGTGTGAATTTATTTATGAACAGAAAAGCGAGTAACAATGTCAACAGTAGAACTAAAAAACGGTGGGGATGTAGAACGGTTAAGTGGTAAGCTCGTTTCAATCGGAGTGGCCGCCCCTGATGACCCTCAGAGCGAAAGCATTCAGATGCGGATCAAATCTAATGACTCTGACCGTAGCACTAGATTACCTGATGAAAGCCTAAGCTACCTGTCTATCGACGAGGCCACAGAGTTGATAGGAGCTTTAAAGTCGGCAATCAAAGAAACCGTTGATCAATACGAGCACTCATGAATATACTTCTTAAAAAATTAGAGCACCTGAATTCAGTCTACTGTCATGGCGGGCCTTATGGATTTATCCTGAAGCATCTTTGGGAGGCGGGTAAGATTGAATTAATTAGTGCAAAATATTATCCGGGTGGGACTACTGTTTATCTCTCAAAGAATCGGACTTGGCGTACGGGAATCAACGGTTTTGGAGTCACCCTCCGGCTGACTGAAGGGGTCTTATCAGCCTCTGTTACTCTTCATAAGTGCGATAGAAGGTCAGGATTGATGTTACACAAGAAATGGACAGCAGAATTCGTAAACATTCCTATTGAGACAATAGAAGAATTTTATATCCCAATTAACAAGGCCTTTAAGGAGTCGATTGAAAAGGAATACAACGATCGGGCTGACCAAGAAAAAGAACAACGGCTCGCTGAAATTGAACACAATATATTAACCGAAGGGGTTAACGCATAAATTTTAACCATGAGCTTTAACATTGAAGATTTAGACAGGCATAATTTTGATCGCGATAAAGGGACTGCATTCTTTGTTCTTCTGCACGATGCTGAAAAGAATCTTAAGAAAGGCCAGAAGGAAATTACGGTTGAGAAGCCTCAACTATGGGACTTTAACCCCTTCATTGGGCAAATATTTCATTGGAAGACATATGAAGAAAAAGACCCTCAACTAAAACACATCTGGCGCCTTGTTAGTGGTACCGACAATACGGTTCGAAAAATGGTTGGTGGTGGCACCATGGAAGATTCAGCGGGCACCCTTACCTTCGAAAAAGCACCTAAAGACTACCTTCCTAAAAAGGACAAATTTATCGTTAAGCGCGAGGCGGAAGAACTCGTTTTTAAAGCAGGGTTCGGACTCTACAAAGAAGGAGTTTTTCTAATTAGTAAATCAGGGGACTATGCTCGGGTAAAGCAGATTCTTATCGGGGAAGCCGTTGATAATGACCTTTCCAATGAATCACCATTAAACAACCCTCACCAAATCGACATCATGAAGGACTGCGTGTTTGTAGTGGTTGAGCATGAGCAAGGGTCTGAAAACAGGGTGGATGTTGAAAATCCTGAATTTAAGGCTGAAAAGAAATATACCCTGGATCAAATAGAGAAGCTTCAAACAGATTGGCAAGTTATCCCAGAGAATTCTCTTAAAGATTTTGAGGATAAAATAAATACTGCTAGAGAAACTCAGTCTCTCGAAGTGTTCGGAGAAAAACTGATGATTACAGGCAGTGATGAGGAGTCTTTAAAGCAGGCAGAGGAGACTTCTAATGCATTAATGGGTCTTTCTAATACCGAACAGCTTGAGGTGATCAGAAGAGAGGCAGCAGTCAATAAGAATCAGGCCTCTGTGGTTCAATCTGGGTTTGTTAGGGTGATCGTTCTTCAAAAGGAAGATTTTGAGGTTAAGCTCAACAAAGAGAGGGAGCGAATGGAACTCATGAAGGATGATTTAGAACGCCAGATCACCGTCTTCAAAAAGCAGATGAGAAAAATTCATAGACTCATCGTTACCCTTGAGATTTACCTTGGAGAAGGTGAGGCGGTGGTTCAAATATCAGAAGGAGAAAAAGCGCCGGAAGAAGACCCGATTTGTCTTCGGCAGCTCATGCTTTACATGGATGAAGAGTTTGGTGATCCAGCCGACGGTGGATTAGACTTTGAGTCGATCGAGGATTTTGATGAATGGCTTGTTGATAGCGGGAACTTTAAAAAAGTAGTGCCAGAGAGTAAATGCGTTGTGGTAATGCAGCCTAGACGAAAAGATAAGCGCTATGAAGTCAAGGATAGATTTGATGCGATCGCTACACGGGCAAAAAATGACGCCAATAAACTATTGTATATCCTTATCCGTAACGGGGATAACCTTTACAGGATATTTAGTGATAATGTTGATTTAGGGAATCGTCTTTTTCCTTTAAGAGATGAATTTCAGGCCATGGTCGACCAACTCCTTAAAGCGCAAGTTGAGCGCCATGAAAATGAACAAGACTCTTATAAATGGCGAAACGCTGACAATACAGTGGATGAAATGGATAATAAAATATTCCATTATAAGAGAAATTTTATTCTCTTGCAAGGACTGGTTCTACGGACTGAGGTGTTTGCTCCGGTTCCAACTGATCTTAACCTGTTAGAGGTTGATACCCATAAGGGGCGCGTAAAGTTTATTTACGATGAAGAGAATATTCTACAAGATGGTGAAATGCGATATACTGAGTGGCACTCCTACATCAATAGCCATATCCAAAAAGGATCAAGGATATCAGTGTCTATTAACGGGTATCCGAGCAACTTCAAAAGCAGATATGGAGGATATTATAGCGATTACGTCCTAAATAACTTTGGTGTTCCGCCTCAGGGAGTGTATGAGGTGTATTCAAGGAAGGTGGGAGGAACTTCTTGGAAAACCGAATATATCCCCGAAGAAGAATGGAAAGCAAATGAGCTGGCCCATATGAAGTTCAAAGAAAAGCATAAGAAGGTAACTGATTACGGAGATGGCAGAACACACACCCAATATAACCTTCCTAAAGACTATAACCGTGGGTATAAATTTGCGCATTACAGGAACTATAAGGATAAAACTGTATGCGTTTATGTGCTTGATGAAAAGGGTGATAAAATATCAGTCGACAAAAGAAGAGATGAACTTTACATCAAGTTCACCTATGAGACTTGGAAAGGAAAAAAGAGGGGTAAATCTTTCATTATCAAGCCTACTGATGGATTTGTGCTGAACTATGATGCCCTTGAGCATAAAACAATCACTTACTACCTCAATAGTAGGCTCGATAGGGTGAACTATGTGGACATGATTCCAGTTCTTCGAGGGCTTCGCAAGAACCTTAAGGATGAGAATGTATGGGAGGAGAATTTTGTAGTCATGACCAAGCATCAGATACTCACCGAGCATCCTACGCTGGAAAAATTAGATATTGACCAAATAATATGGGATGCAGTTGACTGGTGGAAACACAAGCTACCTAGAATATACAAGCGAGCGATCTCAAAAGATGACGCAAAAGCTCTGGAAAAAATCAGCCAGAGAGTCAAAAAGATGTGTAACCAGCTTTACAAGACAGGGCTCGATGTGGGGTCCAATTACAAGAAAAGAACCCTTGTATGGCCGTTTGAGAAATATGTCTTCTATGGCACCGGGGTGAGTAAGAAGGAGTTTGCTCAGCAGGTTAAGGAAATTAAGGCATCTAAATTCACGTTCAGGTATTCCAAAGGGTTTTCAAAGGTGGCTGATCAAGTCAGGGCGGTTAATGATCCCACCCTCACTGAACTGGCAAATATGAAAAAAGGGGAGGTTCAGTTTAAACAAAAAACATAATGGATAGATGGAACAATATATTAGAACGCATTGAGAAGCGCCCAACACGGGATGCATTCGATAAGTTTATGTTTAATGTGGGGGTCTATGTATTTCCCACAGCGATTCTCTATAAGCAGTTCTGGTGGTATGAGTGGATGGACCCTGATATGAGATATAGGCTCGCGTTCTGGGTTGTGATGGTGTTATTCTGGGGGTTCTTCACCTTTGTATTGGTGTTACGAATACGCAGACAGATTCTTAGAAGACATAGGAAGAGGTCAGATAAGAAAAAATTAGGGGCCTGTATCCGGTGCGGAGAGAAGTTTACTTTCAAGAGAAAAAAGTTTATTTGTGTCAAATGTTATTTGGCAGAACACAATTCAGAATCATGAGCAGACACATCAAGAGAGACGGAGCTTTTATGTGCAACGCGCGGTATAAGCCTCAGAGATGGACTAAATACGATGGATTCGTTAGGTTCACCTATGTTCATAAAATGAATATAGAGCAGATGCAAGCGTTATGTGCTGATTGCATTGAAGAATATACCCGACGCATGGATAATATGGACCCGGTAATAATAGAATAAGATATGTTTGAAACAAGACGTAATCACGAAGAGCTTTATGAGGGGGTTGTTATTAAGCTGCCATTATGGTTCATTGAAATGAATAATCTCCAAAACCCCCTCAAAGAGCTTAGAGGCGAGTTGTCCAAGGCTAAGAAGAGTGTTCACCATCCTGACTACCAAAGGACAATGAACGAACTTGAGAACTACCCGACAAAGGCTAAAAAAGCAAAAGAAAGAGCCGCTAAAAAGGAGGCGGATGAAAAAAAGTCGAAACAGGAGTTTAGTGCAGCGGCAGACAACCGGATTCTACAAACTTCTTGGGAGGATCGTAGGATGAATTTCAAGTTCTTCGACGTTAGATATGCAGGAGTGGTATGGGAAGAGAAAGACTATAAAGTTGGAGAGGTGATCAACCCTGAGTTTGTTGAAAACATGAAGAAACTCTTCAATAGTGACGTGTTTGTATTTGAAGATTTTTGCGGTGAGAACGCCCTTGACGTATTATGTGATGACTATGAGAAGGCACCCAAGGAATGTTTTAAACTATCTGATAACCTTCTTTCCATCAATGAGGATGGCGGACTAACCCTTCATTATAAACGTCAGCTTGTTCGTTACACCAGTAAAAAAGATAAAAGCTCTTACTCCTACAATGAACACCCCATTAATTACGATGTAGAGAAAAAATTATACTGGATTTATGGGTACTATATCGATAGGGTTGAATTAACGGATTATGATTTTAATGGGGAGATATTCACCCTTAAAAAAAGCACAAAATGAAACTAAAATTAGGAGAGTTAACTGTTACCAGTCATGACGGAGGCGCTGCGGTGCATGAGATTTTTTCTATCGCGGTAATTAGGGTTCCAAGGATTCCTACAGCGCATAAACTCCAACCTTTCGCTTATGTATTTGAGACTAAGATAATAAATGACGGGGTGATTAGGTTTATTATTCCGTGGTATAATATGGTAGAATCAAAGGTGGATCATAATCAGATTCTTACCGGGGGTTCTGTTATTGTAGACGGAAGGCTTCATCAGTTCAAATTAACAGATTTAGATTAATTTCACATGGGCTGGTTATTCTCTTTATATCATCTTATATTTATGGGCTTCACCTGCCAAACCGAGCAATTACTTCATGGGCGACTATAGACAGTCTTATCGGAATAAATGGCGCGACAAAGAGTTTAGGAATTTGTCGGTCAAGGCAAAACTCATGTGCTTGTACCTGATGGATAACTGTGACAACGCAGGGTTTTGGGAAGTGGACTGGGAAGAAATGGCATTTCTGACCAAACTGAAAGAGGGTGAACTTACCAGTCATGGACTCGAAACTATTCGTGGGCAAGTCTTGGTAGGTAAAAACAATAAGTTTATCTGGCTGAAAAGCTTACTCAGAGATGAGAAACACCTTCCGCTTAAGCCTAATAACAATGAGCATAAAGCGATTATTTGGCGCATACAAGAAATGCTCGACGAGTTTGGAGTTGCAAATAAAAAAATCCTTAAGGCTTTATTACCTGAAGGAATTATACTTCCTAAATCAAAGTCTGATGAAGCTGCGCCTGAGAACAGTGACCATCCCTCTCAAACTAAGTTCACTAAGCCGACGCTAATTGAGGCCCAACAGCATTTTAAATCTAAAAAAGTAGATGACTGGGAGGTGGCCGGAGAGAAGTTCGTCGAGCATTACTCTAAGGTGGGGTGGGTAGTTGGAAAACATAAGACTCCAATGAAAAGCTGGAAGAGCGCAATCAATACCTTTATTCGTAACCAGAAAGAATGGGAGCAGAATAAAACAGGGAGTTCCAAGGGTAAAGGCTCTAAAGCTAAAGCAGCGTTGGCATCACACGAGAAGGTTAAAGGTTGGGATTTTGATAAACTTCAAAAAGAAGCATAAATGACCGACGGATCAAATAGCACCTCTCTATCAATTAGGCCAGAAAACGACACCTCGGTTGTATGGTTTCACGGGATGGAGTACAAATCTTTCGATGTCAATAAAATGGCACTCTCTCCGATGGATAAAAAGATTATGCTTGCCCATAAAGGTTATACCTCCAAGATTAAAAACATGGAGGCCCAGGACTCCGGGATGGAACTATCAGCGGCGATTAATACCGCTATATTCGATAGCGGAATCAATATGGACCCTGACGATCGGGACCTTGTCATACAGCGCACCATTAAAGATATTTATGCCGACCATGGTGGATTAACTGTCAGGGAAGTGGAGCTTGCTTTTCATTTAGGAGTCAGAAATAGACTTGTTAAACAGTATTTCGGGATCAACCCGGCCACTCTTTCTATTTTTCTTGATGAGTTTATTCATACCAGAAGAGCTACAGCAATTACAAACTTTATGCGATGCCTTCCTGTTATTAAAGACAGGGAAGCTACCCCTGAAGATAAGGCCCGGATTCATCAGGAATGGTTGATGAAAAAAATCAATTCTTACCAGAACACCGTTAAGAGTCGGGGGGGATCGGTAATAGGAAGTAATACTGATTGCGATATGTATTATCATTTTTTACATATGCTGTCAATAGTGAAGCCGAGTAAGTCTAAAAAAAAGAAAATATTCAAAGAGGCTATAGATAAGGTAACCGAGGAATTGAAAAACAACCCGGAACTATTCCGAAATTCCAGAACCTTTATGTCCGGCATTCAACAGGCTACCCACAGGACGGCTCACACCTTTAACACAAGAGTGAATAGCTTGTCCCGAGAAGCTGTACTCATTGACAAGCTTACCGCGATGGCTGAGAAAAAGGTTGACCTGTATAAGAAAATACAGCGAGCGGTGAAAAAAACTGACTGGACACTGGATAAATTCTACGCATACCTTAACGAACAACAGTTCAAGAATAAACGTGAATCAGAAACCGAAGAAACTCGCACACAAGATGGAGAATGAACTAACGCCGGATAAAATATTTGGGGAGCGGATCAGAGAGATTAGACGCAGCCGACACATCACCCAAAAGAAACTAGCTCAAGACGCGGGGATATCTAATGGGTATCTCAATAGAATCGAGCACGGAAAAGGTGGGAACGTTGGTATGGTTGTGGTTTTTAAACTAATGGCCCTGCTTAATTGCTCATTACTGGTTAAACACCATCGAGGGAAAGCTCAAGAGATGGACTCTGCATCTACTCAAGAATAGTTAAAACCTCTGCACATGACATCAGATGACATTGACGATAAATTTGTAGAAGAAGTATCCAAAGACAATTATTCATTGCATAACCTAAATCGTGAGATCATACACGTGATTGGTAAGAAATTCATAGAACGTGCCGAGGAAATAAGGCATTATGCCCTTAATCTGACCATCAAGAAAATGAACGGTGAAAAACAGGGGGTGAAAGAAGATGAACTCTACTCTATAGACACCAGGCTTGAGGTGGTGAACGAGATGGTCAATAAATTACATGCCATAGCCAGAGAGATCAATGAGAAGGTCTAAAAAAAGGGACTGTGATTACTCACAATCCCTTTCAGTTTGCTCCCCAAGACCTAAAACCGAGCAAGGATTAGGCCTCTACGGTGAACAACGCATAAGTGTCTCGAAGATAGTCAATTCTTTTAACGTAAAATAGCAACGATCGATACCACTACTGCCGCGCCAATAGCAATAAACTTTCCTGTTTTTTGCTTTTTTATTTCATCGTCCAGATCAGACACTATCGACTGGTGAGCATTAATCTGAATCTCCTTCTCACCAATGATGGAATCCTTTCTAGCAATCACCTCATCCTTATCATCTATTCTGGATTTCTGTTTACCAACCACTGAATCAAGGCGAACTATTTTTATCTCAAGCTGGGTTTTGTTCTGTTTGCAAGCTTTGAACCCAGCAATTTTTTTAGCCATGTCCCGAGACTGGAACAGACTAAATACCATCACCGTGTCTCCCTCAACGTCTATCTGTGCTATCGGGTACTTCAGTTGAGAAAAAGTCGATAAGCCCATCAACATGAACAGTGTCAAGATGAGATTCTGTTTGACGTAAGTTTTCATTTATGGTAATTATTATTGTGTCAGTTTTAAGATTAGCCCTCAAGAGGCTGTCAATTTCCTTTTTCGAGACAATGTCTTGTGCTTCGAGTGCCTTGATTTCTATTTCATGTATCTTCTCCCGCTCTTTAGACTCTAGGATAAGTCTCTCTTTTGCTTTGCGGGTATCATTAGCGTCTCGGTTTAATTTTCCCCTGTCAACAAACCAAGAGATTGAGACGATCACAAGGAAAAGCATTAGGATTATGTTGGGTAAACTAAGTTTTTTCATGCGGCAGCTCTTGGATTTCTTTTCGCTTGATCTTTTAACTGGCCCGCAAAATACATGGTGATTGAAACAGTAGTGTTGGGCAGAATCACGTAGTCATCTATCTTGGTGCGCCCACTCAAGACCAGCCCCTCTAAAGATGCTGTGGCGATATCACCCTGACTCTGATAAGCACTCACCAGTGGGTATACATATTTGACAGCTTCGTTTCCTGAGGCGTCCTTAGCTTGTATGCGGATCATTTGGTTGATCTGTTTGGTGTTTGGAGATCGGACCTCAAGACCAGCTAAAGCAATAGGCTCATTTATGATTGATTGAGCGAAAAAATCAACATTTGGCACCGACTGGACACTTACATTCGGGTTTTGCTGGGCAAACGTCTGTTGAGAAAACGAATCAAACAAGTCGACTTTCTGAGGTTTAGGGGTTGAGTTGGTAAGGGTAAATATAACCCGATCTCGGCTGCCCATGTTTTCAACACCTAAATTCTCCATTATCTCAGAGGTGAGTGGATTGAAGTTGCTATACTTCTTTCTTGTTGGTGGCTGGATTAGGCGTAAATAACCAATGCCGATCGCAACAAGTGAGAGCACTTGTAACCATGTTTTTTGATTCTCATTCAGTTTCATCGCGAGTGGGTTTTAAATTTATGCGTTTAATTCCTTTTCGTATAGCCGGAAGAATGCTTTTGGGTAATTACCATGATTGCTATCTGATGACCTCTGGCTCACTCCGCCAGCATCCTTAATTTTTTTCTCCATCTTAGTGTATCGCTGTCCGTTGTCTTCAAAAATATCTATCATTCCGGGTGAGCCCCATAGCATCCTGAAGTTTTTAGTTACAGGGAACTGTAATTGTCTCATATGGATTGACGGGTCAATCAAACCAATGAAGCTTGGGGTTAAATGCTGCATAACATCCAACACCATATACCCCCCGCCAGAATATCCTAAAAGTGAAGTTCTTCCAATGTTTTTACCCTCGGTAGCCTTTTTGATGGTGCCAATAGTTCTTGACCATGGATCATTGTAAGGCACGATTACTACAATATTTCTATTTAAGATAGAATCTGGGATTTGTTTTTTCATCCAAGCGGGGGTCGCAAAATGCATCCCTCCATACACGACTATTAAATCATACTTAGAAAACTCACTGTCAGGGGTGAGTACAAGGGATTTTCCGACTTTTATTTCTGAGTGTGAATTGACGCTCGGTGTTTTGCTCATTTTTTTTGCTTTTCTGTTTCTAAAAAACTTCAAATACGTTGTTGCTCCAAACATAATGGTTCCTCCAATTAATGCACCTATTAATATTTTTTGTCCTGTCTTCATTATTTAGTATTTCTCAGGATCGCGAAATAACTTCTATCTGTAATATAACCCTCTTTGTTTATCGGGACATTTGTCTTACTAAATCTCTGCGAAACATTCCCCCCGATACTCACCCCGTGCGCGTCCATTATTTGAGTCACTACATCACAATGGGTCGGCATTCCTGCTTGGATTGTGTCATACGTGGCTCTTGATCCAGCGCGAGTTCTACATACAATATCACCTTCTCTGATTGGTAGTTCGTTGATTCTGTAAGCCTTAAAAGGGTTGGCGTTGTTTTGTTTTCGGTTGTTGATAGCCGCAATAATATAATTACTATGCGATGCTGAGTACTTGAAATCATCCCCAGCACCAGCGAGTTTAACAAGCCATGATATAGCGGCTGCTGACCATGGGTATTTATTTTGCACCGATCGAGTCTGCATTTGGGATGGCGAAAAATTCATTCCAGTACCCCGTCTCCAATAATCAACTAGAGTATCGGACATCTCAGGACTCAACTCGTGTTTCTTGCCTTTTTCATTCCATCTCTGGTATTCAAGTTCTGCAAGCTGAACCAGATTTTGATTAAACTGCGATAATTTTCGAGAAGATTTAGGAGCGGTTTTTTTTGTAGCGCGCCTGTCGAAATACACCAATGCGCCGACAATCACAACAAGACTTGTTGTGATGCCAGCCACTATCCATGCTTTTCTACTAATCTCCATTTAATTAATAATACGTCGGCCTGTCGCTTACATATTCGGTGCCCTCATCGCTAGGTTTGTTTTTCTTAACACCTTTAACTATAAGAATTCCTATTCCTACTACAGCGACGGATGATCCAATGCCTACCACCCACCATACCCAAGGTTTTGTCTTTGCCATGATCTAATATTTTGGCTAACCACCTTGATTAGCATCCTGATTTTGACCCATTTTTCGCTCTACATTCCCGAGCACATTCCTGATCAAGCTATGGTTGAAATATCCAATACAGAACGCACCTATTTTTTCAGCAGGCGAACCATCCTCTAATGTCATCCCCAAGTAGGACAGGATTTCTCCACCCATTAAAAATAAAGTCACTATCGAAAGGATGGACAATGCAAAGTTGATCCAATTGTCCTTGATCCACCATTTGAAATTAAACTTTGTGGATTTATCCGAACGTTTTTTAAACTTCATCAGCGCGTGGATTGTAATTCCAAGTAGAGCTAATACGCAAAAAATAATGTTACTTTCTTCCATCATTGTTGTTTTAGTTAAACTTTGCTCAAGTCACTTATACGTATATCTTTTACTAACCTTTACCTGCCTTCCAGCCCTTGGATAAAGCAAATGCTGCTACAAATCCTGCCAGCGAAATAATCCCGGTAAGAAGAATAGCGCTGGCCACAGCATCTCTTCCGGTATAGGAATCTTGTTTTTGGCTCTGTGAATTTGATTTCATTGTTCTGTTTTTACTTCAGTTACACTTTAAGCGGTTAAGGCCTTTTTATTAGAATACACCGCAAGGCCCACCGCTAACCCCACCACGGCCACTCCACCAACAATCCACCAAAGGGCTGCATTACTTTTTTTCTCTTGTTGATATCTCTCTCCGGGGAGTAATACCTTCAGCGGCTTTTTAGGAGGGCGAACACGATCGGCTGTAACCACCACAGTTTCTAGTTCCGTACCGCCTTTAAGATCGAAATTATATACCTTCTTATTGACCAGCGGTAAAGACATTGGAGTGTAACCCACAAAGTACGCCGATACATGACTTGCTTTGGGCCGAATCAATGGGACCCCTGAAGCTCTAGGGATCATCACCAGGGGCACCGTTAGTTTGTACCTGCCTTGGGCATCCGCCATGACTGCTATTCGATCCGCGGTCATATTACCCTTTCTGTCTGAAAGGAAAACCTTAGAAAAAGACAACGGCTCTCCGCTCTCTACATCTATTACCTGTCCGCTTATAACGGTTGTTACCTGTTTAGCCATATCTTTATTTTTGTCCAGCCTTCCAGCCTTTTGAAATTAAATACGTAATCCCCATAGCCGCTACAGCGAGCAAAGCCACATGCGCACCAATAGCAAGTCCTTGACTCAATAATGGATCGCCCTTATGTAAGCCCTCGCTAAGTTCTACAGGGGGTTTTTTGTTTATGCTTGTCCTGCTCTCCACCCTCGTGATATTGCATAAGAAACAACGTACAGTGTTCCGATTGCAAGTGCTGTCCCAATAACCATAGTAGCAATGTCTTTCTGGGTCTTCACCTGGTACATCTTCTTAGCAGAGGCATTGAATTTTGCCTGCTCTTTTTTTAATTCATCAAGTTCTGTTGCCATTTTTTCTCGGGTTTTAAGGTTTACTATTAACCTATAGTTGTTTTAAATTTCTTTCCTCTCATATTAAGCTTTTTCTGCACTCTGTTGGCTTCTTCGGCAGTCTTGGTAAACTGGGCCTTGGCAGCTTTTCTTGAGGCGGCTGTCGAGCCTCGGATAGCTTTTTTAAACGTAGGGCTAAAAGTCAGAGTGTATAAATACCTACTCCTGTCAAGTAGTTCCTTAAGCCTACCTCTGGTTCTGGCGTTTTTAACGTTCTTCCTGATCTTAACGTTAATTGACTTGATTGAGCCTGCTCCGGTTACTGATCCATAAATATCTCTATCTGACATTTTTCTTGTTTTAAATTTTTACTCTACTTCCTCTATTGGAGCTGGACCCGCTACAGACCACTCCTCGATTGTATTGGTGCGGTGTCCAACTGAAATAAATACAATGTTCTCCTTTCCTTGTTGAGGAAGGGACCAACCTGTGCCCTGCTCAATGTTTTCGTCATAAATCTTACTCCACATCACACCATTGTTAAAGAATTCGGTAACATCAATTTGTTTAACTGAATTGTGTCGGTCATAAAATGCACGAGCCTCTTCTAAGGTGCCGAACAGGAAGTCATCCTTATCATAGGGGCCATCAGTTTGAACAACTACCCAGTATTGAGGATCGATAGGCGGGAGGTTATCCTCGGGACTGGGTTCACCTTCCAGCGCCGGATCAATTTCATCAGGGTCCGCTTCTACCTTTGGAGCATCCGGCAATGTAGCGCCAATAGCTGCACCAGTAATAATTCCAAACAATATCAAGGGTAATACTGCCATATTATTTCTTTTCTATTGCACCGATAATAGCGCCGTTTATAACACTAAATACTGCGACTATCGCAGCAATCTTAAGTAAATCGACCGGAGGAGGTAACATTAGCTTACGCTCCTGCTTAGGAGTTGATTTCTGTGCTGATAAATTATAATAAAGAATGGCCTCAGTCATGAAGACACCAAAAGTCACCATCATCACTGCGTTTGCTCTACTTTTTTTTGCTGCCTCTGCCATCTTAGTTTAGTTTTTCCCCAAATAATTGCTCCACGGTGTTGTCCCTAATTTCATCATAAGGTAAGTGCCAATTTTTCAACTCCCCATGTCGTCTACCATGGTAGTATACATTTTTTCCGTCACCAGAATCATGGATTGTTACTGTGGCCAATCCTTGGAGTACCCCAGGCCCAATATCCGCATTAGGATGAGTGGTGACCACAATTGGAAAAATGTTTCCATGTAGAGCCTCGGGAAGAAGGGCGCCTCTTATTGAACGTCCATCTTGTGGAGCCCCTTCGCCCGTTACTTCCACGAATTTTCTATGGGCATTTTTAGGATTCTCCCATGGTTTTGAATATTTCGGGGGCTCTGAGGTGCTATCATCACCCTTTTCTGGGGAAGATGAAGAACTTAGCTTCGGAGCCTTAAAGCCGTTGCTAAACACCCACAGCGCCACTAGGGAGGACCCTAGCGCAATCCAGAATATTGGGCGTTTAAATATCATATTTGTTTGTCAAAAAATTTCTTATCAATTAAATTGGTCACCTCGGTAGTTTTTCCATTCTCGTCTTTCCAAATAAGTTTTCTGCCCTCTCGGTAGATGACCCCTAAATAAACCACACCCATATACACCTCTATCTCAGTGTCTCCTACGCGGCGCATACTGTACACAATGCCATCCTCAGCCAACCGATACCTAAACCGTTTAGTAATGGTCTCAGGAGTGATCACAGAACTAGTTGTTAATAATGGATTAGCGTTTGCTGGCTTTTTGTGTTTCTTCCTAGAAATCACGACTGCGGTAATAATACTACCAACTAATAAAACCCCAATCCCTGACCATATTAATATGTTCTGCGTCTTAGTCATTTATGCTTGCATAATTGGTATTTGACTCGCCTGTTTTCCAGAGTACATGTCTTTTACCGAGTAAGTTTTCTTTTTTTTCTGTTTCTTAAGCACAACAATAAGTGTCACCGTTGTAAGGGTGGCTACTCCAATGATTGACCATATTATTATTTTACCGTGCTTAGTCATAAGCTAAGTTTAATAATTAACTAGTGAAGCGTGTCCTTCATCCAGCATTTTTTGATTTACATTCAACCATGACCCATCCTCTTGTTCCATCCATAGGATCGAGACGTATCGTCCATATTTTCCTTTGGTTATTGACTTTAGACTTTCCATTATTAACTGCTTTCCAACGATTAAATCCTTTAAAAATTCCTTGGCTTGTTTTCCAAGAATTATCTCGTTAGCCGTTACCTTTCTTGATCCATAATTCTGCTTTTCGGGAGCGTCAATGTGAGCAAACCGAACCTTACAACCTTTCCCATTCTCACCCGTATCGATCAGCCCATGACCACGATCAATATCCACTCGGATAGTGTCTCCATCCCAGATCGATCGTAACTCTACCCGGAATGTGAAGGGTATTTTAGGATCAAATTCCCGTTGTTTTTTCATTTCCATATATCTAATTTTTCTTCATATTATATAAGGTTTTAGCCTCTAAACTAGGGATACAGTGATGCATCCCTTTTAATTCCTTTTGTGGTTTTAGTTTTCATTTGAAATGAAACCGCATCCATTATTCTGTCTTTTACCATCAGAATCCCAGTTTAGGTAATACGCGTTTAAAATATTTAATGTCCTTCTTATGGGTGAGCTTAATCTTTTTCTTCTCTTTACTAGTCACCCAATATGGCTCTCCATCTATCAACCAATATTGCCCTTTGATGATTCCGTCCTTGTAAGCAATTAGCCCCTTGTCACCCTTTTCTAAGTCATATTGTTTTCCGCTCTTATTGGAAACGTAGGGTACTTTGGAACCAAAAGATAGATCGTCTATTAATCGGTTTCTTTTAATTTCTATCACGGTGAAATATATTCCTGCCCCAACTCCTATAGTGCCGAGTGAGATCAATGCTATTTTAAGACCTCTATTCATTTGGATCAAGTATAAGTTTTGCGACCTCAAAATGCATTCCATCCTTTCTGCCGAAATGTCCACCCCAATAGAATCCCCATTTGTTGGCGATCTTTACCAGCTTTCTTACTGACCCCTTCTCTCCTACAAGGGCGGGGGTTCTGCCCAGTCCGTTCCATGGCACGTTTATATCAAATGCTGTTCCCCACGAATGGTTGGATAGGTGTTTTCTACTGCCACGTATAAATCTCGGGTAAAACGCGCCAGCATAACTGATAATAAGAGAAGTGAGGCCTTCTTTTTCCCATTCTTTCCACATTTCAACCAATTGGTACTCAGCCGCTTTATGGAAGCGCATGGTCGTATATTTTCCATTTGTGGCTTTTGCCATTTGAGGCAGGTCTACCCTCACAATATTATTCCTTTGCCATCCCCCCCTTAAAGTGATTTTCTCAGGGTTTCTAGCAGTAGGAGTGGCGACGTACTCAAACTTCCCAAACATAGCGTCTCGTTGAGATTTACTCGTCAGTGGTTTAATATCAGTTGGTTTGGGTGGGAACAAAGACGAATACTCCCCCTGATCTTTGTCCTCAACTGAGCCGAAACCCTTTAACATGGCTTTGGCATAAGTATATCTACCCACCACCCCGTCAGGCTTCAAATTGTTTTTTCTTTGGAAGGCTTTGGTAGCTGTAACAGTCATATCACCAAAGCGTTTGTCGACAATTCCAAAGTACAGTTTTTGACCGCGTAAAAAATACTGCCAAAGCTCTACATGTATACTCTTACTTCCTTTTCGTATTGTCTTCATAGTACTCGTTTCTTATTTTAATCAGTATCAGGTTTTTTGCTGCGACGCTTTCTGTTTTTATCTCCTTGTAGCCGATCTACAATTGCACGCCAAATATCTATACCAGTTACCGTTGAAATATTCTCAATATTGCTCTTGAACTCCGTCAAGGCAATATATCCAGCGGTAATAGCAGTCACTGGGATCATAGGCAAGAAAACCACCTCCATAATCCTCCCTAAAATGATGGCAAGAAAATACTGAGTACATTTTGACACACTTCGCTTGTATCCGTGGCTTCTGATTTCTTCGCCCCGCGTTCTAGCAGCACTGCGACCCGTGTAAAGGTCAGCGAATACCAGTACACCTACCCCAATCAAAAGCGGTGTGAGTGGTGTAAAGAAAAACACCAAATACGGAATAAGTAACTCCCAGTTCTTCATAAACCAATCTCTCATCCTTATATTCTGTTTGGCAACTAGTTGCATGGTTAACATTTTTAATCGGTAAAGGGATATTTACGGAAACCCGTTTTAGGATTAACGTAATAGTAAAATTTCTCAGTCATTGTTGACCAATCAGGATCAGGATACAATTCATAAAATGTTCCAGACCAATCTCGGTAATAACGCTTCTTCTGAACTTTGTCATACCGATATCCCACCGCGTAGGTGTCCTGACTTTTAGCATCTTGCGTAGCCTTTTCTTGTTCGTGTGCCTTTAAGCTATCCCTAAGATTACCTAGTTCAATATGCAGAGTGTAAAGTCGAACACTGTCCTGAGCAAGAGCCTCCTGTAAAGCACAGACATCCTGTTTCATCTCCATGTAATCAAGACGTTCTTTATACATCAGGTAACACCCCTCCACCACTACAAACAAAATACCAAGTAAACTCAATATTATTTTTGCGCGCTTGCCAGCAGTGTCAGCTTTATCCCAGAATTTTAAACTCATATTGTATCTGTTTCTGGATTGATATCTTGTTTTACATCGGTCTTAAATACCATATATTTGACCTTGACTAAATCCCATACTATAACCGCAGTTAGACTCGCTAAAACCCCAATTATAAATCCTTCTGTTCGGCCTGACGGTTTCATAATTTTTTAATCTAGTTTCAATCCTGTTAGGTACTCACCACCAAGAGCTACCATCATGTTGGCGGTTATCCCTTGTATGTTCTTAACATCCTTCCATTTCACTGGATAAGTGACAACCTCAATCTCCTGTTCGGAAAGTTTTTTAACCTTGTCAAGTGCAACTTCTCTGGTAGTGTCGTCCTTATATATAAACTTCCCCTCTTCAGTTTTGGGTTTACCACCCTCTTTAAGACATGTTTCAGTTAACAATTTTTCTCTTAACTCTTCGAAAAGTTCATTTTTCTGGTCGCACTTCTTTTTTGTTTTTGCGATGTTTATCATGGTCTCCATGTTTTTCACCCTAAAACCTCCTAACCCTAAGATTGATGGGTAGAAGCTTGACAGAAAGTCATTATAGGTCATGGTCATTATTTTTTGGCCTTTTACACTCATTTTTGCTCGGTTTTTAATTGTTACTTATGTTGTTTATACTATTTCGTAAATCCCCTCTATCAATACATTTTCAATTGCTGTGATCACTTCTTGGGCCGATAGATTCCCCTGAGTGGGTTGCATGTTGTTTTGGATGTCTTCCAATAAGCCAGCTCCACCGAATGCAGTTCCAACTACACTTAATATATAATCCATTATCGCTTCTCCATCTGAGGCGTCAAAGGTGGTGCCTTCAAGTCCAAACTCAACATAAGCGAGCCAGATGTTTATATTTCCAGCGATGAGAGTGGTGGTCATTTTTCTAACTACAGTTTTAGCAGTAGCACTGTCCACTGTATTGTATATGATAGAGGATGCATACCGAAACCTCTTCATTCTATCAAATACTGATGGCTCATGGAGATCGCTCATACCATTCCATATTCTGTCTCTAACCTCTGGAACTTCAGTTAGTAGATCGGCAGGATTAGAAAAGGCAAAAGTTAGTCCCGCAAACAACTTCTCCTCGGTGCTCATCCCAGTAGCGCCACCATTGTTTTGGTCAATACGGCGGATGCCAGCGCGGAATGCGCGCTGATCAATCTTCATGATCGCTTTAGCCGCACGTAAATTGTCTATGGTGGTGACCTCCTGCTCTTGGTTCCCAATGCTCACATCGAGAACATAGTCCTCCTTCTCAACTCTTACACTCTTAGCCACAAAGTC
The DNA here is from genome assembly GCA_021776465.1 of Parvularculaceae bacterium. Classification (GTDB taxonomy): domain Bacteria; phylum Pseudomonadota; class Alphaproteobacteria; order Caulobacterales; family Parvularculaceae; genus Hyphococcus. The sequence continues at coordinate 87,846 of JAJFFU010000216.1, forward strand.
TCTCAGAGGCTGTTCTGGCTGCTGAACGTCTGCTGTCTTTTTTACTAGTTTGATCTTTCTACTCATTATGATAATTCATTTATCTGAACATTAAAAAAACCAAAGGAAATAGTAGTGGTCGGACCTACAAATTTCTTAACAAATACCTCTATATCGTCATCCTTTTCAATAGAAACCTGTTTATTAGTTGAACAGGGCTCGTCAGCACTATATATAGTAAATCCGTTCTCCGAGCCAGCGATGAGAGTACCATTTTTAAACACTGAAATCGATGCTACAAATGCGCCACCTGAAACATAATTACCTGCTAAGGATACATTAATACTTACCAAGAGTGTTTTAAGACCAACATAGGTGAGTTTATTAGGGGAGGTGTGAGTAAATCTTTTAAGGTTTGTCCCGAGAGATGTTCCACCTGTTATTTTTGTCCAACCTGCTGCTGAGCCAAGTGTCATCGTCCCAGTATTTTCACTCCACGTCATTGACGCCCCAGAAACAAAGTCAACGATACCAAAGTTCATTTTAACGTCGAATTTCAAATCGGCCACAGTAAAACCAGTTGTGTGAGTGCCAACTCCACTAATAATGTTTGAGATAATACTAATGTTATTAGTAACTGTAATCGTTTCTGCATCAATAGCGAGTCCAATTGCGGCGGCAGGTACGTCAAAACGATTCCTTGCCATTATCACATCGTCAAAGGTTCCAGTAGGAAGGTCTATGTAAGTACCTCCATTAGCTGAGTCGAAAAAGGTGTCAAGAAAAAATAAATGTTTCACGGCATCAAAAGTCCACCCATCTAGGTTCGTAGAATGATTAATCGTCTGGATTAATGCAATCTTATATCCTGAAATAGTACCTATCTCAGTTGATAATGTTACTGCTGAGTTTCTAAATATGAAGTTTTTATCCTTGGCAGCGTTTGTAAAGCTAAATACGCTTGCACCAACCCCAGAAGCTATAAATGTTACATGAGATATACTCACTGTTACATCCACACCGCGAATCGCTGCACCCGTCCCAGTGTAAATGATTTGAGCAAGAAAAGTACTGTTCCCTTGTATTGTTGTATTATCACCGCATTCTATATAGTTCCCCGCAATATTGATACTAGTATTAAAAAAGTAAGCGGTATTGGCCTCTAGAACGTGTTTGCCACCAGAGGGAGCTGGAAGATCGGTAATGTTATTTACCTGAATTATCATAGCCTGTTGTCCAACACGGGAGAATGCCCCTATCATCAGGTCGACGGTGGCAGAAGAAGCGGCTTTTATCCCAATGGTTCCATTATTTAAAGTGTTGACCCTGAGCTCATCTACTAGTTTTGATACAAGCAAAGCAGCATTGGTTTCCTGCTTAGTGTCGGAGCTGACTGTATCGCGATCCGACTTATCAACAGCAAACCACTTAGATGCTATTAATTTTTCAGCAGCCGTTAGGCTGCCAAACCCACCAGCGGCAGCTATAAGTGTAGAAATGTCTTCTTTGATTTGATATACTGGTAGATCAGCATGCATGTCAAAGTTTTCAATAGAGGATACATCAGTAGCGGCGTTTCCTACGAAATCATAGTCATTTTCAACCAAATAATACAACGCTCCTTTAGCTTTATCAGACTTTGTCAACCACCATCCTAGTGCAGTTGGTGCGTCATCGGGTTGAAAATCTCCCCTCGACGCTGATTTATGATAAATATATCCAGTATTCGCCACGATAAATGCACGCAAATGTGATAACGAGGCGCTAGGCAACGCCGCTAACGCTGGTACACTTGGTTGTGTGTCGCTATTTTTTAAAGCTATTTTCATTATTGAAGAATATAATCGATCCGAATAGTTAGATAATCCACTTCTGAAATGTCCCCAGATGGTGCGCCAACTATGCATAAAATAAAGCCTTCGTCAGTAGTGCCATCAATTATATTTTCGTCACCTGAGAAAAATGTATTAAAATCTCCCGCCTTTAATACCACCATCGTATTATTTAACCAAATATTAGCCACGGTTGGGGTGTAACTTCTATCGGCTAAGCCAGTTCTCAAGGCGTCAATTACCTGATTGCCAGCCCCACCAGAATCAATACCATAATCTTCTATTGTCACCAAGGAAGTTTTGCCTGCTCCATCATCCTGTACTTTGACCATCTGAATAGCAAAATCGGCAGTACTAGACTGCGATCTACTTTCACATCTATACCCAAGTATTTCGGCCGTCCTATTTCCAAAATCATCATAGCCTAACACACCAACATCATAGTTGATGCTGACTATAGTTCCAGTAGTAATGTCAATATTGGTAATCTCCCACCACTTTTTAGCAGTCTTGTATAACTGGCTAGCAGTAGTGTCAACAGTAATAGTTTCAGTGTCTGCTGCCGATGGAACTCCTGTGGACTCGTCTATAGAGGTGCCAGTTATAACAATATCACCACCAGTGGTAATAGAATTTACAAGTATGGTCACATGTTGGTTAGATACTGCAAAATCAGTAGCATAATCTCCCGTTTGTCCTGTTGTTTCTGTTCTATCTTCCCCAACTATACATATCTGGGAATCGCTAATTTCACTAAGGGGAAGGCTGTAAACGCGTTGCTGCAAGAATCCACTCCCTAGAGCGACAACAATCCAAACGGCTGCACCCACCGTAGCGTCAAATATTTCATACTCAGTCATCGTAGAGGTGTTGATCCACCGAAACCCAATATAATACCCCTCGTCACTGTCATCAGTGACGGCAGGATTAGTTGTTTTTACTACGACGCCTTTAATTCGAGACATTCCTGTTTATTTATTAAAGTTCAACCACATTCCCTGAACCATAGGCAGTTTGCAAGTCTGACAGTATCTGGTTTCGACATAAGGTTCGAACCGAACTATTCAAATCATCGGAGGTGATATCAAATTTCTTCGTGTTCCCACCAGACTCATAGCCAAGTGCTTCTAGATCGGTGTTATAACTAATCGTATCAACAAAGGCGGGTGTCTTGAAAGTACACACCTGCACTTCTAAGATTGCAAAATTACCCTCCCCACTATTATTGGCTTTAATCGGAGAAATAATCAAAGCAATTGCAAATCCAGAGGGTATAGGCAACCCTTCGGAATTTCCTTGGGTGTTAATCTGCCATGCTAAAATATAATTCATATCACTAGTATTTTAAAATTATGACGTTCATTTAATAAACCATCCAGTACCACCGTCAGAGTATATTACCATAGAATCATAATCCGTGTTTATCGTTTGGCTTGTCGCCCCATCAATAGTGTCAGCCCCTGCTCTGTCGATGGTAATGTTGTTTGCTGTCGCATTTCCGCCCTCATCCTTTATCGTGATTGGGTAGCCAGCAGGAAAAGCACTCGCCAATGGTAAAGTCAAAGTAACTGCTGCCGTAGGGGTGTGAATCACACCAATTGTTCTGTCCGTGGCAAGAATGGTGTAAGTAGTTGCGTCAACCTCAGTTCTGCCATAAGTGGCAATCGAGGTTCTAACTGTCGATACTGATAGATAATAAAAACTGCCAAGGTGCTCCATAGCTCCGCTCTCGGGAGTGGTTAAGAGAGTGCCCGAAGTAAACTTCATAGGCGCAGTGTTGGCTGTAGCAGTTCCAGCTTTAAAATGAACTAACGCCGTTGAAACAGCAAGACCTATTCCAATTGTGTTGGTTCCAGCATTAACGTAGAATAAGTTAGTGTCCGTGTCACCCTCTATTATTGTATCTACATCAACACCATCTGGATTTATATTAAAACTAGTATTAGCAGCGGTCCAATAGGTGTGGCGGACGGTGGTGGGTACAATAGCTTTTCCTGCTGCTCCGTCATCATTCATTCCCAGTAAAGAGAAGGTACCATCCGCAGCGTTGATTTGGGATGATATGAAACGGTATGCTTTAAAGTTAGCATTGGAAAGAGCATTGTTTCCAATGATATCAAACATGGCGTCATCACCAGAGCCGATAAGTCGAATTCCACCTGTTCCCGTCGCTGATGAAAAACGGGCTACACTTCCCGCGATAGACATATTAACATCTAAAGAATGCGTGGGGATGGTGTTAATTCCGAAGGCGCCATTATTGTCACTCGCGTTAACATAACTAAACCCACTTACCTCTCCTGTTAGAAATGTACGCTGAGTGCCAGTTGAATCTTGGCGAAGAGATAATTGTCCACCCGCACCTTGTACCCCCCTTAAGATTACACGAATTCCTGTGCCTTCATTAATTCTAATCCCACCACTAGACCCTACTGGGGCAGTAATGTGTAACAACTCTGCGGGAACAGCTTCTCGAATCCCAACCCTACCCGTTGTGGTAGTTCCAAAAATAGCATCACCATCATTGAATAACTGAAATAGGTTAGTGCTAGTACTGTTTCTATAACGAATCCCTAAAGTTGTTGACACAGCATCTTGCCCTAATATGTCAAGGGTAGCCGCAGGGGTAGTCATACTAGCTCCAACACCAACCATAACCCCTGCGCCATCTTTAACATAGGTCACACGTGGGTTATTGCCAATCCTATCGTCAGCAAATATCAGTTTTCCATTAAAACTCGCACTATCAGCTATCGCCCACGAATCAGTCCCAGCAGTCCTAAACTCAAGTCCTCCTGTAGATGTGGATGAGGCCTTATCAAGAATCATAGTCGCTGACCCAGCAGAAGCACTACCCGTTCCTTTTACACGATAAAGGGCTCCTCCACTAGAACTACTCTCCACGCCAAAGCCACCAGTTGCAGTATCTGGGTCTCCATCAAGGTCAGTAAAAATAAGATTAAATCCATCCCCTGTAAGTACACGGTTAGCCGTTAAGCTGTCAGAAGTTGTATAGATGTTAGCCGAGCCGCCGCCTCCTGTGTTAAATTCAACCCAAATAGTACCATTATATATCCAAGCATTATTGGTGGTGGTATTCCAATAGGTTTGACCCTCGAACAGCCCCGTTGGTTCGGCGGGGCGTCCTATTAATCCTGCGGTTCTATGTTGTCTCCATCCTTCCATATTCTAATAGACTACCGTTATTTCACACTCTGCCCCTGCTAGAGATGCGTCTATCTCAAGAGCTGGGTATGAAGTGTCAAGCTCGGGGAAAGCAAAAGTCTCCACCGTGTCTAGTGTAACAGGGGTAGAAGCGGCGCCTGACATAGGAGCATTCCCCGTATAAGTAACAATAGCAGAGCTATTGTTTTTAAGGGCAATGAATTTTGCTCCCGCCTGAATAGTCAAAGTTGCACCAGCAACCGTTCCTGTCCATATACCAGATATCACACTCATAGTTCAATTATTTTCAAAAACTAGCACTTCTTTGCGTTAGTTCAATATATCATTAGTCTGAAGTGGTTTAACTGGTTGATCACCCTTGTATAGATAAATCTCAGGGATGCCACTCTCCACTCTAGTAAATATTCGGAAGTTTATAAGGGCAATATCCATATTGTCCTCTTTGGATGTCCGTTTGATTGCCTCATGAAGAAACTGCTCAACTCTCGCCTCTTTACTTAATACATCCACTGTTCCGATATTTAAAATTTCCTTTAAAGTCAAATCCCTAATCTTTTCAGTCTTATCTAAAAGCTGGTAAGAAGGAGGATATTGCTCTCCTTCTGACTGAATCTGTATTCGAAGATTTGTAATCAATCTTGTATCTTTTTCCTTAAACCGTAGAAGGGCATCTTTCATCGCCGCGTCTACCTTTTTTTCCATATCAAACATTGCTCGGTTATTTTAAAATAAATACTTATGCTAGCCTTATACAAATATACTGAAATACCGCCCTTAACATGAAATACATCTCTAGATACTATACCCATGACAACACCTCCTGTAAGTTGTAACTATCAGAATATTCAAAATCATTTACATACACGAATTCTGACCGCAGAGTCATTACCCCTTTAATGTCAATGTTGACCTTGTCAGGCTTCATAAGAATGTCACTAACATTAGACAACCCAGTGCCTATCAAGGTTTTAAGGCTGAATATCGCTATCAATGGAAATATCGTTTTGGAATGGGGATTCAATAAAATAGGTTCGTCGTAATAAATATTAGCTACATGTTTATTATTGATGTAAAGCATGTATCGCTGCTTTGATATTTCTATTTCAATATCAGATTTGTTGACAACTTCATGAGCAAATTTCATAGTTACTTCACCCTTTTTTATCTTAGGCAAATCCATTCCCACAAAATTAAACTCGGTTCCTTCAAGTAATTTAATCTGTTGTTCAGCATAACGCTTAATGGTATAGATAATTCCACCAGCTACTCCCACCAGACCTAATGTTAACGCTATCCTATTTGCTTTGCTAAGTGCCATTGATTAAACTAAGTTTATGGTTTCCATAATTTACACCAGTCTTTAGGAGCTATCCCCCCAGAAACCTGAGAGCAGATGTATTTTTTTGATTTAACATTTTGATAAGCGAATTTACAGTTGCCGCAATTCTGGCTTTCTTTAACTGATCCATCAGTATAATTTGAGTCCTGCTTTGACATCTTATAAGGTGGAGTGCCAGAACCTAAAAGCCAATACAATAAAGGTTGTTTCGCGCGCTTCTCTTTTGGGAGCCTTCGGTATTGGGTAATAGCCCGTCTAACCAGTCTAGGCGTCCGAGAAGTACCCGCCTCTGGATACTCGTTCGGGGTCTGGAAAAAATTATTGAATGGTTTGTTGTCGGACATAATATCTACCTATCTATTTTGTTCTAGTTGTGAATAAATATAATTTCATACCATTCTAATCCATACCCCCGTACATAGCTCTTTCCTGACGAAGAGCTGCTAACGATGGTGGCTCAGTTGGCTGAATCACTCCGTTATCCACTGACCCGTCGGTGGATGAATATGAGTTCCCACACATGTCAGAATACGCTAAGGCCAGATCGGCAGCAGTCGGTACAAGTGGTTGAACACTTCCGTTTGCCCCATGATAAGCTTCCGTCACCTGCGCCGCAGTTGGAACAGATGGCTGTGGATTAGATGCGTCTCTACCCGAACCGTGTGTAAACCCAGAAGACATGCCTCCAATTATCCCGCCATCAGGACTCTTAATGCTGCCTGTCGAATACCCCTTACCGAGATTGTTTTCTCTGAGCACTTTGGTAACTATTGTAGGGTTACCGCCCGCTACAAAGAAAACGCCCTTCTTTCGGTCTCGAACTGCAATGTTCACCTTCCATTTTGGGAAATTCCACACAATCTTATTTTCCGTCAATTTAGTAGGAGTCCCAAGTTGCTTCATCATCCTTTTGGCTAGATTCCTAGCATGGGCGTTTTTCCAACTGTTTATAACATTGAAAACGCGACTTGGTTTGCTTCCGCTCGCGGAGGATTGGGGTTCACCTTTTTTTGGCTTCAAGACAAAGTAGGTCACCAAGCCTATAACCGCAACACCAGCGGTAATCCCTAATATCCAGTTTCTAGTTTTCTTTTCCATATTACTTGTTTTCTGATTATGAATTTGCTTTGGCTTTTGGAGCCTTCATGTTACAACTGTGACATAAGGAAAAATATATACCCAGTCCTGCAACCAACCCTACCAACGAACCTATAAACATCCATGTAGTTCCTTTTTTAGCCGAGAGCTTTCGGCGCTCGGCAGCGCCCACTCCTAGCATTGCGCCTGCTAAGGTGATTGATGAGACAATAACTGTAGCTTTACCTAATCTTCCTATGTTTCTACCTAGTTTTGCTGTATCCATTTTAGTGTATTTTTACTTGTTTTTAATTTTTTTCTAATGCGGTTTTTAGAGTCGTACGGATTTTCGCATTTCATTGATCTTTTTAATTTCGTCTGCGCGCCCCTTATTCTTTGCTCGAAGTGTCGCTATAGGTAACGATCCTCCGACAGCCAATGCCGGCTCCTATAAGTCCAGCCACCACAATAGTGCTCCACTGTTGCACCTTGATTTCTTTTATTTTTTCTGGGGTTTCTTTTTCCATGTCAAATTCTTTTTCTGTTTAAAACAATCAGAGTTGTTAAACTCGTGATCGCTAATAATCCTAATGTTAACGGAAACCAGTTCCGCTGTAAAAATTTCGTTGGGTCAGAAGTAACTGAACTTGTGATCCCTTTTACACCATATTTATGAAACTTGGTGTATAGTTCTTTTGGGTATTGGAAAATTGAAATATTCTTCTCGGCATTTTTTAAAGTCTGAGGATGAACCCTTCTAACGTCTTTTCCCCATCCCGCGTTTGCACTTACCACCGTGTAAGTGGCTGTAGCCTGATCAGTAAAGGCGTTTTTGTCCTTTACTGGAAAACGAGACTGGTTCGGAATCTTATTCAATTGCTCCTTTAAAAACACGACAGCGACCTCGGCGGCAACATCAATTCTATCCAGTAATTCAGGGTGTCCGACCAGATCGATATTCGTCAGTCTTCCGTACTTGTTATAGTTCCCTTTGAACGTTAGCCCGTTCATGCCACGGCCACGGTATTTATACCCATCACCGTACACCGTGTTTCCATACCTGTTGCCATATATTTTATCGTAAAAGGCAACATCATTTCTCTTCAAAGAACTCAATTGGCTCTCGGATAGTCCAGAGAGTCTACTTCCAAACAAGCCTCTCAGCCTACTGTTAGAAGTGTTTCGGTAGGAGTACTCCCCCTTTGGTTTGAACCCCGATTCTTTAGAGATAGTCGCAAGGATAGCCCGTCGCAAATATGGGTTATAAAACTCATGGCTGTCCATCGCCTCTTCAACCGCTCTAATTCCAGACTCTGGAAAACGATTATTAACAAGTTGAACTTTTTGAACGCCATTTATCATCTATCTCAATTAAGCTTTTGGCGCGTTTTTAGGTGCAGGAACGCCATACTTTCTGTAAAGTGAATAAGGAACTGGGAATTTTTGTCTCAGTTCTGTACTTTTCTTTGCTATCTCTCTTCTATAAGTTGTGCTATTCCACCAGTTAGGGTATTTCGCTTTTAAAGATTGCGCAAACTTCGACATCTCTATCTCATACTTCTTGTTATAGGGGCGCATGGTTATCGTGTCAGCTCTGACCCACCCAGTCTTATAATCTGATAATATACCGCAGCATGGATTTGCTAGCTGCACTTTAAACCACCTCATCGGTGGGTCGAGATCATCTTCCTTTTCAGATATCACTCGGCCAATTGGAGTGGGGGCGTTAATTTTAGTGATTCTGTTGTTACGCCAACCCTCCCACGCCTCTAGAACTTCAGGTCCTTTGCGGATATTAGCATAGCCAGACCCCCTTTGAGTTGTTCTAGGATACAGGCTTTGTCCTTTTATTTCTGAAAAAGGGTTAGCGAGTTGTAATTCGGAATCAATAAACGGCTGACTTATATTAGGGTCTCCCGTTGATCCGCTAGCAACCGATCCTTGAGGTGCTCCCTCACCCTTGTAGGACTGTTGATATTGTTCTCTTTTCTCTTTTTCAAACTGCTTTTGCTTGGCAATCCGTAACTTCTCAGCATCCTTTTCTTTTTTGCGTTTAGATAAAATTACAACCGTGGTAATTCCTCCGCCAATAAGGACAACACCGAGAGATACCAATAATATGACTTTCTTTTTGTCCATTCTATCTATAAGGTTTTGTCTTAATTACACGCCAAAGTTCATCCATCTCATCAGAGTCAAAACCGTGCTCAAAATCTCCATATAAATCAGACTTAAATAAAGCGTTGTATTGATAGGCTATTTTTGAAATGTCTGCCTGATTTTTAGCCTTCTTGATCACCGCAAGCATGGCATCCTCATCCTCACTCATGCCCAAACTCCATGTTTCTTTATAGGCCTTCCTGATTGCTCTAGCGCCATCACGCGCCTCTCTTGATGTGATACTTGTAATAGGGCTCTTCTTCCAGAAATTAACATCCATAGCTGGCATCGTCTTGATTTCTTCAGAATCTCCAAAGGTTCCCGCTCCACCTCCGGCTGAGCCCTTATCGAGTGAGTCATGGATTCTCTTTAGGATGCCGTTTTTTTGCCCGCGCCTTACCAGACCATATGTAACCACAGTCGCCACCAGTGCGCCACCGATGCCCATGATCCATTTTTGCCGTGATGTGTATCTTCCAGCCATGACTATCCTTTTAATGCTTTAATACTTTTGGTGGGACTCTTAGCTAGATTAAATACAACCATAGCTACTCCCCCGACCAAAACAACCGCTAGACCAATTCCAATCCACTTAGTTGCCCCGAAAATACCTCCAATGAAATCACCAACGTCGTCAGCGAAATCAACCATAGAAGCCATAGAGGAGCGATCAATCATAACGCCTTGGCCCTCCATGTACTCCCGTAAAGACACAGTGTTGGCCTTAGCATCTTCACCACCACGCCTTTCCCATGCTTTAATCCAAATACTATTGGCGCGCTTTTTACCAAAGAGCTTTTTTAAGTCCTTATGCCACTGGACCCAAGTTTGGCTCTCTGAGTTCTTTTTCGGTATGTTCCTTGACGGATCGTTTCTCATCTTTTAGGTTCTTAATGTATCCATGTTACTCCGTAGCCATCCCAATAAGGATCATCCTTAGGAATTGGCGGGTAGGGAGCCACTATATTACTAAACCCCTGTCTCGGTTGCACAGTTCTCGGTCCCACCTTCAATACCTTGCCATCTTTGATTACAAAATCATTTGCCTCCAAGGCAATGACAGCCTTTTTAGCTTGAACAGAACTAAGTTTTCCATTAAATATCTTGTTGGCTAGTTTTACCGCGCCTACCTTATTGAGATGAACCACCTCTTTTACATTGCTGTTTATATCAATTCTAACCGCGATAAATGGACAATTCCTCCCTAGACAGTTTGGGGCTTTAATGGCCTTATATCCCGCTTTTGAGAGTTTTATTTGAATGTCATTATTTCGTTCCAATTGCTTAGAGTCTCCTGTTCTAATCTGCGCAGCCCACTTATTGGCAGTATCCATAGATATTTTAGCGGGCTTCATCGGGACTTCCACCCTTTTTTCATGCTGTGATTGATCACGAAGCAAATGAGCAGGCCCTTGTTGATCTCCATCTTTTTTGTCTGACTTAGCCGAAGGGGAAGTATGATGCTTTGGTTTTAACAAATAAAGACCAATACCACTGATGATAGCCAGTGGAATCACAACGTTTAATATGTTTTTAGTTTTTTGGTTCATTATGCGGCCTTTTTTATTTGTCCCAACCCATCATTACCTCGGTAGTATTGGTATCCCTCTGCGGCGAGTCTTTGTTTTAAAACCTCTATCTCAGATTCAATCCTTGATTTTTTTTGGTAGTTACCCGCTAAACTAGGTACCGCCGCTTTTCTTGCTTGCAACATCGAAATATTATTGGCGAAACTTTTTAACTTGTTCATCTTCAATTGCTGACCCAATGTTAAAGGACGGGGAACTTTTTTTGGTTCTGGCTGGACTTGAACCAGAGCCTGTTTTTTACTCCTTCTAAGTGAAATGTTTTGCACTTGGACAGGCACATCCCCTATTATTTTACTGGATTCTCTAACCGTACGCGCAGGCGTATTACCAGAAGTGTTAATGGAGTCTTGTGCGGTTTTATCAGCGGTTTTACTCGGTTTTTTTAGATACCAGATAACACCCCCAACCACAACAGCCCCAACGAGCAATGTGATAAGTAGTTTTTTATTTTCTAGTATCTTTTTCATAAACTAAGTTTTTACTTCAAGTGTGGGTAGTGCTTTTTATAGTTAAAACAATGAGTTACCTACACGAACGCGGGACACTGGCAGAATGCTATGTGACCTCATCGCTTGTGTTGAGCTTGGCGGAATCGAAGAAGCACTTTTTGGCAAAGATGAAAAAGTGAGCACATCCTTTGTGATGCCCTTTTTCTCAACACCTAAAATTCGTCTAGCTCGAATGTTCTGACGAGCTATTGCCCCACCTAGAATTCCACTGGAAGTGGGTGTGAGTTTTACAGGTTTATCAATCTCAGGGTCAATAGAGCGTAGAGCGGTGTCCATGTCTTCTTGATCCTTAGATTTCTGTTTTGGAGATTTACCCTTAGAGGTGAAATACCACACGGCAGCGCCTCCTAATATGACCACTCCAATTCCAATTGCTATCCATACTTTCTTATTCATGTCTTTAAATTTTATAGTTAACCTCCGTAGGCCTCTCCTATTAGCGGAGTAACATTTCTTTTAAACCAACGGTCACGACCCTCAACCAGAGCTGCTACCTGTGGGGAGAATACATCTCTCTCCTTAATCCCTTTAAATCTCTGTTCCAATTCATCGCCATCAAGAGGGTTGCCTGAGCTATCTAGCCATCGAAGGTTGTCTTCATGCCATGCCCGAAGAACTGTAACTGGGATTTTTTCTAACTGTATAGCAAGAGCGGGGGTGTTCACCCGAAACCTACGAGACGGTCTTGATCCTATGGTGGCAATTTGAATCGCTACCTGAGATGCTAAGTCTTGGTGGTCTTGCTTATTTTTTACCTTAGCTTTTTGCTTAGGGCGTGCAAAACCAAAATAATAGATCGCCCCCGAGGCAATAACCAACCCAACAAGTCCTAACGCTATTTTTATACCTTTTTCCATTATTTTTTAACAGTTGTAGTAGAAGTTACTGTGGTAAGTTGCGTGGTAGGTTTTGATGCTACAGGAGTAGGTGTACCCGTCTCCTGCTCTAATTCTGTTACACCTGATGATATACTCGTAGGTGAGGATACTGATGTAGGCTCACTTGACGGCTTTGTGCCCACTAGAGAAGGAGGTGGCGAGGTTACAGGGTCGATGTCTGCAAGTGATGTAAGCCCCCCCGAAGGTTTGGAAGCAACTGGGTCAGTTATCTGAGGTAAAATTTGGTCAGTTGTCGTTCCAGTATCGATGGCCTCTTGCTCTACTGCATCTGGGATTTTATTTCCCTCAGCATCAATTACATCACCATCCTGAATTGCGCGAGGGTCAGTAGAACTGATACCGCCACCATAAAAGCCCCCTCCGCCACCACCAGTCGTTGTTTCCTCCTCAACTGGAATAGAGGTGACCTTCTTTGGAACTCCCTTTTTCTTAGGTTTGAATAACAGAACTGCGCCAACTACTAGCAAGCCCCCTATAACCCAAAACGCTACGCCTTTTTTCTTATTTGTTTTAGCCATCTTTTTATTTAATAATAGTTGCTACTTAACTCGGGCATGGAGATGTCCATCCACTTCGAGAACAATAACATCCGAATTGATTAATAGGTCGTCCACGGTACGTCTGCCGCCTACAACTGTTCTTTGGCATAAACCAATAGTCTGTGCCACTGACACTCGAAAATTTAACAGCCGTGCCTGTCCTAATATCTATCTCGTAATTCAGCGCCTCCAACTTATTAAGAATAGACTTTCGTCTGACTTTTTTTGCTTCAACGCTCATCTTAGACTGCCGCAGACCAGACAACTCCAAGGCAAGAGCATCCGCCTTTGCCTTGGATGAGTCAGTCTTTGTAGCAACAATCGTTTCAGGAGCAGGGACATAAAGCTTAGTTCTGGGGGTGGTTTTAAGTTTATCCTCATCGGAAGCCTTTTTCTTTTTGTTGTTCGCTCGGATAGCATAAGCTATACCAGCACCTGCTATGACGCCTACACTGATTCCAGCAATCCACAAAATCATTTTTGTCCTTTTCTCCATCATCTAATATGTTAACTTATAATTCTTAAAAATAAGTTAGTACCCCGCTTTAGTACAGCAAGGGATTCCTCTTTATCGTCTTGCAGCTTTTCTGGGGCGAACAGGATAGTACGTCCCATTTCCAGCATCGCAGTTGTTTACAAATGCCTGAATCGCTGCGGCGGAATCAGTAGAGCAGATAGTGCCCGCGAGGTACGTTCCATCGGCAAACCGACACGCAAAGCATCCTCCGCCAATAGATGTGGGCTCACCCCCCACTCCTGAAGTTTTCTCTGGTTTAGGAGTTTCTTTAGTTACAGTTTCGGTGGTAACCGTTTTATCTGGGGTCTCAACGGTTTTTTTCTTAGCAACTGTTGTTGATTTTTTAGCATTTCGGTTCATCCACCATGCTATGGCTGAAAAGGCTCCTACGACAGCAAAGCCTAGGATTACCATGTGTTTTACTTTCTTTTCCATCTTAGTTGAATTATAGAATTTATATTAATTAAACGATTTGCTTATCCTTAGCCTTCAACTTGTAGTTAAGGGAAATAACAAGGGCAACTCCGGCAAAAAGGAGACTGTAACCAGCGATCAACAATATTTTGTCTTTCTTATCCATTATTTTTCTTATCCACAATGTGTTCAGCGGTCTTTTGAAGCTGCTGCTCATAAGTAATACCTTTGCTGTCGGCTTTCTCAGCAATGGTGTCCTTATGTTTTTCAGAAGATTCAATTCTCCGAATCGTTTCCTGAATTTGATCCTCCCGCGATATTGGCGCGGTGGGTTGTGGTTCAGGGGCTGATTCAGGTACAGAAGCAACCTTTTCTAACGGTGGCTCTGGCTCTTGCTTAGGGGGTGTTTCGGCAGCGTCTTCAGCTTTTTTTGCAGCGACTTTCTGCTTATTCTGTGATGTTCTCCACCACCAAATTCCGCCGATTATAACCGCACTCAAAACTATCCCTATTACAAGCTTCTTATTTACTTTCATTGCTCTTTGTTTTTACTTATGCGTTACTAATTAAACTACTGTTCTATGCAACTCTTTTGCTTACTGGGAAGAAAAACTCTCCCATCCCATTAACACCAGAATGCTTTTGTTTTCTGACAAGGTTAGGTCGAGCATAAAGTTCCGGCTCGTGACCAATCATGGTTCCGCCGGATGCTTTCGAACCTTTAGATACATGACCTATTTTTCGTCCGCGCCCTCTTGCTCTCATATCCTTCGCTCGCTTTGGTCTACCCCATGCAAATCCGCTAAAACCAGAAGACACATCCATTACATCGCTGCCCACCTGTCCGAGATCATCACTGTAGCTTCCTGCGAAATTTGAGAGTTCATTCTTCATACCAGAGCCAGCTAAACCACCTTCTGAGATGTCAGCCTTCATACCACCCATGAAATTTAGAAGTTCGTTTTTGATATGAGTCTCTGGAAGACCCACTCCATGGATGTCACCCTGCATGCCGCCAGTAAAGTCGTAAACTTCGTTTGCGAGTTCGTTTCGGTTCAAACCTCCACTATGGATGTCGCCTTTCATATCATCGGCGCCAAGGAAATTCAGTTCATTGAGAACCGCGTTACGGCTGATGCCAGCATTGTGAAGATCACCCTTCATACCGTCTTCCCCTAAGAAATTCAATTCGTTGAGAACCGCGTTACGGCTGATGCCAGCATTGTGGAGATCACCCTTCATGCCGTCTCGGCCTAAGAAATTCTCCTTACCATCAACAGCCGAATAGCCATAAACTTGACCATCACGTGCAGCGTATGGAGCTAGTGGTTGACCACCTGCATTTGAGTAACCATAAACCTCTCCATCACGCATAGCGTATGGGGCTAAAGGTTGTGGGTTGAAGTCCGAAAAGTCTCGGGCATCTGTTTTGGTAATCCCATCAAATCCTGCACGTATATCACTAGCTTCAATACCTCTTTGATATCCATCATAAGGAGCTTGTGGCTCTAGGCCAGCAACTGGTGACTCAGCTTTTCTCTTGTTGCTGATATACCATATAATACCTGTGGTTAGAACGGCAGCACCTATACCAACGCCCCACAACAGTTTTTTGTTTTTAAGCAAATCTTTCATTTGTTTCGAGTTTTTGATTTGTCAATCGTCTATTATTCTTAATTAAAAGCTGTTTGTTGAAATCATATTTGTCATCCTTAAATATTGAAGCACGTTTCCATTGCCTGTAATACAAAACAAAAGAAACTGTGGCACCCGCGAGGATGGAATACGCAGGGGATTGTTCAATTCCGTCTAAAATCATATGCTTCATTCTAAACAATGCCCTATTACCATCTTGGTAATAGGGTGATACCTTGTTTATTGGAAACATCACAAAGGCTACATTATTACCAGTGGCATCAAGGCGTGCCCAGTTCAACCCTTGAGAAAGTTGATCTTGTACGTCACTCGATACCTCCATACCATATATTCTTGCTGGCTCATTACGAATGCTCTCCATGAAGAAGTTGTAGTCATCTGGATTTCCAAAAACTAAGTTTGGGTTGTTGGTTGGAACCGAATTATCCGCAGGAGCAAAAAGATTAAAGGCAACGGGAGAGGCAGATGTGTTAGTGATGTCAAGTTGGAAAATTTTATTTCCCTTTCGAAGGTCTTGAATCATACGAACATATACATCGGCCTCGGCGCGAAGCTCTTCTAACTCGGTGACATACTTATCTCCTAATGGTTTAGGAGCTGAAAACCAATTCTTTTTCTCTAAGAAACATATGCGCTTTTGCTGGCGATAGTACAACACTAGATTTACACTCTCATTCGCTCTGACAGTGTAGTTTTTAAAGATCGTGAAGCCATTAAATATTAAGTTTCTGAAATCAAGACATGCTACAGTTCCCTGCTCTTGATTAGAGCCAACCTGTAACACAGGAAACCTGAAATAATCTATCTCAATCCCATCTGCATCGACTTTATTAACATTGACGCCCTCGCTTAGTTGGGCTTGAGAATCAGCATAAAAACAGATTCGTTCAGCCATAATAGGTTCGTCAAAAACGTTTAATACCAAAAAATTATACTCAGTAGTTCCACCTACAATTATGGCGGATGTTTTTTCAATGAATCCAATAATTGTGGATGCCTTTGTGCCGAATACCATAATGTTGTTGACAACATCAATAGCTGCTTTTTGGTTAGCCGAATTAGAGAGCGGAGTCAGCCCCGTACTAAAGTTCACCACCGAATGGTCAGGGTATGCTACACGCATATCCCCAGTGACAGCCGCAGTTCCAAAATACATCCCTTTATCATTTGGGTTGAATAAAAACTCTGCAATTG
The DNA here is from genome assembly GCA_021776465.1 of Parvularculaceae bacterium. Lineage (GTDB taxonomy): Bacteria > Pseudomonadota > Alphaproteobacteria > Caulobacterales > Parvularculaceae > Hyphococcus. The sequence goes on from JAJFFU010000216.1 coordinate 104,736, forward strand.
GAGTAGTATCGACATAAGTTGTCAAGGCATACGTAGTAGGATTGATAAAATATAACGTGACACCATCTATTCCCCAAACCTCTTTTGATTCTGGGTTGTAGGTTAAAGTCTCCTGTGTAGTTGCTACTGCTGTTATAATTAAACCTGTCGATAGACTATACACCACAAACCCTCCTCCTGCCCCCGTATTGACAATATAAATCTCATTAGTATCAGTATTAATCACCGATCGAGTAGCAGATAGTGGCACTGTAAATGTTCTAACCAAAACTGGAACTAAAGCCCCAGTCGAGAATTCGCCAACACCTAGGGTTAGAGTACTAAAAGAGATGTATAATAAGGTTGTGGTTGGATTGTAATTCAACTGCGTAGGCACAGACCCAACAGGTAATGCTGAGGTTGAAATAACAGTGTCAGTCGCACAATCAATAATTCGTAAAGTCGCTGTGGCGCCAGATACCGCGTAAATCAAGTCTTTATTAGCATCGTATTCGATATCTGAAATAGGTTCGGGAAGTAAAATAGTGTTGACTACCACTTTTGTTGTTGGATCAATTCTGTCTATCTCACCAATAGCTCCTGCAACCACGTAAAAGTCATCATTACCTGTGCAGAAGATGCTATTGCCATTAGCGCCAACTGTTAGAGATGTATAAACATCACTTGTTCTCTGGTTTAGAGGTGATATAGTGCGCTCAAAAAGGGATATATCCTGATCGGCACCCGTGGTGTTAGTCAGACTTATTTCTAAAGTCTGGATTTTGCTATCACAGGGCTTAATCACTGACATTAATAGTGCTATCGTTAATATTACTCTCATTATGCTGCACGTCGGGGCTCAATTTTTCCTCGATTAAATTTGTCTGTAAAATCACGGATAATCTTATACCGCTTATGGTTCATTTCATTATTGCTATCTCTAAATACATATAAGAATGCCTGAGCTGCTTCAATTTCACTATACCCTTTTCCTAAATACATATAGAGCCCGTTTATATCCGCAGCGGCCTCATCATCAATCGGTCTTCCGATCTTTGGGTTTTTATATTTATGTGAATACTCGTGCATTAAAATCACGAGTCTCATGGGAATGGTATATTTTAAAAAGTCTTTTTTGGACACTTCAATAATTCCAGTTTGATGTCCGATTCTTGCAGGAGTCTTTAGCTCATTCCCCTCAATTCTGTCCCTGATCACATCGTAATAATCAATGGTATATCTTCCATCGTTTGAGCGGTATGTGGATGGTTTTGTTTTACCAGCATTGAGCACCCCTGCGTTTTTAGCAAAATGAAGAGCAAACTCATAAAAAGACTCATCTTCAGGGGTCATTTTAATCGCATATTCCACCAGCGGTGCCACTCTGACATCTACTATCTTAAAACTAACATCACCTCCAAGTGGTTGATTCCCGTTTTTAGTGTTGTACACTGAAACAATTAATTCATCAGGGCTCGTGGGTAATTTTATTTCAAATGTGCGTGTACCACGGACTTTGCCTTTCCTGTTCATATACATGGTGTCAGGCTTGTTGGCGTCCTTTGCGATTATCCTGATTTGCTCAGTTCGCTTAGTCTTCACTGTTATCTCTAAAGTGAAGGCCTTTTGGTTCGATGGCACAATAATTTTCACTGCCTAGCTTGGTTTGTTTTTGGTTATCGCTTTGTAACTAATGTATATCACGGCTGCACCCAGTACAACAGACCCAATAATAAAAGGTACTTGTGGGATGCCTAAAATGGTTTTGTCAATGATTTCTCCTGTCTCAGGGTCAACTATATCTCCTGTGGTGGGATCGATCCAATTACCGTCTTCGTCTAAAACAGGGTCGTCGGGATCGTAGGGAATTTCTTCCTCTACTATTCCAGCCCTTAGAGCGTCTTCATATTCTACAGGGGCCTCTCCTTCCATATAGGGGTCTTTATCAACGTCATTCTTTTTTAACAAGCCAAGTAGAGCAGCGATAACCCCTAATCCAGCAGAAACAATACCAGCAGTTGCAGGCTCGAAATTACTGGTCAACTCATTGACCTGATCACTTCGGGTTGGAGTAACAATCTCAAATTCATAAGTACCGTTAGCGCTTGAGGTTTTGCCCTTTTTATTTTTGGCTAAAAATGGTTTTTTCTTCCAGCCCTTAAGAATCGCTTGTCTCATCGCTGAGGGTTTACCCCCAAGCTTCTCCCAAGATTTTAATAATTTCTTATAAGCAGGTTTAGCCTTTGCAACACTGTCAGCCTTGAAACGCTTATCGCTCACAAGTGCAGGTGCCATTCTAGTGGCAAAACCAAATACGTTCATCCTGATCCCTACCAAGGCGCCATTACGAGCAACTACCCCGAGTGGGTTGAATTTTTTAAACCCTTTCCAAATTTTTCTGAATAAACCTTTACCCTCAGCCTTTCTTTTAGCGCGGCGTTCTTTTCGCTTTTCTTTTCGAGAAGCACGTGTCTCTTTTTTTCTTTGCTTTCTATCAGAACGATTCTCTTTTCTTTTAGCACGACGTGCGGCACGCGCCTCTTGGCGAGCTTTTTGTTCTCGCTCTCTTTTGGCCTTTCTTTTGGCACGGCGCTCTCTCCATCCTGATGCATTGGAGTATTGGCCTTGATTAATTTCTCTGCCGTAGTAGTAATCAAACTCTGTATCGGTTAATAGGTCTGCTAATTGATCTTCATACCTTTCGGCGTGATCATGAAGAATCTCAATAGCGTCAAACTCCTCCTGAAGGTATTCACTATACTCCTGAGCGTCGTCGACATCATCCGACCCAAACAAAGAAAGGTCTGCAATATAGGATTCGGTAAACCATGTGTTGAGGGGATTACCATCGGCGCTAGATTTTTGATTCGGTGCAAGTCCCGTGTGTAATTGAAATTGTCGTAGGATAGAATCTTCTAATGCATAAGCGTTTGAATAACCTGAAGCGCTACTCGTATCATACATTTCCCCATGGATTTTCTTAGGGAGGTTAGTGGCAGCAAAACCTCCAAGCATGTCAGCGGTATCAACCCAGTAGAAACCGTTTATCTCCAACCATTCCTTATAGGTTAAATCGGTGCCATTGGCCTGTTGCATGAACTTTTGTAACAGAAGTTGCTTTTGCTTACACTTTTTCAAGCGAGCCATCAAAACCTTCTTCTTGGCGTTATTCTTTTTCAGCTTAGCAACTACAGGACTCATTCGAGGCTTGCGGTTTGCTTTTTTCTTGCTTTTAGTTTTAACACTCATTGATTTCGCGTTTTTCAATTCCTTTACTTGTTTAGGCCGTACTAAGACTGCTTCTTAATAGGTGAGAACCAATCTTGGATTGGACTCTTCCCATTTGCGGTGTAATACACCTCTCCAATTCTATCTCTGCTCAACACCCAATTACCCATCCGTTTTCTTCCAATAAACGGCGATGACTGTGTCGGGGGTTTTGAAGAGGTGGGTAAAGACTGCCCTCCCTTGTTAGTGGTATTAGCACTTTCTTTCACCCCGCTCCTAAGCCACCAACCCATGCCAAAACCTAAGGACACTAATGCTATTGTATTTAATATGGTTATAGCGGTCTTGTCAGTCATAATCAGGCTGGTTTAGTTTTAGGTGCAACCCAAGTAATTACTAGTGCGGCTGCTCCAATCAATAGAATATATGGCAAAGCCTTCCATGCAGCTACGAGTAAAATTGCTGCCGATCCGACTATAATTATGATTTGAACCGTCTTGTTTAATTTCATCTTTTTTAAACTTTATGAGAGTCTTGGTTTTGGCCTTCTAATCGCAATACCTGTTTTGTTACTATAGGTTTTACCCTTGTATATGAACCCGTCATAATTACCGAGAGATTCAGTGAATTGATACAGATACCCTATTCCATATTTGGAAAATTTTTGCACCTTTCTCGATCTTCCGTTACTGTTCAGCCCTATCCCTAAAGGTGTATTATCTATGATTCTTCTAGCAAGCGCCATTCTATTCCATAAGGAATTCGACACCCCATGATACCTCCCCTCAGGTAAATAACGTTTTGGCCTTTTAGCGGGAGCGATAAATGTTGCCTTCTTATAGAGGTCGTCAATATTATTCACCTTCCCAATAGCAATCATCCTTTTTAATGCCTTGTTAAAACCATCTCCCTTAATCCCATCTGCACCCCCAGTGGTAGTGATCATGTTTATTACCGATTTATCACCTTTGAGCAACATATAATTCTGCATTGCACGAATATCATCGGTGTTATACTTAGACAAAGCCATAATTGAAGAAGTAGGGGGTGGGACATACGCTGGTGGTTTAGGTACTTCCCCTGATGCCTCCTGAGGATTGTAGACAGTTTTATACCCGCCTTCATCATCCTCTATGTAGTCCTCATCTTTCCTCTTTGGTCTGCCGTACTTAAGATAAAGCACAGTCCCTAGACCAATCACGGACAGAGCACTTATAATGTATATGATAGTGTCTTTGTTTTTAGTCATGTCGTAATTTTTGGAGTCTTGCGTGCTTTATTAATTTTCCATACCGTAAAACCTATAGCTCCAACCACAAGAATGGCTACCCCTGTAAAAGCAAGTGGCTTCATTCCTAATATTCGTTTTGGTTCAGTCGGTGGAGGTGCATAATCCACCCGTGGGGGAGTATTATAATAAGGAGTAGTGCCCTGCTGCTGACTACGTTTCCTCTCAGCTAACGCCGCACCGAATGTAGCTGCTTTAGCGAGTAAATCAATCAAAGCTTCTTTGTTGATTCCACCAGACTTACGGATAGACTTCTCAACCTCTTCTTTTGGCAACCCAGATTCGTCAGCAATTCTTTTAAGTTCATTCATTTGCTGCTCTTTCCTCTTTTCCCTGCGGGACTTTTTAGGTTGCCAAGTCTCACCCTTAGCAGCACGGCGAGCGTGCCATTTCTCACCAAATAAATTAGAATAACCTTCAACGACATCATTATAATGTGTCACATCAATATTTGAGATATTACTTTCGAACTGATTCATGTTTATTTTTATTTAATGACGCGTACTTTATGGTTCAATGCGTCCTTTTTTGCCTGTGATATGCGGTGACCAACATACCCCCCTACTAACAATCCAATTCCACCCCATACCCACCATTTTTTCTTAAAATATAGAGCGCCTAATACGCCTGTGGTTGCCCCTATGACAGAGCCAGTCTTATAAGAAGAAGCCTTTGCCTTCACGACGACTTTTGCTTTTCCTGTTATCCTGTCCTTAATTCCATCGACAGCCTTCTGATCGGAGATAGATTTAACACTGTCTTGAATTGTGTCATCAACACTCGTTTCCAAAGTTCTGTCAGACTCTTCAAGAGCCGATACATATGTCAAGGGAATCAAATACTTCCCCCCCACTATAACCGAAGGGATCATCCCTTTTTCTTTTGGTTTTTCAACTCCAAACACATTATCGCCCTCGGTAAATAATTTCTTCGCCACTGATCCACCAGAACTATTAATGTCAGGTGCGTTGAAAGTCTGATTTACCCGATACTCTTTCATGTAGTGGCCTTTATTTTTGAGCGTTTATACATGTAAATTCCAAAACCAGCAACAGCAATGACGGCAAGTGTACCAAACACTGCTTGACGAGTCTTTTTAGCCTTAATGGTAACGGCGCGGCTTTTTGCTAAAGCAATTTGACGATCCCTTATTTCTTGATCTCTTCTGCGAGCTTCCGCTGATTTCTGAAGCATCTGGGAGTGAATCTGTGAGGTTGCCTGATTTCTTTCTCTGCGATTCTTAAACCCCTGTACCATTGGACCAAGTCCCCGAGCAATCTCACCTACACTTTCAATTAATCCACCCCAATCCCTGTCTTTTGAAGTTCTTTTCTTGTCGGAGTTACTCAGGGCACCAACTGCATTCAATCTTCTAGCTTTCTTCTTTCTTTGAGCGATTAATAGCTTGTTCTTTTTAGCAATTTCATGTGCAAGACCAATTCTAAATTTCTTGCTATAAGCAATCCCATTGAGGACTGCGTTAATTAATTCTTTGTCATTTTTCTCATCCTTAATAGGAATGTCATTCCTGTTAAGAAGAAGAACAACTGAGGAGCGATTTTCGGCCAATAGAGTGGATATTTCGTCTATATAGATATCCCACATCGCTTCCTGATCATTCGCTCGGAAAGCGTGTGAAAAATTGCTATAGAAGTCGCCATCTACCCGAATCATATTAGTTTAATCTGTGTAACGGAATTAGATAGCCTTCCTCAGTCTCAATAGCTGGTTTCTCAGCGATCTTAGTATCCTTTACTTTTTTTACCTTTTGACCTTTTTTTAATAATACGTCCTCTAAATCATTGTTCACCACCTCGTAATCCTCTTTCAGAGTGAACGTATTTGGATTGGTTTTCTTTCTCTCTACCATATCCTCAGTTGAAGGGACATATGAGGGTTTAGTTAATAAATATGGGATTAACCCAACCCCAGTAAAAAGAACCATGATCCCAAGTGTTTGGGACTTTGTCATGTCTCTTTTTTTAGCATATCTGTACCCAATTACCGCCGCTGCGAGCGGTACTACGTATTTAAGAAGAGGTTGACCGCTCTTCTTGAAAATCTTATTGTCTGGTATAATTGTTTTACCAGCTTTATTAGTTTTAGGTAAGGCAGTTTGAGGTACCTCACTCACATACATATCGGCGTTCTTTGAAGGAATGTATCCATCGTATTTCTCAACATACAAAAGTGCTAAACGGGAAGTTTTTTTATTGCCCCTAAGCATCTCATGTCGAATCTCAAGATATCCCTTTACAATCGCCCCTTCAATCAGAACCTCACCAATATCTATTGGCTTTCCGTTCTCGAATTTTATTACTGGACTCTTCTCGGATATTATGTAGTCTGTATATTTCCTTTTACCCTTTTGCACGACCACCAGAAAAGTTTAGTAAGACAAGAGCACCAAGAGTTATCCCAGCTATTACCGTAAGGGACTTCAACATTTCAACTTGTTGATTCTTAGTTGCTGGGACTTCTTTCTCCACTACTTTCACCACCTCCGTTTTTGTGATAACTGGTTCGCTGACTGGTGGGGTTGAGGGAAAAGGTTCGGCAGGTGTCGATTTGCTGCTCTCTCCGTTGGCATCAATATAAGTGTCGGCTAGTTCACCAGAATATGCTGTTGGAGAAGGGCTTACAAATACTCCTGACAAACTCGATGTGCTCCCACAACCACATGCACTAGATTTGGGCCCGCTAGTATTTGACTGATATTCACCAATAACTACCTTTTCAATTAAATCATAATGAGGATGAATCTTGGCAATATCTTCCAGAGACTCTTCCTTGAATTCCTTAATCACGTAGTTCAACTTATTGATAAGATCAGGCATGTCTCGTGCAGGCTCTACTCCGTAATGCCTAATCAACCTTTTTGCCTTGGCAGTATTGTTTACCGCTACAATTCGCGCAAGTGAAATATTAGTTTGTTTCTTGTGCTTCATCTTTGAAAATACTGTTAATCAAATTCCTTAGTTCTTCCAAGCTAAGTTCAATAACACCCCATTTTTAGATTAAAAAAAGGGCAAAGGCAGAAGCCTTTGCCCTTATCTTTATTGAGGTATCTTGACGATTATCCGCCGATTGCCTTCCGTCTCGATTGGCCAAGAACTCTCTGTCCTGAGCGAGATGGGAATTTCATTCCTCCCATATTCACTTGTGGACGTCCGTACTGTTGTACAGGAGTCTTACCAGCAAGCCCTTTCGATACATTCACTTTCTCCGCTGGGAAGAAGGTATATGTAACGGTAGCAGATGCCAATATCGTAGACTGGATATTGGTGTTGCCATCAATCTTCAGGGCATAAGGGATATCTAGGATACCGCTTTGCTCCTGATAGGCAGAAAAGTACGATTGCGTGATAATCGGAATCGAAGCTGACTGACCGTTGGCATCTTTAACTGTCACAGTTAAGATTTGCGTAACCTGAGTCGCATTTGAAGACTGAACTCGAATTAACGAGGTCTCAAATGGTTGTGATGCAGATTGTAGCAACAGCTCAAGATATGAGACATTACTCTGCGCAGGTACAACGGTTAATCCTGCATCACTACCAAAGTTGGTAGACTGCAAGAACTGGTTATTACCGAACAATACAAGGTTCAATGAACCAGCAGTTGTGTTGGTAACCGTAACTTGGTAAGGGGATGGTGATTTCGCAGAAACTCCTCCTCCTGACGCCATTGCATAGTCGTCATCAGAATCGTCCCATACGTCATCTTCATACATGTCGTATTCATCCTCATACCCATCAAATCCTGAAAAGCTTTCTTCAGCTTCGCTCAGGTAGGAGTCAACATCAAAGTGCTGACCACCGAAATGTGAAACTTTTTTTCTCATCTCAATCCTGTTTTTGATTCAGCATTTAATGTCTACGCGCCCGCAGTTGCTGGCGAGGCCGTAGCCTTAGCCTTCATCTTCGGAGCGATAAATTGTCTGTCGACCGCAAGGGCAATTAGTACAACGACTAATGTAACACCAGCGTTCAAAGCCATTTCTTTTGTAAACATCGCGTGATAAATTTTGGGTTAATAAATAAACTATCAGTACCAAATCTATAATCGAGAATGTACTTATACAAATATTTAAAAGTGCCTACAATACGTGGACTTTAGTGAACTTTACTGAAATAATAAGGGTGGGAAACGTGGAGGATAAAAGTGAAATTAGTACCTTTGTTTATCTTGATCAATAACTGAAATATGAAAAACCCGAAAGTTTTAGTCTGCGCGCCACAATCTGATAGGAAGAATTACTGCTTTGATTGGTGGCTTGATTCGAGTCAAAACCTAAATTATCAGAATTATGAGATTTTTCTAGCAGATAACTCCACTACACGCAAAAACTTTAAAAGGATACGCAAATTAGGAATTAATTGTGAGTATATCAAACCAAAAGGCCGTGACACCATCACTTTAATCGCTGAAAGCCATGAAGCTTGTAGGAGGTTTGCAATTCGAAATAACTTCGATTACATGCTTCACCTTGAAACCGATATTAAGCCCCCAGTTGATATTATAGACCAGTTGCTCTTTCATAAGAAAGATGTGGTTTCCGCTATGTACTTCATCGGTTTTGGGGAGGGCAGTAAACTTATGATTCAACAATCGGATCAGTTCTCAGAAACGGTTAACTTCACCGACAACCTTGATAATGCCGACTTGCACTTTGTCGACGGAACCCTTAAACAGGTGCATCATGCTGGGCTTGGATGCGCACTGATCAAAAGAAAGGTGTTTGAGAAAATACCATTTCGTAGAGAAAAAGGGGCTAATGTTCACCCTGACAGTTTTTTTGCTCATGATCTACATGTAAAAGGAATAAAGCAGTTTATAGATACCTCGCTGCTATGTGAACACAGGAATTCATATTCACATTATTAAAACTTTAAACCTTATGTCTAATACAATGGAATACCGAGTAGTCTATACCGTGGGAATAGGTACTTTTGAAAAAGAATGCGCCCAGTTGGATAAGAATAATTGGATACCGCTTTTCCCACCTCAATTCTGCCTTCCATCTAAACCGATCGAACATGGGACTCAACTGTCTATGATTCAAGATCATCTTTCTTCAGAAACAATTTGCTATCAGCAATGGTCAAGGGCTTTAAACTCGGACACGCGAACTCACAAGTAATATTATTAAAGGCTATCATATGAAACCACCAGCGAAACTAGAACAGCTCGTTACCTTCGAAAATGCGCTACGCAGACATGAGTTTTACAAAAATTTTGGGTTATTTAAAATGGATGGCGATACAAAACTTTACGCTTTTAACAAAGAAGAAGCAATTGTATTTAAAACCTGTAAAAAGGGGTGGTACCCAGAAAGAGAATGGAACATCGAAACACTAAAACCTTTTTTGGAAATGTTCGACATTGAAATTAAAGCCGAGGAATTATATAAAGAATGGATATGGTGAGATTGAAAGAAGCATTTAAGCATATAACTAGGAGTTACAGGTGAAATCGCGTTTATACCACTATTTTTCTTATGGGAATCACTGGCCCCATAGTAGATTGGATCATGGGGACTGGACTAGGTTTACTGGAATGTGTTTTGTGTGGAATTGCTTTTCCAGTAGCGGTGCTATTCCTGTTTATTCTAGGTGATCTTTATAAATATTTTGACGAATGAAAATAAGTGTAATCATGCCCAGCTATCTGGGAGAATACGAGGGGGCGGCAAGTGATCGTGAAACTAAGTTTTTAAGAGCCGTGCGGTCTTTCGTGAATCAGACCTACCAAGACAAAGAACTCATTATTGTTTCCGATGGATGCGAGATTACAAGGGAGTTACTGACTAATAATATGTCAGAATGGGGTTCGTGCGTTGATTTGGTGTGTATTGATAAGCAACCATTGTTTTCTGGAAACGTTCGCGCCACAGGTGTAGAAATAGCTTCAGGTGAGATCATTTGTTATCTGGACACCGATGATTTCTTAGGTTTGAACCATCTTCAAGTGATTGCTAATAATATGAGGGTTCATGATTGGGTTTACTTCGATGAATATCTTAATCAAGGGACTGTCAAGCCCCCTGCGGTTAAGTCCGTGGAGTTATTGAAAGATAGCGCAGGAACTTCGAGTATTGCACACCTTAAGGAAAATGCGCCGAGTTGGCATGGTTGTGATGGATATGGTCATGATTGGATATTTATAGATCGTCTTATGAATTGGTCAAAGAACTATAAAAAAATGTATGGCGCTTCCTATCAAATTTGTCATATACCTAGATTGCTAGATTTTTAGATCGTGCTTCTGGAAACACGCTAAATAACAAGGACTTGTAGTGCAATACCCCCAACATGAGGGTGTGATTTGCGACGGTAGTAAGACTACTTGAGAGATATTCATACAGGTATAGAAGAGATTAGGCTGGTAAATTTCTTCTTTTGATTGCCATATATCCAAGAACACCTATTGCGATAACTGCTGTTACACCCAGTCCCCAAGCTAGGTAATTTGGTTTTTTGGCGGGGGCGGGGCTATATCCTGCTCCGAACTTACCCAGGCTTGCCCCATCCACTTTTAGGCGTTGTAGTCTCTCCTCATGTGCCATTCTTTCAGTAGCCAACCGATCTTTTTTATTCATAATAGCTTGGGCACAAGCATTCCATTTCACACGCTTTTTCTTCCGGAGTGGTTTACGGCCACAGTTCATTTTAATTTCCTGTTTGAGTATTTTGTATTGTTCTGGTTTGGACAGTGCCGATGACAACGATCCAAGTGTTGTAAGAGCTGCGCTTGCAATTCCTGCACCGCCTCCACCGCCATCACCACTACCATGTGAATAAACTTCGTTAACAATTTGCTCACTATCGTCAGCAAATGTAATTTCATTATGACAAGTTTGATCTATCATTTTGCACTCATTTATCGCCAACTCTTCATACCCCTAATAGTGTATTTATTTTTTGGAGGAACTGGCCTTATGATCGTTATTGTTCCCTTATGATTTGATCTTGTACGGTTCGGATCAGGCCTGTATTTCGTATTAATTACTATTCCGGCAATATGGTTAGACCTATCAATTGTAACTTCTTGTACGATGTACTCACCCTCAAATGGAACGCCACTAATCAGTACTACATCGCCTTTTTTTACACTTCCAGATGGTGGCCTTAGAAACTTCCTTAGTGATTTTCTCCTGCGTAATGCTGCAATGAGCTTTTTTTTGCTCCTTGCCGGAAGCCTGTCTGGTGCTAATGTACTGGCGAATGGAACAAAGAGTTTACCTACATTTCTTGGAGATCGTATTGTTCTGGATAATCCTATTTGGTAGGTTTCAGACTCGAAAAAACCGGGAACTTCAAGCCGACTAAATCGGGTCATTCCTCCAATTCCGCGAGGATCGTCCCCAGATACTATTGTGGTCTTTATACTTCCTTCGTGATCTTCCTTTTCTTGCAGTTCTGTATCAGGAAGAACCGGGGGTGTGTTGGTTGGAGTTCTGAGACGTTTGTACCGCAAATACCATACACCGAATCCCAACACAGCGAGGCCGAGGCCACCCGCAATAAGGAGCTTTGATTTTCGAGTCATAACTAAAATTGTAGTCATTCATCACGCGACGATTTACAAAAGACAACTTTAGTTGGTGCTAATATAGGTAATGATGTAGGAAAAACCTAAGATGTTGGTAATTATATACCACTATAATCACCCTTTTTCTAGGTGTGTTACTTACGAAGATGAGACTTTCTCTGAGGATTCAACCTTTATACCAGCGTTTAAGACCTCTTGCTTCATTAAGTAATAGAATTCAACTTTCATCTGTTGATCATTATCAGGGTTTGTATACCCAGATATAGCCCCAGCAAGTCGAGGATTGGTCTCGGAAACCTTTTTAGAGGCATTAATCATATTATCGAAATTAATCTCGCACTCTTCCACAGCAGTCCGAAACCACACCTCATTATCTTGAACTCTCTTGCAATAGTGCTCGTAAGTTTTTTTGCGATAGTAGAGGCGGTTTTCAACATCGAGCATTTCTATTGACAGTCTAGCCCGTTCTACATTCCCATCTGTACCAACCTCGCAATCAGCTAAAACGTCTTGGCGGTGACTAATTGCCGAGATCAATTCACTGTCTGCTCTGAGTAGATCAGCTCCATGTGCTTTTTTATGAAGCAGTTCTGGTCGGACAGTTAGGTTAGACACAATTTGCTGTAGATTATTGATGTGGGCGGTTTTTTTCTTGTTGGTTACTGACTTCATATTGTTATTTTATATCGGTTATCGAATTAATTAATAAGTTACGCACATATCCCTATGATTATTTATTTCGTGTCTTTTCCCTATCTTTGTATTCTTACAATTGAATATATGACTAGAGAAGTTGCGCATAATCTATTTGAATCTAAATACCAGAACTGCCTTAATGCTGATGTTGAGCATAGCTTTAATTCTCAAAGACTAAAAATTAGAAACATCAAACCTGTAGAAGATAATAATGGGGTTTACACCATTAATTTTTGGTTTGACACCTCTTTCGTTGATGAGAAAGGTCGGACGGGGAGTGAGTGCAATCATGATTATTTTGATTATTATTTTAGGATAACGTAATAACTTCTCCAACACACAAACTGACCACCGCCACCTCTGTACCACCATCAAATACTCGTAGATACAGGTGATATGTACCAGTTGTCGTTCCTTGTTTATCCATAGAGATGCGTTTACCAAATTCGGCACTAATAATATTTGGTGAATATTTCTTTGTAATTTTTTCTAACAATTCGCAAACAGGCTCGAAGTCCTTAATTAATTCTTGTTCCATATTTTACTTTTTACGTGGCTCATAAGCCACTTTTTTAACCTGTTGCAGACTTTCCGCTTTCCAGTATTCTAAATCTTTGTCGTGTGATAATGCGTTCTTTAAATACGCCTCAAATTCGTCACCCCTGTAATATCTATGATTAAATTTCCATTCGTATTCAGCTAGATAGAAGGGTAGGTATTTCTTACTAATTGATTTGTAACTTCCTCTGATCCCATTCTTTACATAAGACCAAAATCCCTCAATAGTGTTAACATGGACAATGCCTCTGCTAAACTCTTTGCTGTGGGTTATTTCAAGCCTGTCAATGTATTTTTCTAGTTCTTTATATGATCTAAAACCATCGGTTACAAGTATCGAGTTCTCACTACGCGCATTTTGTTTAAGCATTGCCAATAAATTACGCTTGGTCAACTTCTCAATTAGCTTAGTTTTAACTTTTCCTTTTCGCTGCACCATTCCTACTACTGATACCTTATTTGTACCACGCCCACGCTTTAGAGTTACCGAAGATATGTCAGGGTCGTTTGGAGCAGTAAGTTTAGATCGTTTTCTAGCCTTACCCCCAAAATAAGATTCATCCATTTCAATAATTCCATTGAGTTTTGATTCTGGCTCTATCATCCCAACACGTATGCGCATGGCTGTATAGTAGGCAGTTTTGTACGTAAATCCCATGTTTCGCTCAATTTCCTTCGCTGCCATACCTGATTTAGCGTTTAAAACGAGTACAATCGTTGTGAACCATTTAGGTAATTCAAGCCGAGTTCCTTCAAAAATCGTATCTGTGAACACACTAAACTGCACTTTACAAGTTTTGCAGAAGTACCGTTTTTGCTGCTTATCCAGAACTCTTACCTTGTCAGAATCGCATTTAGGACACTTTACAGTTTTGCCCCAACGTATTTTTACCAGTAAATTCAAGCATTTAGCCTGTGTATTATATTTCTTTTGTATGTTAAGTAGATTTACTGCCATTCCTTTTATTTAGTGGGGTTTAAAGATTATTAAAAATAATCTTAGGGATAGGTGCGATAAGTTATAATACCATTCCATCTTTAAATTTTGAACTGCGTTTTTTGCGTTTTTTTCGCCATTTAATATAAAGGATTATACCGCTAATAGGAAGGAGGTAGCGTGAAATAGGGTGCATTGTCTTTTTTATAGAATGCGGAGTGCGTAAATAAAAAATAACGTCTATTGACACCACTAATGCCCATATGAGTAAGGTTGGGTATATAATTTCAGAATACATATCACAGTTTTTGAAAGCAAACCATATTCGAGGTTGTGCCGATTAATTTCACCCTTTTATCATTTTTGATTAACTCCTCAGCCAAGACTCCACTACCATTTCTGAGGGTGGGCGTTTTGCTCTTCACATGATCTGCCTGTAGATAAATCAAGCCTGATTTTTTAATCTTAGGGAAATATAACTCAAAATCACTTTTAACGTCTGAATAATGATGTGCCCCATCTATAAATATAAAATGGTAAGCATTGTCTTCAAGTGAACCAACTACATTGCCACTATAATCGTTTAGGAAAGTGAACCTACTAAGGTGGGGCTTCACATTCTTATCTATCTTAGCCTGAGTTCCAATCAAACTTACATCAACACTGTCTGGGTTCAAAGGATCAATCCCTACAAGGCGAATACGCTTAGAAATTCCAAGAAGATATTTTGAAGTTTCGCCATTTAAAACCCCTATTTCAATGCCAAGAATATGTTTCTTGTACTTGGCGAGAATGTCCTTAATACCGAGTGTAAAAAGTTTTTTATCACTCGCGGCAGTGTCGGGTAACTTAGTTTTTTTGTAGTGTGGTTTCATGATTCGTCTGTTGGTAATGATTCGTAATCCTTATGGAAGACTCTAAAAATTAGGGTAGTCTCAGGTAGTATTGGGATGGCAATACCTGTATATGGGTCTAATATTAATTGATAAGGTATGCGTAACTTGGTTTGAGGTTCGGAATCTTTCTTTAGGAAACTCTGGGTAATTATTGGTATTTGATAACCCAGTCCACTAGGGTATTTCAGCCCGACTTGTATTATCTCAGAAAGCTGAGAGGGATTAATACATTGTAACTCCAATAAAACAGTCTCGAATTTATTACGCGATAACCAGTTAAGTATTTGCTGATAGCGAACGTTGGGACGTTGGGACGCTATCTCGATACCTTCATCTGAGCCGAAATTTGGCTCATGTAAATGCCTGTCAGGAAAAAATAAAGCAGCCATCTTTGTTTTTGAACTACTATTAGTAATAGTTAGTTCAATTTTATCACCCATTGCCCGATGTTCATGATTTTTATCGAGAGAATTTAATTCATTCATTATTTTTTTGTTGTAGGCGTGATGTAAATAATTCCTCTTTTTGCGCCAACAGCTTCACTGTTGTAATGATGGTGATAGCCTTCGGCTCCATAAATTGCGTCAAACTCAGGTTTAAGCCATTGGAAATTAAATGGCTGATCTCCGATCATGTCATACCCCAGCTCTGGATGGTTGGGGACTTGAAAGTCATGTATCGCTATCACAGGTTTAATCCTCGCCACTTTGATGGCTTTAAGCTCTTGTTTTAAAGGGCAATGTGCGCCCCAGTGAGCGTCAAGGAAAATAAAAGTGGTGTCACCTACCGCGTTGGCTGCAAATATTTTAGATAGTTCAACTGGGCTATCCCCAAGATGGGTGGTGACATTTTCAAGAGCACCAATTCTATTAATATCCGCAACATGTAAATAGCTGGAATTGATCTCAATCGTATGGACGTTCTCATAGTGCTCAGCTAAAAAGGCAGTAGTGTAGCCGAGACAGGTACCCGTCTCGATGCAGTTTTTGAGATTAAAGGCATCTTTTAGGCGGATGAATTCCTTTTGAGCGAAGGTGTCTTGATTCAGAGCACCCTGTTGGTTTTGCATTAATACTGGTTCTTCTATCATTGGTGATTGAATTTAGTCAGTTGTTTAAAATTCATAATTAAATCGTTTCAAGTCTTTGGCGAAATACTTCTCTACCATTTCGCGAGATTTATCGGTGTAATACTGTCTGTAGTCGTTCTCTCTGATTTGACTCTTGTCCAACACAGGGATTACCTGCGAGGGAAGGCCGAGCTTCTCGAATATAATTTTCTGATCCTTATCGATGTCCTCAAGTTTACCAATAAAATCAACTATCTCATCACCGTTGGTGTCTGTGATCCAGTCCATAAGGGTTACAACCTTATTGCTTCCAAAGGGACGGCCAATAGGAGCGACCTTAAAATGTTGAATCCGTAAGTTCATGTAGTAAGGAATGAACTCCTCCATGGTCATATTTCTACGCTCAATTTCTATGTGCATGAAATGATTCTTATGCTTTTTAGCGTAGAAGTAAGTCGATACTAAAAAATCAAATGGGTTTCTTATGATTGTAAACTTGTAATATGAGTCGTATTTCTTCAATGAAAGGTTCTTTTCAAAATGGAAGCGCATATCTCGTGGCAGAGAATGTACGCCTTGTAACTCCTCACTGCCATTTATTTCTTCATTCAGGACCTTTCTAAGACTCTTGCCGCCACATTTATACAGGTGGAAGAATATAAACTTCTTTTTATGATTCACTAACGCCATAATCTCTCTTCTTAAACTAAGTTTAGTTTCTCTCTCGGGACGTATTCTTCCCATGCTCTATTTGGTGAATGTGCGTGATACTGCATCGGGGTGTACTTTACTCCAAAATCTTTAGAACCCCCAACTAGTTCATCACTCAAAAAATACATATTAGTGGTGGCAACCTCATGAATCAAAGAATATCCATGGTGGTGGCCTAAAAGCTTGAACGCCTCAAAGCTGCCACCGTAATAATCATTTTCTTCCCAAACTTTTTTAGCATCATACTTCATTACTTTGTTCACCCCCACTGGAATGCATCCATTAAACTCGTTGACGATTAATCTTGGACGGTAGCCACCAAGTAAAATACCTTCCAGTACATGAACATCATTACCATCGATGTCTATCGATAAAAAATCGAAAACCTTTGGAACGTCGTATTTCTCAAATAATGCGCAGATATTCTCAGAGGTGATAAACTCCTGTTTAATGTCGGACTCAGGATCGGGGGCGCCATCCATTCTCAATCCAGTCCAACCTCTTTCCAATAAATACTTACTATTTGACATTGATGCTCCCAATCCACCAGCTCCAAAATCAACTAAAAACCGATTAGTGACTCCAATGTTCTTGAATATGTAATCGTACAGTGGTTCCTCCCCAAATTGAGAATACACCTTCTTTAGAGGAATATTAGGTAATTGTCTGATCCATGAATTATCCATTCTATCTTATTTTTTTAACCAAAATATCGGCGTTCGTCTTAACGACTACTTCCCAGTCGCTCCCAAGTAATTTCAAAATATCCGACAACCCCTTCTGCCCAGCATAAAGTTCAATATCTGAATATTCCAACAACATCATGCCGATCGTGGGCAACATTTTTAGAGCACCTTCAATCATGTCGTATTCACACCCCTGAATATCGGACCAAATAAAGTCTATATGATCTACTCCGTTGTCCTTGCAGAACTGGTCAATAGTGTAAGTCTTAACAGTCTCTTCCCCTTTAAAATCAATCCATTTAAAACGGTCTACAACTTCTTTTGGCTTTCTAATAGAATTAGCGCCCGTCATCTGATTCCCACTACGTTCATGAATTCCATCCGACAAGTATAGGGTCGTTTCTCCTATCTGATTGCTGATCGCGCCATGTATGATATTTACATCCAAATTATATCTTTGAACTTGCTCGTTTATTTTCTTGATGTTACGACTGTCTGGTTCAAACCCATAATATGCAGGTGAAGATTTACATGAATTGATAATTCTGATCGTATCTTCAGCCCAATGCATGCCTAGTTCAAAGACTATTGGATCGTCAATCTGTTGTAAATATGCGTATATATGTTTATAGATATTCATAAATCGATTAATGTTTTTAACTCCTTCATTCGGCAATCCCATGTGCAGTACTCACGGACAAATTTACACCCATTCATTCTAATTTGCTCACGTGCATACGGGTTGCTTTGAAAGTATTTTATTTTATCAGTAAGTTCCTCAATCGTCGACCATGTGCTAATATGATGATCCACGTCAAAATCTATGTCGACATTCTTGAATTTATGCGTTAAGCAAAATCCCCCTGCACCCATTAACCTGAACATCCTATCACTAGAATATCTGCCGTAATCAAAATGAGAGAGATTGATCGCAATATCTGAACTTCTATAAGCGGTGGCCTCTTCTTGCAAATTCAGAAACCTGCTCGTAGGATCAACCTTATTCCAATTACTACCGAAAGCCGTGAAATTGTTAGCAAACGCCTGTTTTAATCTTATCACCATTTCATATCGGAGATTAGAGAGCGGGAAAGACTGGTTGGCGCCTAAATAATTTGAGCCCATGAAAACAACAGATGGAGTTGGGACTCTTCGACCAGTTGGCGTAAATATATTTGGGTCAAACCCCACCTGTAAAAAATCAGCGGGAATATTGGCCTTTTTCATTTGCTCCACATCGAACATATTACTAAAAAGAGATAGGGTAATTACTTTTCCCAACTCCTTATACCATTCAGGAAGTGGATACCGAACATCTCCTGTCCAGTTCAAGGTAATGCTTGTTTTGGTCATTTGTCTTGCAGTTGCCAGAGTGAGAATCTCAGGGGCTTGTATCTGCATAAAAACCACATCAGGCTTGAATTGACTGTGAATTTTTAAAATGTCTGAATTAATTTTCTGAGGATCATTTTGATAAGGAAGCCAATTGTAGTGACAAGTCTCAAACTCTTTTTCAAACGATCGCCAAAGACCAACGTTATGATTGCCAAGTGCAAAGTGTAATAATTTTGGTTTAGGCTTCATTGAGAGATGTTGGTTGTATTTGTAAATAAGGTGGCTTGATCCTATCTATAGTTTTGCCATGGATGTAATTACGAACCCCCGACAAATGTAAATGATAAACTACCACATCCCTACTGGGATTAATAACTTTAAAATATGATGAGAGTAAATGAGCAATTTTATTATCGCAGCCAGCTTTTCCAAGGGTGAAATCCGCTTCTTTAATATGAGGGAATACGCCTTTTATAATCCAGCAGTCCTGACTGTCTGGTCGATTAAAAAACTTAAATGTCTTCTGGACAACATTCTTAACGTCCCACCTACAGAGAGCTAGACAATACCGCTGGTTCCAATGCCACCCCTTGAGGGTCTTGAGCGATTCAATTTTAATGTAAATATCAGTATTGGCAATAATACTTAGTTGGTCACAACCATCCTTCTTATTAAAGAATCTATGGTTTCTGGTGATCTCAAAATAATCATTAAAGGTGGGTTGGTGAGCGAAATGGATTAGTTTGATCTTTGGCTTTCTACTTAAAACGCTGGGATTCGTATATAATATTTCAAAGTCTTTAACAAGTGCAGGAGCGATAAGAATAAATATTCGATCGATTTCGTCATTTAGGATATTACGAGCCACGCAAATGTTATTCTCCTGATGTCGAGAAGGGTTCTTATCAACATAGTAGTTTATATAGAGATTGGCTTTCACTGTCTAGAATTCTCAATAATGTGTAAGTCCTCACGCCAAGACCATGAGTTAGAAATCAATAAATCGTCGGGGGCCCCATATCCAAATCTTGGATGGAGATACAGGTGTACAGGAGGGTGGTCGATCACCTTGAGGGCATCATCTTTAGATGCACGCAAACTTAATTCATCTAAACAAAAGTTAGCATTTAACAAAGGGTTATAAACATATGTATAATGATCGTAAAAATGACGCCCCACTACAGGGATATAATGGTGTTTATTATTGATGTGATTAGCAGATGGTAAAAGGGTGACTCGTCTCTTTGAACAACTTCGCTTAATTATCGTGTCGAATCTATCACGAGTGATCGGGGTAAAATCAGTAATATGCAATAACAAGTCCCAATCTTTTACCCTGTCGATATCCCTATTGATAGAGTCCACTTTATCAGTGTGATCCCCAAAATATAGAGAAATCGGAAATCTTTTCAAGAGATACTTAAGGCGTAGGAGCGTAACCTTATTATAGATCATGGTGTCGTCCTTATCAATAGAAATTAACAGACGGATGTGCTCGTGATCCTTAGCATGATTAAAAACCGAGGTGATTATCTTAAAGAGGCTTTCTGGTCTAGATCGACAAGCATACTTTATAAGGAGGTTTTGGTTTTTGGATTCCATTTTATAATCCCCCCCTAATTATGCGCTGTAAGTCAGCATTGAATATGTTCATGCGCTGCTCATAAAGCCCTTGCGTTTCTGGCTTTAAATACCTCTGCCAATGTACCGAGTCTGGACTGATGTGATAGGGTTGAATTTTTGTTTTTTCATCCTGATCATCTTCCAACTTTTCAGAAATAGCTCTCACATTATCCTTGGAACATAACTCGATAACTTCATCTATATTGACTCGGGAATTACCTAAATATTCTTCAATGGTCTCAACTACCGAGACTGGGGATTCTGAAAACTGCCGATAATCCAACCAAAGGCCGTGCTCATTCTTATTGAATTGATATGAATACTTCAAATGCTTTTCATAGTAATCAATAAATGAATTGATCGTATTCATATGAAGATAGCCACGGAACTGTTTTCCCTTTTTTAAAACCGTTAGCCGCTTATGGCTCACTAAGGTCTGTTTGAAATCTCTGAATGTGTTTACAAATGGTTTGCCAGCGTACTCTTGCTTAAACTCATGTGTCTTTATAACCTTGTGGTACGGGTACATCAAACGTAACATGTTGTAGATCAATGTGCTGCCGCTTCTTGGTACTCCATATTGAATTATTTCAGACATTCCTTTAAGCAGGGTTTGTTGGGTCGTCTTCAGGGGTCTGATAATCACCAGTCATATCCGTATCAATATTGCGCTCTGTTATAGGCTCTAGAGATGGCGTCCCTACAACCGATTTAATCGGTATTGGTTCTTTCTTAACGAAAAAGGTGAAAACAACCTTAGATTTAGGGAGGATGTCAACTTCAAGACGTCGATTGCTGTCAATCTCTATTCTAATAGGGATATCAATAACCCCCTTCTGGTGTTGTTCTTCACTAA
Organism: Parvularculaceae bacterium; assembly: GCA_021776465.1. Classification (GTDB taxonomy): domain Bacteria; phylum Pseudomonadota; class Alphaproteobacteria; order Caulobacterales; family Parvularculaceae; genus Hyphococcus. Next base: position 126,152 of record JAJFFU010000216.1, read on the forward strand.
AATAATGCTTTGGATTTATTGGTTGATAAGAAAAAGAACCATCTGCATCTTTAGAAATATACTGAATGGGATTCTTGACCTGTGTATTGTTACTCGAACTCACTCTTATTTTAGATATTTTGAAGGGGTTAAAGGCTGATTGGGCTAATAACTCAAAGTATTCTACATTAGAATATGAACACTCTACAGAAACCCTTCTGTCTGACCCAAAATTTTTATGTGCCTTAGTGAAGAACTGATTAAAACCAAATATTACCGCACGCTTGGTTTTTCGAGTAGGATTAGTAATGGTTACCCTATATTTAGGAAGAATTTGGGGAGAGGTAAACTGACCACGGTGGGGTGTAACAGGCGCACGTAGATAATTCGTTAGATTAAGGCCATAATTATATGAAGATTTGATTATCTGCTCATCATAAGGCGCCTCATACACCCTCACAAATTTACGGGCAGGATGACGCTTGATATATAAATCTATGACAGAGATGATCGCAGGGCGCAGTTTCTCAAACAAGATTAACCCTTCAATAAAATCAAACTTATCATCCTCCGATTGGTTTACTTTACCAACGTCATCTATGCATCGTCCTATGATGGCTAATAATCCCGTCTTAGCAGTCTTAAGCAGAGGATTTGCGGGGTCAACCAAGGCGTAATCCGTGACTAATAAATCGGTATGAAAATGCTCTTTATTATCGTAGAATACTGCATAAAGCATATGATGAGCGCGTGTACCACTGGGATGTTTTTTGCTTTCAAATTTTTTGTCTACCCTTTTATATCGGAAACCCTCTAAAGGTTCTGGTTGAGAACACTCCGCTTTTATCTGTTTTAAAACATGGCGTTTGCCAGAAGATGTTGACGCATCATAGTAATCAACGGTAACTTTACAAGGGTTCTTAGGATTTGGTGTAATTTCAATATAGGTAGGTTTTACCATTTTATATAGGATTTTTATCTAAGGTTAATTTCACAGCCTCTTCAACTGATCGGAGCAATACCAACTCATCATCCTTTATTATTATCTCGAATTCTCTTTCCACTTCCATGGAGAATGAAACCATATCCAGACTGTCTGCATCTAAATCAACAAACAATGTATCAAGTGAGCACTCAGTGTCAAACCTTTCGTTCACTAAATCAATCATCCTTTCTTCAATCTTAGTTTGGTTCATAAACTTAGTTTAACTCAGTTTGAATGATGTATAACACCTCAGTCTGGGGTTCTACCTCCACGATCATAGACGATTGAAGACTCAACGAATGACACGCCGAAGATACGTTACGAATGTATCGATGATTCATGTCTCGGTTAATCTCATTTGTTAAGAAATCCACCACCACATCCTCTTTCATATCCCTAATGGGGTAAGTCAACTGGTTTTGGTTTTTACTCACTACCGACACCTTTCCTACGGATTCTTTTTTAGAAAACAAAGAAGATGGGTTCATGCTTGGGTGTATTGAGCGGTATAACTCTATTGTAACATTCTTGTTGAGATCATTTGTTGTGGGTAAGCACACCTTTATCGATTCCTCTGAGGCGTTGTTAATTCTAAAGGGGTAATAGAGCTTTTTGATAGGTTTATAGGATTCTCTTTTGGTATTTCCATATCTATCAATAAACAAAGAGAGAGTCATTGTGATTTTAGGGTTTAACAGAAGTTCCAAGGATTGGTCTCCATTTAAATCGAAATGAAGTTCGTCGTCAATGATGTCAATAATGTTTTCACAAAATGTATGCTCGGAAGCATACGCTATGGGACAAATTTCATACACACTTGTCCCATCGTTTTCTGAGGGCTTTCGGTGGATGATGTTATTGTATAATTGAGTTATGTCAGTGGTTTGAAGACGAAGAAAATACGAAAAATAAGGTCTTATTTTGCAATTTCTTAAATAGTACTCATATGGATTACCTGTACCTTCGATTGTCACACCTTCTGGGATGTCTTGATCTTCTGAAAAGAGATGTACAATCTGTTTAGAATTAGTATCATTCTTACAAATAAATTGAATCACAAAATCTTGTGTATCTAAATTCATCTTACTATTGTTTTATCCCAAAATTATTTGCTTTTCTATTGAGGTATTTCTCTTGATCCTTAGTCCAAAATTCTTTAATATGAAGCAATAACGTGTCTACTTCTCCACCAACGTTGGTGGGATGGTTGTGGCGATATAGACTCAGGTCAAAATATTTTATCCTCTGTAGCATAATAGCAACCTCTGTATATTCCTGATGGGCAAACAAAAAATCATAAACAGGAGCAAGGGCATAGCCAAATCTTCGGTAATATTCACGTCCAATAATAGGCATCGTACTCACCTTGTCACCAGAGAACCCATCGTTGAAGAATACATTGCCATCTAGATTTGAAAAGCTAATATCAAATTTTTCACGGATCACATTATCAAATCCTACAGATAGATACTCCATGTCATCCGAAAAATGAACAAGTATATCCCAAGGGTCTGCGGTGTTTATATCTCGGTTTACGGCCTCTATCCCGCCATTTCCGTCACCAAACAATATTTTCACATTATGGTTTTTCAAATACGGTTTTAGCCGAAGAAGGACATCCTTGTTGTACATACTCGGGTCGTTCTTGTCTGCGGTGATCAGAATCTGGTAATCTATCTTATTGCCAAGATAAGTTAGGATATTATTAAGCCCCTCAAAAAACTTTTTAGGTCTTTCTCGTGTAGCGAATTTGAAAAGAATTTTATGTGGCATCTGTGTTATTTTGGGTTTCCGTAATACTGGACTATGAACTGACTGATCAAGTTATTTATTAATTCCCCTTGGTTAGTATGTTTTGCTTCACCAGTAGTTAAATTAACCTCTTTCAAGCGGGGCTTCACTACTCTGTTATAATTTTTCTCTAGGTATTTTTCGATGGCATGCATGAATTGCCTCTTGGTGAAACGGCCTTTAATCTTATAATCATCAAGATCATAGTAGGCATGAAAACTTTTTTCAGCTATATTTTTACCAACTGCAAATTTAGCATTTACTAAACTCTCAAGAATCTGTAATGGCTCAGTATATTCATTGAACTTGTTCGCATGACGAATCACCGTATCTGACACCTTGTGAAACCTTAACCAACTCGCGTTTGCAAGAATTTTAGGATGACCAAATTTTCCTATAGACTGAAAATGCATTACCACATCTACCCCAATATGTCTTTGGGTACATATGGCGCCTATCAGATCGTTTGGTAGACTATCTGACACATACTTATTGATATCCTCTATCAATAACATCCCATCATGAAAACAGTCCAGCATAAAATGCAAGGCAGAGGCCATCTCATCAAGAGTCATTTTACCCTTTGGATTCTTAAAAATTCCGAGTTCTTCATCTTGCTCTGTTTTAAATATATTCACTCGTCTTACCTCTATTCTGCCCCCACGACACCATTTACGGATATCCTTAAGGGCTATTGTCGGAAATTGAGTAAATTCACCATTAACATCGAATATCAACACTCGACGTGCTTTGGCACCTGTTCGGGCATTTGGTTTAATGTACCTATCAATCATTTTTAATGTTTCATAGGTCTTTCCGATTCCCTTTTTACCAACAGCAACCCCCAACAAGGGTTCACGTTCGTTCTCTTTTGGTTGAGCAGGTTTTCTATATTGTGTAGATGGTGCGTTCAAAAGAGTTAGTTTTCATCAGTGTCATCATCTAAAGCGTTTGCTACATCGTCGTCTGTAATCTCACTCTCTAATTCCCTTTCCAATTTATCAGCCATTTCTTGAGCTGCCGCTGACGGTGCTTCTACATGAACAGGTACGGACTCCTCTAGGGGGGCTTGATTATATTCCTGAGTTTCCTCTTTTGCAGGGGCAGCATTCCTGCGATCATCGTCAGCTTTTGATTGTATAAACATCTCAAGAATCGTCTTGTTTTGCTGAGAGAGCATATATGCCGAGGCGGTCATCTCAAGTATATGTCCAGTAATAGCCATCATAAGGCGTTGGCTAGGAGTTAGCATCACCTCGTTTTCAAGCAATACCTCGATAAGAGGTTCTCTAATGTCATCTTTAGTCTCTTCACTAACGGTGAATATTTCTTCAACCTGTTTATTGGTGCCTTCTATATGCTCGCCGATCGTTATCTTTTCCCCGTTAGCCCCAGCAATAACTTGAGTTAAATCGATCTTTCCAGTAAATTGTAGTTGCCTAATCTTACGTTCAGAAAACGATGCCCACTTCTTAAAAGGCGCAGGTGCATAATTGCAATAGTGAAGCATAATTGCATCAGCAGTCTTTTCAGCAGCTTTTCTTTTTTGAGTTGGCGACATGTCACTCATTGAACTGGCACCCTCGTCATCCTCCTCTTTTTTAGTTACTGGGTCTCCATGTTCATCCGATGGTGAATCCATGGGGTCAGAATCTGGGATGTCATGAGGATGTTCAGTATAACTCGGCTCTGGAATGTCTTCAGGGGGTGGTATATCCTGTGGAGGGGGGATGGCCTCTGCATCAGGAGGTACGCCCGCCGACGCATTGGCATCACCCACACCTAAGTCAGGGTCTGTAGGAGAGGGAGAAGCGTCCGACGAAGACGCTGAGGTATTATTACCAGAAGTATAAGCTCTTTCTACAACGGGATCAGAGAAGGGATCATAATCATTATCTATGGGGACTGGTTCTACTGGTATGGTTTTTTCCGTGCTATCTGCCATGTCTTTTATATTATCTTCAGGAACTGGAATGTGGGTCTTCAATTCATCTTGAGAATCCACCTCTGGTGGATCAACCGACGCGGGTTTTTCTGGTTCTGTTGGAGACTCAGCCTCATGTTTTGGAGGTGGGGATGTTTTTTGAACGTCCTTAGCTGTCACCTTTTTAGACTCAACGTTTTTAATAGGTTCAGAACTCTTCTTAGGCTCAGCACTCTTTTTGGTGGAGGCGGGAGATGCCTTTGACTGATCTTGTTTTTTTGAATTGGCCGTCTTAGATGAGCCTTTTTCCTGTTCAGAGGCAAGTCTAATCTTTTTCTCTTTGGAATAGATTTTAGCTCGGAGTTTAGTGGTATTATCCCCATCTTCATACGGGATTTTTAATTCATCACAGCGCTTCTGACATCCTTTCAGTGAAACTAAACTCATGGCTATGCGTATTTAGATTTGAAGACTAAAACTTGAGGATCAAGAATCTTAAAGTTTACAATAAACTGAGTTTCTTCAGGTTGATCACCTAGAACATCAAACTCTTTAAGGGCTCTATTAACAACCTGCCTCTCTCTATTGAAGAATTTTGCTACCCTATACTGACTCAAACCAATGTGGTGCATAATTAACACAAAACACATCTTTCTAGCCTGAACTACAGCACCTCTTTCAGTGCTATAGATTATATCTTCTTTAGTTATCTTATATTGAAGTGCTGTAATATGCAGGATGTAATCAAAAACAAGTTTCTGAGGGTCATCGCCCCTCTCGATATCTAGCTGTTTTAACTTCTCACACATTCTCTCAGTCACTACATCAATACCATGTTTAGATATTCCTAGTTGTAGTTCTCGAAACAATCGAACAATCTTCTGATCTTCTTCCATTATGATTAACTCTAAGATATACTTGGCTCAAGTCTGGGGTTGAGCTGGACACACTCTAGGTGAGTGGGCGCCTAAAAAGAGACACCCACTACAGGGCGTCTCTTTTTTTTAAATAAATCACCGTGGCTATCCTCCAACTATCATGTAATTGGGTGACATAAACACATACCGAAGTGTTATATCTCCTACAACTTGTTCGGGGTGTGTTGGTGGATGACCAAGAATCTTTTTTAGTTCATCTCTATGGATTCGATTGGCCGCCATAGCAGCCCTGACTTGCTCTTCTTTTGATTTTGATGGGGGGGGGTCGGGAGTTGGTTCGGGTTCAGGTTCTGGTTCAGGTTCTGGTTCTGGTTCAGGGGTTGGCTCAGGTTCTGGGGTTGGTTCTGGTTCTGGTTCAGGGGTTGGCTCAGGTTCTGGGGTTGGTTCTGGTTCAGGTTCTGGGGTTGGCTCAGGAGCTGGCTCGGGAGTTGGCGCGTTTTGAGCATCAATGAACTTTTGGATCATGGCGGCGATTTGCTCTGACTTCCTTTGGGACTCTACGAATCCTTTCTCTCTCTCGACAGCCTCGGTTTCCTTGTCCATCTTAATATACCGCTTAAGAGTGAGGTCGAAACCCTTTATTTTATTGCGGATTTTAACGGGTAGGTCTTTTACTTCAAGACCATGCTCTTCAAGTAGTTTTACATGGTCGAGTTCAATTTCTGTCTTTGGCATAAATGGGATTTATTGGTTCGCGTAAACTAAGTTTTGATTTCCTTAGTTCACGAATGTAAACACTTTTTAGTGGATTTTAATCCCTGTTTGTGGATTTTTGTTAACAACCAAGGGTGGATGTTAAAAATTTCCCGCCATCAACATTAGCCCCTTACAAGGGGTTAAATAATAGGGTTTTCACGCCTGTGTTTATCCATCATTATACGGCGGAATTCACGCTCTTCTGCACGGTCTGCTAACTCGGTTTTGCGGCGGATATTCTCTTGGCGAATATTCCAAATAGTAGCGACGGTGCTCGCTGCGATAAGGAAGACAAATATGCCATATAGGTTTCGATGTTGTACTTGTGAGATACTCATTTATTTATTCTTTTGTGTGGTTTTTAAGCTTAGAATCTTTTTCGGATTTAAGGCGATCAATCTCCATGTTCTCTCGTTTGATTCGCTTTAGATTTAGGTAAATACCCGTGGAGTAATACCCAAACATCACCAGCCCAATAACTCCGGCCACCCCGAGTGCTGTAGATATTTTGCCGACCTCTTTCTGTGCTAAATTCATTTTTTCCTGTTTACTTTACTTACACGAATACCATCATTTTTAAAGCCAGTTCTATAACCCCCTCCCGCACTCTTAATCACATTTTTTATTATAGTTATATCATCAGACTTGTTATTCTCAAAAGGTTTTTTATAAGACTTAGAATAATGATCCCATAATCCATTGCTTTCAATGAACTCCTTAGCACTAAAATAATCTCCGGTGAAATCGTCTTTTTTCTTACTGCTAGTTTTCTTAACAGACTTTTTCTTCAACCCACCCTTGACTATCCAATCATTCACCTGTTCTTGGACTCGGTTTTCTAGTTCAAAGTTTTCGGTCATCTCATAATCTTGCTCAAGAAAACCTCCATATTTATTAGCATCCACATATTCGTGTAGATCAGAGAATGATTCGATAGTTCTTGGCACTATTCCTGATTTTACATCTTTTCGGATAGACTTCTTAGCCATCTTCACCCTGTCGACAACTTCCGACTGCACAACGCCCCCTTTTCTAAATAAAGTGCCATAGTATTTTTTTGCGGCCTCACGTTTGTCAGAAGGGAAGCGTGTGTCGATAATTTCAAATACAACTGTCTGGTCGGAATTGGTCCATGTAGCATTGCGAACCATCTTCTTTTCTTCCGGGGAAAGCTTTCCGCCTGAGGAGAAGTTGGCTGCCTCCTCGGGGGAGACTCTTTTGACTTCCACCACGCCAATCATAGTCGACTCACCCTCTTTTAATCCACGCAATGTCATAAGGTCTTCTTCGAGTATAATCCCTTGGTCTGGATCAGAATGCTTCATGAGTATTGCAGAGATTGTCATTGGTTTAGCGCCATCAGCAGAGATCAATGCTGAATCAGATTTAGGATCAGGATTAATCTTAGTTCCGCACCCATAATTATCAAACACATACAGCATGCCATCATCACCATTAATTACAGTGTAGTCTGATAGATTGTCTTCCCCTAAACGATCATAATCGATGTCAACCAGACCTGTGTCAGTCAACCAGTCTTCAGGGCGACCATCAAAATCCATAGTGAAATAAGTAAATGGGTCATCAAGTTGGTTTTGAACCTGTGGAGCCCATGAATCTTTAAGCATACTTATAGCTTCAATAAGCAAACCCCGCATCTTCTCTTTATTATCCTGTATGTCTGCTTCAATAGATTCTTTACGCGGCCCTTGTTCACTCGTGAATTCACTTGTGCCTTCAGATTCTAAATCTATAAGCTTAGTGAGTTCACTCTCCAAATCACTGGTGTGCCACATCAAGTGTTTATATACATCATCTAGATTGGCGGCGGTTATTAAAGACTCGTGATCATATAGACCTAAAATTCTATCCAGCTCAATATTTAAAAGGGTTGCTCTAGCTATGTCAGGGATAACCATGTAAGACCCTATAGGAGCAAGGTCAGAATTGCGGAATCTCTGATAAGCAAAATCTCCCGCATCTACATACACCCCTGAGATATGATCTGCCATAGCTCCGGCCAAATCTTTTGGAAGGACACCTGTCTGAGAAATATATTCCTGAGTCACCTCTGGTGGATAATTGTATTGCAACGGCAGACTCCAATCCTCGGGTGGATTTAAGAGTTCAGAATATGGCGCTGTTAACGAGTCTTTAGAGTCCAATAAAAAGCTGGATACCGGATGTCCTTTGCGCATAATCACAGCCTCAAGAATTGAGTCGCTAATCCACCTAAGACCTACTCTATCACCCTCTTCTAGTTGTCTGACTAAAGAAGAAAGGGCTTTTGAGGAGTCGGCACCTCTATCTCTTTTAATCACCACCGAAAGAGTATTGATAGAAGAATGGTTCATACGCGCAAGCTCTGATCCGGGGTATATCCTTGTTCGAGCAGTCCCCATCTTATCATAAACAGTGATCACCGATCCAATCAAGGCCTTGGGCGACTGTCCCCCGAAATATTCAAACCGAACTAAGGAAGCATTCTTAAGGGCTGCGATATCACCTCTTGTGAATGGATTGCCATACTTGGTCATGTATTTTTTTGAGGTGAATGAAGGCTTAATACGGCGCACCTCAATATACCTTCGATCACTATCACCATTAGCTTTAAGTTCAAAATCTGGGTTCTCCCCTAACTGAGAAATCAATAAATCAAGCTGCTCTGAATTGAAATGTTTAGAGGGATGGATTCTGAAGATGTCATTTCCAGCGTACACAATTGATTTCGCTTTTCCCTGGGACATGTCAGATAAGATCGAAATTGAGGATTTGATCTCCCCTCCGGCCATAAATAACCTTCTGCTGATTATAGGACGGTTAGTCTCCTCGATTATATCTTCGGGCTCTACTAATACTTGAGTGAACCCCTGATTTATAACATACTCATCATTGACATGGTTAATAACGGTTCCGCTACTGACATCCCCGCGGGAATCTATAAATGTTACATAACTCTCCACAGGCAATAATCCCCCCTCAGCCATCTTGTTATCTGAAAGTAGATTATTAACAGAAATAGCAATCCTTCGAGCCTCGGCTTTTGTAAGGCCATCCTTCGGTACCTGAACCGATTGCAGAAACCATTTTTTATCTCTCTTACACATCGTCACCAAAGTTCCTTTGTGTACTGAGTCTGCGGCGGTCGACGCCCAGCTCGGTACACGACACGTCTCTGCATCTTCAGGGGAGACAAACCTTTGACGATAGAAGTTTTCGGTCTCATCTATTGCCTTTAAAGACCCACCAGAAAGCATGATGCGTGTTGTGCCCGCGATGTTGGAGGAGTCAGCGCCCTCTGGGAGTAAATCATTTAACTCTCCGGCCTCGGCTTCAGAAATAAATTCTATAACTAGAAATTTAGAAAGAAGAGTAGCCTGCTCAGCGCTCAATTTAGTTGAACCAGATATTTTTCGATATTCCTTATCTGACTTTTCAACTAACATATGAAACTTTTTCTCTGCCGAATTAGGATCAAAATCTCCGGTTGAGATTTCTTCCATAAGCTCTTTTTGGAGGGGAAGTTGATAATCGTTTTGCCCCATGTACATCAAAACATCTAAAGCCTTGTCATCTAATGATTCTTCAATCAAGCCCCCAGATTCTTTTCTTCCTCCCTCCCAGAATTTCTTCATAGCAGACCCGAATTTGGCACTCCCCGCCCTTATGTTTGTACCAGCTTTACGGAAAGCTTCGCGGCGTCTCTCGCGGCGCTCTTCTCTTCTTTGGTGATCTAAGCGAAGTTGCTCTTTTTCGATCTCATCTAGACCTGTGGAAGGCTTAGGATGGGCTGATTGCGCAGCCAACAACATACCAAGGTTTGCCTTCGGAATAGCGGCAAGCCTATCAATTTCTTTTAGAGCTAAAGACTTATCAGAGTAGGCGCCGCAAAAATCACCATCCTTAGTTATAAACCACTTCTTGGTTTTATCACTGTCTGGGCCAAGGACATCCCTAGGGTTGGATTCTCTGAAAACATCCCATCCGTTCACTATATGCTTCTTCTTTAGATTCATCGTGTATTATTTTTTGGTCTCGAATTATCTTTTTAATTCTAAGTCTATTATCTTTGACCGTAACTCTTTATCAGTAAGGTCTCCCTCCCCATATTGTTCAACTAAAAAGTCAGAATACGTGGGGGACCCTTCTTTTTTCCACATCTCTTTAATGGTGTTATTCCATTTTTTGTAGATATTTCCACTCCATGTTGTCTTATAATAATATGGAGCGTGATTTTGCAGCAACTCATCCTGCATATTCGAAGAAAGTGTTGTATGCCACCAATTTCTCGCCGTTATGTCGTCTTGGTCTTCAGCTTCTCTTACTTTTTCTATCAACTCTTTCTTGGTTGGCGCAGTGAAAACGACATCGTTCCATTTAACTTGAAATCTTTGCGTTTTTGCCAGGTTCCCGGCATCTACCTTTTCTTTATTGTCAATGATTGCATCAGTAATTCCTCCTTCATCAAACATTTTATCAGTAGCGCGTGGAATTTCTTTGTTTTCCCATAAGCTCAAGACTTTTCCGTGGTCTATATCGCGGGTATTGGCTTCGATACCAGAAAATGAGATATGACCATGCTCATCCACATCAGCAACATAGTAATTTTCTGGGCGCGTTCGAATAGTGCCCGACACCCCGTTTCCATCCATCGTATCAGACCACACTTCATAGACCAAATTGAGCTTGTCTAACTCAGTGTCATGCCCGTGTTTATTCTCATCCCAAGGTTCAACCTTAATGTGGTTTACATTAATAACTTCACTGAATCCCAGCTCAGGATAATCTATGTAGAGGTCCCCTTCTTTTAACGGGTTCATTGTACCTTCAGAAGGTGTAGCTATCTGTCCCTTTTCTTTTCTGAAACCAACCCTCACCTCTGTGCCTACCGGGAGTTTACCACCCCCACCTAAAAGCATTCCTTTTTCAGCTAGGGTTACTTCGGATGCGTCAAACTTGCCAATACGTTTGGCCCCGTCCGGGGTAGATATAACATATTGTTCTGTGCCATCTGCTTTTATACGGACTCGTCGTATTCTACCCACTCTTCCGTCAACCATCACTAGTTGGCTCACTTCACCGCCTGCCATATATTGGACCACATATGAATTTCTAACAAATTCGATAGCCTCTTGTTTGTTACCCTTGAATAATTGTTCACCTAATTGGTCTCGGAAAATGAAAACCCCTTTGGAGTGCTCTCCCCACAAATTACCTTTTGTAGTTCCGGTAATTGCGGAAACATCATTATCCTCAAGCAAGTCAATATCTTCTTTTGCATATTTAAGCGTGATAGCTTTAGTTTTTTCTGCCCTCCAATCTTTTTCTGATATTATTTTGATGTCTTTAAAACCAGTGCGGGACAACTCTTCAACGCCTTTCTCCAAGCTATCACTCTCGCTATATATGACCCCATCAACAGATTGCTGATATTTATTCCACATCGGATTCCAAATGACGGTTCCTTCTATTTCTCCATCAGCAGTATCCATTTTAGCAATTGCCATTTTTTGATTAATATCCGGCTCCTCCCAAGATAGATCGCCGCCATCAGCAAGAAAATCATCGAAGGCGTAAGCCCCCATTTTATTGTGCTGATAGTAAAGACCCTTGAGGAATTTACGTTTCATTCCGTCTGAAAAATACGGGTCGTCGGGAACCTTTGAGAAATTTTCATCCATCCACGATTCCAGTTCCGTTACATCGACAGGAGTGTGAAATCGTTCTTCATCTATTTCACCTGTATATCTTGGGATTGGGGTTAGATTTAAGTCGGTAAATACTCCGCCGTGTGAATACCTGCCGATGTAACCCTGGTTTACCAACTGACGTTCAAATTTTTCTAAGTCTTTTTTATTGCTAAAAATACGGGTGTCATAAAAATCACTATCATCTTTATGTTTCTTTATTCCATCATGAAAGCTGACAACATATTTTGATTTTCCGATTCCATAGCTGGTGTGGAACCTTTTTGTGCCAGCACTCTCTTTGAGAGTCGTTATTCCCCCGTGTCTGAATACGGATTGGTCAATCCACGGGTCGGATGACGTTATGTGAGCTACGAATGGTCTGATATCAGCGTCAAGATCATGAACCAAATATCGAATACCCCCTCTATCTTCAATCAGCATCCATCCAAACACATACTCATTTTTTTTATTCAAGGTCTTGTTTGGTGGGTAATCAAACCAAATTTCGGCAACTTCCTCGGGTAATTCTGAATCTTCTATGAAATGAATCTTATACCCCTCTAATTCCCCCCCTTCGGCCATTGTTGTCTTAATCTTTGCAAGGCGCTTTATTGGTAGGTCGAAAATAAACCTCCCTTTTGTGAAGTCCTTGTATTGACTCGCGGTAAGAAGTTGTTTTTCTATCTGTTGATCCGTAACACCTTGAGCAATGATGTGCTCTCCTGAAGTGATCGTGCGTAGCCCAGAATGGCCTTCCGGGAGAATTTGTACATCAACCCTGTCTTTGGTAGGTTTTTTATGCCTTGGTTCACGTTTTTGCTCCGGGCCCTTTCGAGCTTTTCTTCTGGTTGTGGCTTTTGGATTTGAGAGGTGATGCCTTATTAGGTCGTCTTGGGTAGTATATAATGTCTCAGCGTCATACCTTATAGAGGTGCCCCCTGATTTTTTACTGGATACTTCGATTCCCCCTACTTCTTTGTAATTTGAGGCGTCCTGAATAAATCCCTCACGGTTATTATGTCTAGTGGTTACTTTTAAGCCTGAGAGTTCAGATGGTTCCTGTGTTTTTTCAGCGAGTTCAAGGATTGATATTTTTTCATTTATAAAACCACCACTTTCAAACAATACTTTTTGACCTAAAAACTCAAGAACTTTATCAAGTGATGATTTTAGCTTTTCCTCAAGTTCCTCTTTGGTTTTGAATGTAAACTTGGTTTCTACGTGATCTTCGAACTGATTTTGTCTTCTGTGGTAAGGGGATTCCATATTGATCACACCATAAACATACATGGAATGTTCACCCTCAAAATCATTTCTGTCATTAGAAGGAGAATAGTAATAGGCACCAACCTCAAACATAATGGTGTCGGCCATGTAGTCAGATTCCTTTTCACTTAGTTCCTCAGCTACATCGCCGTGCCCCAACTCGTAAAGGTGATTGTAATTGATATCGTCATCACTTAGCCCTGAGATTTCTGGGTGATCCGCTTTAACCGCCTCTCTAGCTAATTCGTATGCATGATTTACCGATTTCTCCAAGAGTTTGGTTAGTTTCTTGCTCGGGAGCGTCTTCCCTGTACTCTCAAGGTAGCTGACTGAGGAATATCCTGTGGCGGTCCACCCCCCATCTGTCCATGGGGCGAATCCGGATATATGGTCTCGCTCAACTTCTGAGTTCGACACAGAGAATAACTCCCACTCACTTTCGATCTCTTCAAAAGCCTCTACCACAAGTTCTTCGGTGATTGGTTGTACCTCAGAGGAATAAAAGCCGCCATTAAGGGGGCCGCCATGTTCATAGTTGGCATAGGCCCTTGTTAATACTGCTTTCGCTTTGTTTCTTCCAACCTCTTCTCCGTCTTCAAACCAAATAATTGGATTGGTTCCAAACACCTCGTCGATCATCACTAAATCGCGGGTATCGGTTTGAAGAAAATAAAGATACGCGACAGTAGTAGTGCCTTTTAGAATTGGTACCCGCTCACCAAGGCCATAATCCCCAGAGATTAGAGCTACCTGTGAAGGGTTTAACTTAATACGATCATCCTCTGATACAATCAACCCAAAGTCATGCGAAAGCTCGATAGCCGATATCGTCGCCAGTTCAATACGTTCTCCCGATTCCTCACGAGGAGTAAAAGATGTTTCTTCTATCTCAGCGAATCGGTCCGGGGAAAAACTCACTTCCTTGTCGTAAATAAACGCCCTGAGTTTATTCTCAAAAGGAAGATTTCCTAGATGAGTTAGTAGTTGGTGCTTACTCGTAACATGACCATCCTTTATTTGAGCCGCTAAACTGACAGTATTCAAATATTCTATCATTTCTGATCCGAAATGATCAATTGGATTGTGGCCGTTTACCAAAAAAGGGGTATTGCGGATTTGTTCGTACGTAACTTCCATCGCTATCTATTATCTGTATGGGATTAATTTTTCTCTTAACTCTTTTTCAATTGGAGTTATCAAGTCTTGTCTGGTCGGCACTTTTACAGGCGGCTCCGGTTTTGGTACAGTATATCCGAATATCATCCATGCCTGCTCACCATTGCTTAATGCGTAAAGCCCAGCTTTTCTTTCTTTAACAAGACCGATTAAAGCCCTATTCACCTGCCTTAGATTGTGTTTTTTAACTAAATTCTTGAGCGGAGCTTCATGGTAACTCAAATAAGTAGAAGCATCCTTTGTGGAGCGTTTTTTATGCAGGGAATAGATAACCTTTAAAATGTGTGTAATATCCTCCGCATCCTGCTTCTGAGTGCCATAAACCCCTTTTTCTTTTAAGGTGGCTTTAATCTTATCAAATACCCTTTTGACCCTGTACCCTTGGCGACCGACATAGGATTTTGTTCTGGAAGGATCAAACTCGAAAGAGCCATCGTCAAATACAATCCCATTTCTGAGAACGTAAAGCTGCTCTAACGGGTTCTTTGTTTTCTTGGTGCGATCACCCTTAAACATCACTACTATGTTTTTATGAGGCCTGCCGGGGTCTCGGTCAAAATCAAGAGCAAGCGGATAGTCAGAGTCGCTGAATATTAAAACATCCTCCACGCGATAACCATGATCTTCAGGGTCTAAGTTATATCGCTCAACAAATTTAGCCTCTGTGTCGTAATCAGTTGGAATAGGTGTTATTTGATCTCCAAGGGCGGTATCACCTCTTGGGTTCTCAACAGGAGGAGTTATAACAACCGGAATATCAAGTGCTTTTATTTCATTATAAAGTAAGAGTAGGGGCTGTACGATTTTTCGGTCAAAATCACCTATCTCGTTATCGAGCTCAGGGTTCTCATAGTCTTTTTTCCAGACAGAAATAAGGCCGATAGTGTCCGATTCAGAGTTTTTTGCGTTTCGCTTTAACTCCTCCCAATTTCTCTGTATTTCAACTTCGGCTTGAAATTCTTCCTCAGTGTCAAAGTCTGATTCATCATGAGCTTCTGGATCATAATATTCAGCCGACTCAACCGATTCAACAATAGTTTCTTTTATATTTTGAAATCTGTCTCTCTGATAGGGGGTCAGGTTAGAGGTTAAAATCCTGTCTTCGGAGATCGCATCTATAAACTTATAAAAATCCACAGGGGGAACGGTGTTGGAATCAGTTGAGAACCTATCATAGGTTTCTTTAGGTATTGACTTCCAAGTAGACTCTGTTTTACCACGAGCAAAATAGATGACATCTCCATCGATGTCTCGCCTTTGAAATTCAAAATCCCAATTATTCATTGAATGTGTTTACCTATAATGAAAAATTATCAATTATCCCAATCCTGACAAATCTAACGGATTTATAGTGAAATAACCAATAGGAAACTTAGTTTATTTTATCTGAATTTTAATTCGGGGTTTTTCCTCCACGCCTCAATCTCTTGTAGAGCTTGCATAGTTCACTAGCCTCCACGTATTGGCGGCAACTTTAAATATTTGGATAGAAATTTATTTTTATTTAACATACGTAATTAAAATGTGTCAAAAATGGAGAATGAAGTCATGTTTGCTGGGTCATCAAACGGAATTGTTAACGAGGTTTACTCAGAACTAAGAGGTAGGCGTGTTTATTGCCGAGCTAAAGGACTTAAAGGAAAGTCATTCCGCGCGTGCCTTAAAGGGTTAAGGCAAGAAGATAAAGGGCTGAGCACGGCTGAGAAACGAGAACTTGCTCAGGCAAGAAAAGACGCGGCTCAGGCTGA
This sequence comes from Parvularculaceae bacterium, assembly GCA_021776465.1. GTDB lineage: Bacteria > Pseudomonadota > Alphaproteobacteria > Caulobacterales > Parvularculaceae > Hyphococcus. The sequence goes on from JAJFFU010000216.1 coordinate 142,345, forward strand.
GATCGATCCTGACGGAGGGGATATTTTTACAAAATCAGGATCAAGAACCTCCACTCGACCACTTGATGAGGTTCTAGCTCTGGAACAACTCGCTGATGAGTGGGGTGACAACGGGGAACCTGTTAGAACTGGGGTAAATCCATTTCTTATTGGTGGGATAGCTATTGTAGCGATTGTTGGGGGAGTAATTGCTTACAGAAAATTCAAAAATAATAACTAAGAAGGTGTGCAATTTGGGTATATTTGAATAACCATTGAAACTTAAAAAAATGTCAAAAGAAAAGATTAAAAAAATCCACAAATTCAAAGAATTTAAAGGGTATGTTATAGCAAAAGGCAGCAACAAAAAAGACTTCTTAGGAAAAGGGACCTTTTTAGATATAAAGGAGCATAAATCTATTTGGAAGTCCTACGAACACTTAGGACTATACACAGTTAAAGACACTAAGTCATTCATTAGAATTACATCCACTGGCAAAAGAGGTTTTAAGGCCTTTTTAGAGAAGTTTTTATACTGAAATTACATGTCACTTTGACCCACATCGAGGGCTACCTGTCTGTGACGCCTATTTATTTAGACGGAGGTGTGATGGGATTCTTCAGCTTCCAACTATTTCACTGGATGGGTTCTTCACCAACCCAAGTGAAGCAGAGGCAAGAAATCATGTAAAAATCTATATCGTGTTTTTGAACGCTTAGACTGCTCTGAATGTGGAATACGAGTCGGACATCGTTACGCGATTCGAGACTCTTAGAAATATTGATTATATTGGCGGTGTCTAAACGATAAATAATCAATATTATCCGAGGAAGCCTAAAATCACGTTCGTTCTCGGCTTTTATTTTTTATTTCGTCTATCTATTACGTTTCAGATGGGATTTCCTTAATACTGCCTCCTTCAGCTATTTTTACTCCACCACCTTGCTCATTTAAAAGGCTAGCAATCTGAATCAAAGTGCCCTCACACTTGTAATAAGTTTTTGATCTGTAGGAGGTTTTATTGATGACCACTTGATGGTTTTCTAACTCTCTACCCACTACTACGTCCTTGTCTTTATGAATTAAAATACCACTTTTATCAAATTTATAAGGGTCTAACGCTGAACCTGATAATGGGGTGACTCTGGCTCCGATCTCCCAACTTTTGCCCTCGCCAATAACATTAATAGCGCTTGTAATTTGAGCTACAGTCCCTTCAATGATATAACTATCAGGATCAGTCATCGCTTCTTGGGTAAGGACAGGCTCATCCTCTTCAAGCTCCACCACTCTAACATCATCAACAGTAAATTTTTCGCCACAACCATCTTCATCACATTCAGAATGCGCCTTTCCTTCCACGATTCCACCATCATTCATTACGTCTTGGTTTATGACATGACGTACGAGTGGTGGTTTTGGAATAGTAGGTTTATTAGAGTCGGGATTCCAACCCATACAATCAGCTAACTCCAATAAATATTTTTTTGCTATATCAGTCGATGATATTATCCGTTTTTTGTGTGGAATTTTAAGTTTTTGGTTTAAGTCGAAACTAAGTTTTATGCTTCCAAAATCAAGTGCTGGGGTAGGATGCTCTGGTGACGGGTCGATAAACTTAAAAACGGACCCTTGGGGGAGAGCCTGATCGATGTCTTCTCTTTCTTTCTTAGTAAGCGACCCAATCACCACCTGATGATTAAGGATAACTTCAATAAATTTTTCGGTTTTTTCCCTTTGAATCTCAAGATTGATTTTCTTATTTTCCCATGACTGACGTTCAATATACATAGATATATCTACATCTTTTGAGAAGTCGTCAGTATTGGTTAGAGCCTTAAACACCCATCCTTCTGGGATCAGATTATAAGGGTGATGAAACCCTTTATTTATCTCATTTACCACTTTGTGTTGAATGCCCCCAAATACCATTCCGAATGGATCGAGAGGAGTGTTGGAGACATGAATATCCATTAACGTGTTATAGACTTCATCACTTACTTCTACACGGCGCTTTGCATAGACCGATGTGGTAGGGTTGAACAACTGAACTCCGATATATTTTCTTACATCTGTATTTTGGGGTTTTGAAGGTGGATTCTGAGTTAAATCGATGGGAAGTTTCACTACAAGGACTGTTAAAGGAGTATAGTTATTTTCACGATTGTCGATTACCCGATGATTACCGTCTAACAAGTACCAAATACCATTATATACCACAAGTAACGGGCGGTTTTTTTCGTTATGTTCAAAATCGTCGAGAGAGGGGAATCGGCGTCTATGTTTTACGCGATCTGACTTTTCTGGTAAAACATACCACTGAAATGTGAAGATCGGTTGGTCTGGGGGCAATTCCTGTTCTAATGCATATCCTTCAGGAAAAGAAAGACTATTCGAATCAAACCCTTCAATAGAAAGGAGTTCTTTCCTTTGGGAAGGTGAAGCTAGAGGCAACGGGTTGGCCTTAGCAGTTGTGGGTATACCATATAGTTTGCCATCTACAGTTGTCCTTACCATTACCTTTTCGGCAAGATTCGCATAGTCTACATACTCAGCGGTCTCCACATCTAAGTCCTCTGCCTCCATTAAACGCTCAGCCTCTTTGAGCGCCGAGTCCATGTCAGTGAATTCATTACTTATCTCATAGTCTGATCCGAAATATTTTGTGACAGATATAACTGTTGGAAAGACAAAAATCTGAACATAAAGAGGTTTTTTTATGTGGAAATACTCCAATGAAGAATCTTGTTTGTTTGTTGGACGCCAGTCGGAAGAAAACCGTAAGGTCAAAGGGTCAGCTAGGGATTGGTTATCAAGGAAGGTGTCTCTCATATACATTGGTTCCACTATCGGGCTATCAGACAGCGCGCCCCCTTGCTCATAAGTATTGAGGTCTAATCCTTCGATTTTCGATTTTTCTATGAATGATGTTTTTATCTCAGGAACTAGGTAATGTGAGTTTAGGGTTGCGGGAGTATGACCCGTTTTTTTAGCGACCTTCTTAACCACTTCGTTAAATTGCTTTACGCGGTGTTTTTCCTCTTTTCCAGCTTCAATCCGTCCTAAATAACTTAAGACATGTTCATTAGAAAGATACCCCCGAATATCCTTAGAGGTTACTCCATAATCTGAGAGGTACCTATTGATTCGATCAGCTTTTATCTGGAAGTCCTTGGAAGTAGTAAATACCTGTTTAGATGGAGAGTTATCTATAGCGCGTCTAAGTCCAGAGGATATTTTTTCGCTTGTGACGGTTTTTTCATGATCCACACCAGATTTACCGCGGTAATTAAACGTTATTGAATTTCCTTTAAGAGAAATGTGCTTCTTAGTGAAGCCAGTGACTCCGTAATGCCCGTTCTCACTAGCAGACTCTTCATTGCCCACCCTTTCAAGAGTTGTGAGCATTATTTTAATCACTAAGGCAGTCAGAAAGTCTTTTTCTTTTTCAGAGTCAAGGTCTTTATTTACCTGCCGTTTTAAACTTCCTATATTGGAAGCAAGGGTGTGAATGGAATCTTTCTTCTTATCCCAACGCTCTTTGATGTCTTGATCTGATGGCTGCTCCATTGAAACTAAACTTAGTTTATGAATGAGTTATCTGCTAGAATAATATTGGTTGCTCAAAATTATCGATAATTCTTGTATATTTGAGTTTCAATTTACTAATAAGAATCCTCAATTGTAAATCAAATCTGATATTATGGCTAAGAAATCCGCCTCTGGTGCTAAAAAAAAGAAGAGTGCTGCTAAAAACCCCAAGGCTGCTGATAAAAAAATAAACGTTAAAAAAGGTAATAGAAAAACCTCAGTGCCGAGGAAAGATGTGAAAGCGGCGGTACAGAAGGTGGCTAAAAAAGCCAAGCCAGAAAAAACCCTAGATTACAAGGCTATACTTGAGATGCAATTCCCTGTTGCCAATTTCAACGCTGATGTATTAAAGCATGAATTAAAGAAAAGTAAAGCGGGCGCCATCAAGTCTATCTCCGCTAAACTTGGGTTAGAATATAAGAGCGTAAAGGTTACTTTACCGGAAATCAACGCGCTTATTGATGAATACTATGTAGGTGAATTAGCTGAGAGTGTTGCTGATGTCAATCAAGATGGAAAAGTTGACGGAAAAGACGCTGCAATTGTTGCGAAAGCTCTGAGTGATAGCGGAAAGCAGCTCACAGAGCGAGAAGCCATGGATATAGAAGCGAAGAGCTTGGGACTCGCACATAAGGGAATTAAGGATGCCCAGCTTAGAGTTCTTATAGATCAGGTTAAGGCGGCGAATGCCACCATCACTCCTGAAGCAGCCGCGGCTGTCAAGTCAGCCACGAAAGGGGAAAAGAAACCTTCTGATGACGATAGGGAGGGAAATGCTGATGATTTAGATAGGGTTAGCGGAGATAATATTGATGCCGCAATCGCAAACGCACCAAGCTCCCCATCAGAAACACCTGCCTCCCCTCATAACTTCACAGCAGCGCCTGTTTCACAACAGACACCGAGCGCGGTAGTCCAACCCCCTGAACGTGATCCAAATTGGAAACCAAAGCAGGCCTCGGATGATTTTCCAGACCCTATTCAGGTCAACCCATTATTAGCAAATGAAAATGCCAACCCCTCGGTATTCGCAGCCGCCACTCCGATAACTATAGATCAAGGGAAGATGAATGATTATGCTGCCGCTCTTGAAGGCACCATTAAAAATCGGCCACTTGCACATCTGCGCAATATCTCAATGAAGGATTTACGTAACATGCTTGACACCCCTAATTATCCCTTCACATATTCAATCGTACCCCAAAAGGGTGGGACGAACCAATATGAAATCATCCTTAATTTAGGAGATATTAAATCCAGAATACCAACCGCTGCACATCTGTGGCTCGGAGTGGATTAAAAATACTGCGCAGAGACCGAAAGTAGGCATAGGGTCTATGGATAGGTCAAACCGACGCCCTTAAGTGGGTTAAACTGATGGCTTAAACAAGTCATTTTGAAGGTTCTCACAGAAATGGAGGACCTTCTCTTTTTACTCCATAACCAGGGAAATATTAATAACCTTAGCCCGCAGGGCGCATCTCACCGCTCGCGGGAAGTGTTCAGCAACTCGCGCTCCCTGCGAGGAGACGCGTTACTCTTTTTGTTGTGGGTCAGGGGATCGAACCCCGATTCTTAGGACCAAAACCTAATGTCCTGCCAGTTAGACGAACCCACAATATACATTTAGATGTCTCTAATAATTATCAGTTTATTCATACAAATGTCATTTTATAGGACATTTTATTTTATCTGTCCTATATCTTAGTGCCGAGAGCGGGAATCGAACCCGCACGGGCATTACTGCCCACTGAATTTTAAGTCCAGCGTGTCTACCAATTTCACCATCTCGGCAAAATTCTTCTCAATCTATCAACCATAGTGGAAGCCTCGGAGGCTCATATTCAATGGTGTAAGGGCAATCATCTTTGGGTAGATCATAACAGTAGGGCTCTCTGTGATCAGCCCCAATATTTGCATACCCCTTAGTCCCAGTTGGGTGATTACTCCACGACTCATTATAATATGGATATCTCCTCCCTGACTTACCTACCCAATTTAACGGCTTGGTCTTGTAAGGTGTTAACCAAGCCACTATTTTTTCTCTTGTGATGTGCATTATTCCTTAATCGTTTGTACGGGTGGAGGGACTCGAACCCTCACGCCTTACGGCACATATTCCTAAGACAAGCGTGTCTACCAATTCCACCACACCCGCAAAACCAAAGGTTCCGGCAGTCAAATTTCGCGCCGGTCTATCCTGAAATCGCAACACAGTCAAAACCTGAATGTACCCAGATTTCCGCGACCGGTAATGCACCGCCTTGCGCAGACCAACCTGAACCGCTGGCTGGCGGCAGACTTGCGCCACTGCTCATTCTGATAGCACGCCCTACGCCTGCACGCGGCGACTGCCCAAAATCTAGGCAAATTGCCTATTTTTCACGCAATGATCGCAATGGTGATTTGATTTTCTAGACCGGCCTTGTTATTAAGTATATGCTTTTATTTGTGTTTTTTCGATCGAGCATTCGTGGCATGCCGCATGCATGGCGTGGCACAGCCCCTCTTTCGGGATTATGGAGGAATAAATGAAGAAGATCGAAGCGATCATCAAGCCTTTCAAGCTGGACGAGGTGAAGGAGGCCCTTCAGGAAGTTGG
>JAJFFU010000217.1 GCA_021776465.1 Parvularculaceae bacterium
TCAAAGACCAGATCAAGTTGTGCGGCGACTTTTTCCACAAGCAGAACGCGCGATGCGCGCACCGATTCGTCGGCCTCATCAGCGATGCGGCAACCCGCATAGAATTTGGAAAACGCCTGAGCGAGGCTGAACGCGTGATCACAAAGAATATGCGGCAGGCGTTTTTGATAAGCGTCCCGGTGGGCCTCGGCAAAACCGACTAGCGCCAATGCCAGATCGCGCTCCTCAGGCGCAACGATCGCAATCGCTCCGCCCGTCCCCGCCCCGGCGTCGGCGGCCTTCGCAAGCACCGAGCGAATACGGGCGCGCGCGTAAAGAAGATACGGACCTGTCTTGCCTTCGAATGACGTGAACCGCTCGAGATCGAAAATATAGTCACTGGTGCGCGGGTTAGAGAGGTCGGCAAATTTCAGCGCTGCAATGCCGACTTTCTGCGCAATTTCACCGGATTCCGCTTCGCCATATCCATCCGCTAAGCCATTCTCGACAAGGCGTTCGCGGGCTTTGTCGGTCACCATGTCGATGAAGTCGCGCAGCTTCAGCGTGCCGCCTTCGCGCGTTTTAAACGGCTTGCCGTCTTTGCCATTCATGGTGCCGAACCAGAGATGTTCGAGCTTGTCTTCGGCGAAAAATCCCGCGCGGTCGACGGCGCGGAAAACCTGCTCGAAATGAAGGCGCTGGCGCGCATCGACGACATACAACATCCGCGTCGGTGCGATATTGCGGACACGGTCAACAATGGTCGCGACATCGGTCGCGTGATATCCGACCGCGCCGCGGCTGTTCCGGAAAATAATCGGCGGCATTTCTTTCTTGTCGTCGTCGCGCGCAACCCGAATGATCGACGCGCCGTCAGACTCTTCAAGAATACCGCGGGCGCGCAAATCCTCTTCGATCTCCGGGATCAACGGATCGGCGTCGGCCTCACCGTTCCAGAGGTCGAAATCTACGCCGAGATCGGCGTAATCGATTTTCATCGCGGCGACGGACAGATCGACAAAATGCCGCCACAGCGCCCGATAGCCGGGCCGGCCGCTTTGCAACTCTTTGGTCGCCTGGCGCGCCAGATCGGCGCGCGCCTCGTCCTCTTTGCAGGCCGCCGAGGCGGCTGGATACATCGCTTCCAGATCAGCCAGCGTGATCGGTGGGTCAGCGGGGAATGGACCGGTCGCGTCCGCATCGAAATACGGCAGATTCGGCTCGCGAATTTCCAGCTCGGAAATGAGCTGACCCATTTGCAAACCCCAATCGCCGAGATGAGCGTCTCCGATCACCTGGTCTCCGGTCGCGTGGGCAAGGCGTTTCAAACTCTCGCCGATAATCGCCGCCCGCAGGTGGCCCACATGCAATGGCTTGGCGACATTCGGGCCGCCGTAATCAATGACGATTTTTTCCGGCACCTCGCGCCGCCAGGCGCCGCCATTTTCATCGAGACGATTGGCGAGCCATGCATCGTTCAGCGTCAGATTGATAAAGCCGGGCCCGGCAATGGCGAGATCGGCGAAGACATCCGGTGCGTTTAATTTGTCGATGACCGCCTGCGCCAGGGCGCGCGGGTTTTGCTTCGCGGCCTTGGCGGCAGCGAGTGCACCGTTGCACTGAAACTGCGCAAGATCCGGCCGATCGGCGCGCGCGACGCGACCATAGGCGGCGTCGAGCCCGGCGGCGACAAATGCCTCACCAAGGACAGCGCTTAAATCGTCAAGCAGCGTCATTGTATTTTGGGAAACTTCAAACTCTTGCCGGAGCGATTGAAAATTGCCTCATCCGTCGACAGGGAAAATCCGACGATGATTTCGAAGTTGACGCCCGACGTCTCTTCACCAGCTCGCGGGATGGTGATCCGGTCGACTTCATCTTCGAAAACGACAACCCGGCGGCCTTCGCGAAACTCAACCACCGCCGGAAATTCTGCTTTCGCAATTACTTCAAGATCGCGGCGCACCACGGCGACGAAATAATTGAATACTTTTTGGCCGTTTTCACCCTTCGGGCCTTTGCCGAATGCCATGGAGACGTCAATCTCGGCCTCGATCGGCTCTTCACCGATATAGCGGCAAGCAACCACCGCATTCGTGATCTCACCGGAATAGGCGATATCTTCAATAGTCTGTTCGCCGTCAAATTTTATAAACCGCGCCGCATCCGCCAGAACCACAATGTTGGGGCACGGCGCCGGATTACTCTGCTTCGCTTCTTTAGTGCTGCCGCAGCCGGAAGCTGCGAGTGCGGCGAAAAGCGCGCCAACTAACGCTTTGTTCATGAAATGAAACCCTTATATCTCGACACGAAAAGGCCGCTTGAACGCCCGGCTCAGGCCTTGGCGGCGCCTTCTTGACTGCGCAAGACCATCTAGCGATTTGCGCAGGCCGGCGCAACGCCGTGGCCCGGTCCGACCGGGAGGTATTGGTATGACTATGCCGCTAAAATCGTCGCTTCGGGTCCGCCTGGCCTCGCCGCGCGGCTTTTGCGCGGGTGTAGAGCGGGCCATCCGAACCGTTGAGGACGCCCTCGCCCGGTTTGGCGCCCCGGTCTTTGTCCGTCATGAAATCGTCCACAATCGTCATGTGGTAGAGCGTCTCGCCGCCATGGGCGCTGTTTTCGTCGAAAACATTGCTGATGTCGATGCGGGCCGGCCGGTCATTATTTCGGCCCATGGCGCGCCGGCGGCTGTGCTGGACAGTGCAAATGCGCGCGGGCTTCAGACCATCGACGCCACCTGCCCGCTTGTTCACAAAGTGCACGCCCAGACGCGCCGATATGCGGATCGCGGCGTGCACGTTTATCTAATCGGGCACAAAGGCCACCCCGAGGTCGTCGGCACAATGGGACAAGTCGCGCCAGAAACCGTGACGCTCGTTGAGCGGCCGGGCGATGTCGACTTGCTGCCCGATCGCGACGGACCGAAGGCCTATGTCACCCAGACCACCCTGTCAGTCGAAGATGCGCGTGATATGATTGCGGCGCTGAAAAAACGGTTTCCGGATATCGTCGCGCCGAACAAACAAGATATCTGCTACGCCACGACGAACCGGCAGGACGCCGTTAAAGCGAGCGCGCCTGGCGCCGATCTGTTCCTGGTGATCGGATCGGACACGTCATCGAATTCCCTTCGGTTGGTGGAAACGGCGCTTCGCGCGGGCGCCGCGCAAGCCGAACTCATTGAGGACGCAAGCGCCTTTCACTTTGAACGGCTCGAAGGCGTTTCAACGCTTGCCTTGTCGGCGGGCGCCTCTGCGCCGGAAGAACTGGTGGAAGCATTTCTAACCGAACTCGCCACGAAGCGAACCATCGTTGTCGAGACTGTAGAGACGGCGCAGGAAGATATCGTTTTCAACAGCCCGTTGAAACTCGCCGGATAAGCGCTGCGCAAAACCGCCTTCCCAACACGCAAAGCATTTGCTAACGCGCATGGTGCGTAAACAAGGCGTATCCATGATCGAAATTTATACAGACGGCGCATGCTCGGGTAATCCCGGCCCCGGCGGATGGGGTGTTCTCATTTCTGACGAAGACGGCGAACGAGAACTCTTCGGCGGCGAGCCCGAAACAACAAATAACCGCATGGAAATGCAGGCCGTTATCGAAGCTCTGAAGGCGACGAGCGGCGCCATTATTCTTTATACGGACAGCCAATATGTGAAAAACGGCATCACGACGTGGATCCATGGCTGGAAACGCAATGGCTGGAAGACCGCGTCACGCAAGCCGGTAAAGAACAAGGATCTCTGGATAGAGACGGACGATCTCGCGTCAGGACGCGAGATCGACTGGCGTTGGGTCAAAGGCCATGCGGGCCACGAAGGCAATGAACGGGCGGACGAACTCGCCCGCCGCGGCTCAATGAGCTTTTAGAGCTGGCCGAGCATGTGATCGGCGGATGAAACATCGAACGCGCCGGGCTCTTCGACGTTTAATTCGGTCACGACGCCGTTTTCCAGGATTGCCGAAAAACGCTGTGACCTTTCGCCAAGGCCGAAGCCGGTACCATCCATCGTAAGGCCAAGGGCGCGCGCGAACTCGCCATTGCCGTCCGCCAGCATTTCCACTTTGCCGCCGGCGTTCTGGTTTTTACCCCATGCATCCATGACGAACGGATCGTTCACTGACATGCAGACGATCTTGTCGACGCCTTTTGCACCAAACTCACCGGCTTTTTCTACAAAGCCTGGCAGGTGTTTTGCCGAACAGGTTGGCGTGAAGGCGCCGGGCACAGCAAACAGAGCAACTTTACCCGCGCCGAGCACGTCTTGCGTTTCGGCCTGTTGCGGCCCTTCGGCGGTTGCCATCATTACCTTGGCGTTTGGAATTTTGTCGCCTTTTGCAATGGTCATCTGGGTTTTCTCCTTGTGATTTCAGCGCGGTCTTAACGCGGCGCCTGCTGCGCGTCCAGAACGCAAGAACAAAAGCCCCTCAGCGCCGCATTTGCGTCGATCAGGAGAGCGCCGTAAGATCGCCTTATGACGAAAGGCAACGAACCTCAACAGGATTTCCTCGCCGGACAATTGCTGATCGCTATGCCGAATATGGGTGACCCCCGGTTCGAACGGTCCGTTGTTCTGATCTGCGCCCACGACACCGATCACGCGATGGGCGTCATCATCAACAAGCGCCTCGACGATGTCGTTTTTTCCGACCTTCTGATACAGCTGGATATCAAGCCATCCGAGAATGCTCAACATACGGACGTATTCTACGGCGGCCCTGTGCAGACAGAGCGCGGCGTTGTTCTTCACACACAAGACTATGAAATTGACAAAACCATCGCGATCGCCGGCGATTTTTCCCTGACGGCGACGCGCGACATCCTTGTCGATATTGGTGGGTGCGAACCGAAATTGCCGCCGCCGGCGCGATATCTCCTTGCTGTTGGACATGCGGGCTGGGGACCCGGTCAACTCGAACAGGAAATCGCCATGAATGCATGGCTGCATTGCACGCCGGATGAAAGCCTGGTTTTCAATGGCGCCCATGATGACGCGTGGAATGGCGCACTGGCGAAACTGGGCGTCACGAGCGCCATGTTATCGCGAGAATGGGCGTCAACGCGAGACGAGAGCCAACCCCTAAACTGAAAAAATGCGAGCCGCCTTAGCGTGCGCCAATACGGCTCCATGGACGCCATCGCATGGATTTCTCGTCATTGGCGGCTTGCGCGGCAAGGTCGGGCGTCAACTCAATCGCGTCATCCGGCGCTGCATTGGTCGACTTGGCGTCGGCCGGCCGTGCGATTGCCGACTTCTTGTTATTCGTTTTGTTGTCGGCCAGTTTTGCGCCATCGCGCGCCGGCGCCGCAGCAGGGCGGCCAAGCGCATATCCCTGGCCGTAAGTACAACCAAGCGCAGCCGCTGTTTTCGCAGCGTCGTCGCTTTCAATGCCCTCGATAATCACTTTGAGGCCAAGATCACGGCCCATCGCCGCCAGTGCGCCAACAATTTTTGCGCCGTCGCCCTTGTCGACGAGATCCTCGGCAAACGACTTGTCGATCTTGATAAAGTCGAAGTCGTATTTTCGGACATTGGTGAGACATGAAAAACCGGCGCCAAAATCGTCAAAAGCAAGCGCCGCACCTAAACCCTTCAGCTTACGGAACACCGGCGTCGCCGCTTCCGCATTGCCAATCGCCTCGCCCTCGGTAAGTTCCAGAACAAGGGCGCCGTTCGGCAAGCTATATTTTTTTGTAACCGCTGCAACGGCATCGGCAAAAGCCGGATCACGCATTTGCGTCCAGGAAACATTCATGGCGACGAAGGACGATGCGCTAGCGCGTTTGTTTTTGCGCTCTTCCGCCAGAAACTCGGCCGCCTGATGCAACATCGACTGCGCGAATTCGCCGGACTTACCCGCAAGCGCGGCGCTGCGAATCAATTGCGCCGTATCACCATCCTTGCCGTCGAGACGGGCCAGCGCTTCATAGCCGACCGTCTTTTTATCTTTCAGCGAAACGATCGGTTGAAAGGCGGCCACGACCTTGTTGATTTCGAATTCTGTTGCGGCGGCGTCTTTGGCAATCTCGGCTTTCGGCCGCGCCAGCGCGCCTGCGCCTTCGGCGAACTTCGCATCGGCGTATTCGATAAACGCAACAATGCGTTCCAGAACGTCATCGTCGGCGGCCGCGGCGCGGGCGCCCCGGATACGTATGGTGCGATCGTTAAAGAGCTTCAACATCACATCGAACGGGCCGTCCTCAGCGGCGAGCACTTCCGTTTCGAGCGTTTTCAAATCATCTTTATGGATAAACTGGCGCAACGCATCCGGCGTAAAGGGCGCATTTGAATCCGCGCCGAGCAGCGCGGGCAGCGATTCTGTCTGATCAATGATGTCAGGGCTCCAGTCCCAAATGCCGACACCGGCGTAATCGAGAACCCGTCCGAGCTGGCTGTCGATGACGACTTCCGCGCGTTCACGGGATGCTTTGCTCGCCGACGACGATGCCCTGCGCGAATCATGATCGCGCGGACCGAATGACTTCCGGGCGGCCGCCACAGTCGCCAACGATTGCGCCGGCGCAAACCCCTCCGTGAGGGCAACAAGGCTGGCCGCGAGAATGCCAAGCGTAAAGACGCCATGCGCGGCAATCGATGCGGCGCCTTCGATGGCGCCCAGCGGGCCGATCAATGGCGCGGCAATCGCGAGGGCAACGCCGGGAAGTATCAATCGCGCGCCGGTATCGCCGCGCACCGCTTGCGTCAGGGCAAGAATGACAGCGAAACCACCGACGCCGATAGCGCTCCAGCGCATCAATCCGGAAACATCAATGCGGTCGATGAAATTGATAAACCCAAGCCCGCCAAGGATGAGCGCACCGGTAAACATCACCCCGCCGAGCAGCGGATTATATTTTGCCGCATTTACGGATGCGGAAAGGAAAATCACGCCGGATGCAGCGAACAATCCGAGAATGAGCACCGTGCTTTCAGCCGGCAGCGATGGCAGGAGGCCAAGCCAGGAAAATTCGAGGGCCGCCGCCATGGCGACCATTACCAAGGCGCAAAGCGCAAGCCCGCTGCGCCGGATCGCCGCGTAACCGGCGAGAAAAGCCGCACCAACGATAAACGCGCCCGCGATCGCACCACGGCCGAGATCAAGCGCCGCATCGCCAGTTGTTATGCCAATGTCAGAAATGCCGGCCGCCAATATACTTAACATTCTACCCCACCGCCTTTTGACGACACAAATGCAGACAGCCGCTCAAGCACCGAACGTCCCATATGCCAATATCGCGGCGAGCCGCCAGCGATGGTTTGCGTGTCGCACCTGCCCCACAGGTCTTTTCAGTTGATATCTTCACGCGGAGACGTCCGATCCGCAAGGGCTAGACAGGCAGACAGTGCAATTTTTCGGCCGAAAGGCTTGCTGCGGCGGCTCAGTCGGTCGGCCGCGCGGCCCAGCCCTCAGCGGTTACGGCATAGATGTCGTGGTCCCGCCAGACGCCGTTGATCCGGAGATAGCCGCGCGCGCGCCCTTCCCGCTCAAAGCCAAGCCCGGCCAGCAACCGCGAAGACGCCGTATTATCCGGCTGGCACGCCGCCTCAACCCGGTTAAGGCCAATTGCTTCAAAGGCATGTCTGACGGTCTCGTCGACCATGAGACGGCCGAACCCCCGCCGCAAAAAGCGCTCACCGACCCAATACCCGATGACGCCGGACCGCGACGCCCCGAAACGGATATTGGAAAGCGTCACGCCGCCGACCAGTGCATCGTCGTCCAGCCGGTAAGCAAACAACGACAGGCTTGCCGCCAGGCGTCGCTGCCGCTCCCAGAGCCGCAAGCGCCGGCGGAACGCTGACACTGTGATATCCTTCGCCGCCCAGTCGTCTTCCCATTTGGTCAGATGCCCACGGCTGTCGGTGCGAAGCCCGACCCAGCGCTCGAAGTCGCGGATTTGCGGCGGCCGCAGCAAAACGGGATCGCGCACGAGCACCGGATCAAACGCCGTTAGTCCGGCGGGCCGCAACTGAAACATGGGCGTCCCCAACTTTGACACATCACAGAATGCACGCTTGATGCAGCGCGACAGTGACGCTGTCAAAATCGCAAAACGCGATATTGGAAAGAATTTTTGCGAATGATTATTAATTACATAACTACTTCACACCGCGGCGCATTCGCCGCGTGGACAAAATGTCCGTCAGGCGCAAAAAATCCTTTCGAATCGTCGCGCGGGGCTTACCTTCACCAAGCGGAACATCATGTGCATGAGCGGTTGTGGAACAACCGTGACGGAGAGAATGTTGGACTACGAACGATTTTTCAATGACCGTCTCGACGCCTTGCGTGAGGAAGGCAATTATCGCGTATTTGCCCATATCGGGCGGCGCGCCGGCGCCTTCCCGCAAGCGAAAAACTACGCTGGCGACGGACCGGAAGATATCACCGTGTGGTGCTCCAATGACTATCTCGGCATGGGACAGCACCCCGTCGTAACGGGCGCCATGAAACAGGCGGTCGACGAATGCGGCGCCGGCGCCGGCGGCACACGGAACATTTCCGGCACCAATCATTATCATGTGAAGCTGGAACGCGAGCTCGCGGACCTTCACAAAAAAGAAGCGGCGCTGCTTTTTACGTCAGGGTACGTATCAAACTGGGCGGCGCTCGGCACGATCGCCTCAAAAATTCCCGGCTGCATCGTTTATTCCGATGCGGCGAACCACGCCTCCATGATCGAAGGCATTCGGCACTCGAAAGCAGAGCGCCGCATTTTCAAGCACAATGATCCGGCAGATCTTGAACGGCTTATCGCGGCGGACGATCCGGCCGCGCCGAAACTGATCGCCTTTGAATCCGTCTATTCCATGGATGGCGACATCGCGCCGATCGAAGCATTTTGTGACATCGCCGACAAATACGGCGCCATGACCTATCTCGATGAAGTCCATGCGGTCGGCCTTTACGGCCCGCGCGGCGGCGGCATTTCCGAGCGCGAAGGCCTCACCGATCGCCTGACCGTAATCGAAGGCACGCTTGGCAAAGCGTTTGGTGTCATGGGCGGTTATATTGCCGCCTCAGCGTCGCTCGTTGATTTCATTCGCAGCTTTGCAAGCGGCTTTATTTTCACAACAGCCCTGCCGCCCGCGGTCGCCGCCGGCGCCCTCGCCTCGATCCGTCATTTGAAACAAAGCGACACGGAACGCCTCGCCCAGCGCGACCGCGTCGCCGCCGTGCGCGCCAAACTTGCCGCGATTGGCATTCCGACGCTCGACAATCCGAGCCACATTGTGCCGGTGATGGTCAAAGACCCGGTGAAGTGCAAATGGATTTGCGACTGGCTGATCGCCAATCACGGCATCTATGTGCAGCCGATCAACTATCCGACCGTGCCGAAAGGAACCGAGCGCCTGCGCATCACGCCGTCGCCGGTCCACACCGACGCCGACATCGACCACCTCGTCACCGCCCTGTCAGAAATCTGGTCGCAATGCGCCCTGGCGAGAGCGGTTGCGTAGGGCTTTCCGCGATTATTCTTTAGACCGGCTATTCAAGTAGATTTCCGTACATCGTTACTCCCGTTGGGTCTTTCGGATATTTCTCCGCATCAATGTCCAATTCTTGCGGAAGGGGCTTTAGGCCGACGACTATTAAAATGACGTCTGAAGGCAATTCCAGAGGCGGCCCGCCTTCCGCTCGGATGTCATTTTCGTTTAGCACCGCAACCAAATCGTCTCCGGCCAAACGCGTTGTTCGCCGCTTATCCATTATTTCCAATATCACTTCATGTGGCGTATCGGACCCATTGAGCAATTGTCGGTCACCGATCCCGGAATACACCCTAACGCCATAAGAAAGAGGCGGCAGGCGAAATTCTGGGTCTGTCTCGATTTGCCCCTTAAATTCTTTCCACTTTGCCTCTGCAAGCAACATATATTTAATTTGCTGCGCAGTGCGTCGCGCTTCGAAATCCGGTGCAGTTCTTATGATTATGAGGACATCATCGTGCTTGCTCAAGCGCTGCCCAGTTAGGCGCTGTTCGAGAATACGTGGCGCTATTGCGCGTTCAAAGACGAGGTTCCGTTCTCTTAATTTCTCTGCTTCAACTTCAAGTTTGACGGCCCTTTCATTTGCCTCAGCCGTCAGCCTTTCATTTTCGGCGATACGTTCATCCGAAAATCGAGCCTTTGTGTTTGAAATTTCTATCTGCGCCCACGCAGCGACTGCCACCAAGACCGCCGAACCAACTACAAAAAAAGTTGCAGCTTTGGAGAAAAATTCAACGTTATCGGAGGTAATCTCGAAAAGAGGCATTTTATCATGACTGCCTAGGATAAACTTAATACCTGTGCCAATCGCTCGGTCTTTCGCCGCGCAAATAGAAGGCATTAAAGAGCGGCGCAAAATGCTCAAATGTAACGCAAAAAAAACATTTAAAAACAATGGCAGGGGTGCACGGACTCGAACCGTGGGCCCTCGGTTTTGGAGACCGATGCTCTACCAACTGAGCTACACCCCTAGGCCAGCGTCGAGGATTAGGGCCGGGCGCCCGATCCTGCAAGGGGCGCGGCGCGCAAAAATCAATCCTTAAGCCAGGACAGGACCGCGTCAGCGGCGGTTTGCGCCGCCGGCGGGCCGCCGACACCCAGTTTTTTGAGCGCCGGCGCGAAGGCGCTGAGTTGGCGGGCGCGGGCGTTCGGGTCCGTCAGTAGCGGGGCCAGCGCCGCCGCCATTGCCGCTGGACGGCATTTTTCCTGAATGAATTCCGGGATGACGTCTGCCTGTTCGGCGATGTTGATCAGGGTAGCCCATTTTGACGTGACGACCGCCCGCCCCCAAGCTGCGCTCACCGGGTCAAACCGATAGGCGACGACCATCGGTGCGCCGCTGATCGCAAGCTCTGTCGCCACCGTACCGGACGCGACGAGCCCCGCGTCAGCGGCGTCAAAGGCGGCATGTTTTTCATCAGCGCCGACAACGACCGGCGTGATGTCCCAGCCCTCGAAGGCGCGGCGGATGTCGTCCTCCCTTCCCGGCGCTGCAGGCGTTACAACTTTTAACGCCGGCAAGTCCCGGCGGATCATGTCAATGGCTTCGCGAAACGGCGCCGTGAGCTGTCGGATCTCCGCACGCCGGCTGCCCGGCGCCAAAACAACAAGCGGCGCATCGCCAATTCCGTGTTGCTGGCGAAAGGCCGCGCCCTCGCCCCGCGCGCGCGCCATTTCCTGAAATCCGGAATGGCCGGCGCATGCAGTCCGCACGCCATGTTGTTCGAACCACGGAACTTCGAATTCGAACAAGGTAATGACGCCA
>JAJFFU010000218.1 GCA_021776465.1 Parvularculaceae bacterium
CTCTTAAAAGAATCCGGAGTTGTCACATAAATAACATGATTTTGTTCCCAGAGTTTTTTTCGCCTCTCTGGCGTTCCATAAATTTCAACTACATCAACATCTCCCACCATTTTTTTTGCTTCGCTTTTCCATTTTCTAATATTGGATTTGTTAGACATAATTATTGAATGTTCAACTTTTCCATGGTGAATCAAGTTTAGAGAAGCCGCAATAGCACTAGATGTTTTTGCCAACCCAACAGCATCACATAGAAGAAATCCAGAATTTCCGCTCATAAGCTCTACAGCTTCTGGTTGATGATTTAGCAATCCTCTTTTGAACGCTAAATCATCATGCATTTCCAGCCTTTTCACCTTCTTTATATCCTTGAGAGCTTGCGCTAGGTCAGGGTTCATCATCCTATCAAGGATTCCATGTTCTGTTAAAATGCCTACAATGGCGTTAAAATCGTATAAATTAAACATAAAAGAGAGGCCACCAATATCTCTCCTGTATGGGGAAACATCTGTGGCCTCTCTGAGCCTATTGTATTCTTTTCTATTTTGTGCTGTTACTGAAAATTTATAATCATCTACCAACCTCGCCACAACTGTCATTCAACACTTATCCTTAATTTCTAAACACTATATCCTCTAGCTCTTTTGTATACCGACTCAGCACATTTATCTGAAACTTCTGATCGTCAATTGCCTGAGAGTGTCGCTCTTCAAGATCGATAATAATTTCGAAAAGCTCTTCTACAGTTTTTACCTCGTTCTTCTTATCCGCTCTTTTATTCATCGTCCCGCGAATTGTCGCTGACGTTAGCTGAACTGGAAGAAGAATCGCCTCACATAGTCCGACGAAGGGTACAGCAATAGCATTACCAATCTTTCCGTCCTGGTTTGCAAGCATAGTTCTGGTCATGAGGAACATGACGTTCTTATCAAACCCAATAGACTTTCCGAAAGAAATTACACCTCTCATTGTTACCCACGCGCACACTGCGATGACCCAAAGGCTAACTGTACTCATTTATAGTTTTTCTCCGTTTTTACCACTATACTACGCTCTTAACTCACCTTCATAAGTACTATATCACATATTGGGCTCGCTGTCAAGCCATTTAAATTGATTTTGAATTCAAATGATCAAATACCATCCCAACTCGCCTAGGGAATTGAACACCATCACTGCTAACGCACTTACCGCCCCGCATTCTGTAATTTGGCATAATGGTTTTTCTGTAGTTAAATTGCATCTGAACACCACTTATTACAGGCTCTGGCTCTGTTGCACTCTTTTCCGTTTCTGAAATCGTCACTCTATACTGGATAAATTTCCCAGGGCCCGCAGGAAACTGAGATGATGTTGGAGCAGACACATTTGGGTCATTTAACCCTGTTAATTTTACATTCGATACTTTTAGCACAATACTCTCTGCTGGGTCAATAATCTTTACCCCGAAAGCTCGAATATAATCTAAATTCCTTTCGCCAGATGGCCAATCTGTAATATCCCACGAAATAGTTTGTTTGTTATTTATTTTATCTGATACTATTTTGTACTTAAATGGCGCATCTTGTTTTTTAATGTCATCTTCTAATGGATATGTTAATCCATGAATTACTACAAGCTCACCAACCGCCCCCTTCTTTGTGCTCTCAATGTCTGCAGTCAAGTATGTAGCTTGTACTTCATTGATAGCAGTGACACCAGAAACCAACCCTTCTCGTGCATAATATCCAACTTCACCAGCAGAGTTTGGATTATTAGCAACTATTTTTATCCCAGATTGGAATAGAGTTGCACTAATCGTATCAGAAGTAGCTATTGGTCCAGCCCACATTCCACCAAAATTAAAGAATGCGTCATTATATCCTGGGTCGCCATCAATAGATACAGATTTCCATTCAGCATCATTTAACCCTTCAGGCGTGTCCGCTGTCCTGAACTCAATCATTGAATTTCCGCCCTGTTCAGCAACATTGAACCAGTTGCCAGGGTTATCATTTGGAAACGAAATTGAATTCATAAATATTGGTGGAGATGTCACGACACCATCTAGTGGATATGACCCATCTGACACAACAAAATTAATTTCTTGAACAGCGGTGGCCGTCCCATCCGACGCCGTCTTTGTATTAAGTTTCATCACTCCTAACCCAAATGGATCAGTTGTTCTAAATATTCTATCTCTAGACCATCCACCGTAATATTGAATATCGTTTTCGACATCGTTATTAAAAGTTTGCAGTCCGCTAAAAAATTCGCACCCCATTATGTTTTCCACCTCAAGACAATATCAGATACAGAAGCTTCCATTCCAGTATCGCTTTGCATGTCCACTTCCATTCTGAAGAATTGATTTTCCTCGAATATATTTTCTGATGACGCAGCTATCCCATTAGTAACATTTACTGAATCCGTCCAAGCTGACGCAAGCACGCCATTTGTATCGTATAGCGACAAATCAACCCTGTTGAGAGGCCCAACCCCTGATTTGAAACCAACCCTGGTAATAATGTCAATTCCAGAAAGTTCTCTGGCCCCTACAGGAACAGCACCTCGTATAAATAGTTTGACTGCAGCAATCCCGCTATATGAATACCACGACATCATTGTCCTGTCATTTTGGAAATCATATGTCTCTTCAAGAGCACCAGGCTGAATACCAGACGCCACCATACCCTGATATGGTGCTTGAAAAAATTGATATTCAATAGGCTGAAGTAGTAAGTGTGTATGATCTGCGGCAGTGACTATTGACCCATCAAGCAATCTTGTGAATTCAGAAACGTCCACCCCATCAATAGAAATTCCACTATCAACATTTAAGTTTCCTGTCAGTGTATCTCCGAATGCAGATAAAATCCCGACTCCATTTATACCAGACGCTACTAATCTGTGTGGGTTAACTAACGTCAAGTGGTTGTCAAGAACCGCCCCATACATAGAAGGGTCAAAAGCTTCATACCTTCTCCCAGTTACTGAACTAATAGGCCATTCTACACCGCTAACAGGAAAGATGGAAACACCACTCCTGCCATTAATTGTTTCGTCGTTGAATGTCCAGTTTGATTCTACAATAGATTCTCCCCAAATATCAATTCCCGAATATACTTCAAACGTATCAATAAAATTGTATCCTCTCGCCTGAAAAACATCCAGGCCAAGATCTTGATCTGAAATCATATTTGTTCGAGACGTATAATCTCCAATAATTTGAATTCCAGAGAATGCAATGAAGTCTTGGAAAGGG
>JAJFFU010000219.1 GCA_021776465.1 Parvularculaceae bacterium
CGCACAAGGCGGCTCTATTTTAACGCCGCGCCGATCCAGATGATCCATGACCGCTGGACAACCGAATATAGCGCCTACTGGGCCGGCCAGATGACGCGGATCAAATATCTCGCGGAAACACGCGCTGAACAAAATGAACCAACGCCAAAAAAGGGAAGCAAGTCATGAGCGATAACAAATTTGCGGAGAAGCAGATCTTTCGCGTTTTCATAAAAGCGCCAGTTGAAACAGTCTGGTCCGAACTCGTTAAAACGACGAAGCCCCGCCCCTTTTTCTGGAACGCGACATGGGACACGCCCGAGATGGCGACCGGAAATCCATTCCGTATGGTTTCCGGCGGCGGGAAAATGGTTGCGGCGATCGGCAAGATCCAGGAATTCGAACCGCCGCATAAACTCGTCCACAGTTTTCGCCTGACCGCGACGGAAGACGTTCCCTCCACGGTTACCTACACACTGAAAGAAGTTGAGGGCGGCACCGAATTTTCCGTGATCAACGAAAACGTTCCAGCCGGGTCGAAAGCGGAAAAGTCAAAGTCGCAAGGTGCGCAATTTATCGTCAAGAACTTCAAGGCCTATGTCGAGACGGGCAAGGTGACGTTCGGCGCACAACTCATGCTCGCGATGTTTTCGCTGATGGCGCCGATGACGCCAAAAACCATGAGCGCCGACAATTGGCCCCTTGAAAAGGCCGAATAGGGAGACAGACATGGCGAAATCACCTGATGAAATGGCGGCCTCGATGATCGCCAACATGAAAGAGAAGACCGGAAAAACGCTGGCGCAATGGATTACGCTGGCGAAGAAATCCGGCGAGGAAAAACATGGGCAAGTCGTCAAGCACCTTAAAACTGAACATGGGCTCAGCCATGGATTTGCAAACCTTGTCGCGCATAAGACCCTGAAGAGCGATGCGGGCAGCGCCGCTGCGGGCGGAACCGATCTTGTCGCCGCGCAATATGCCGGCGCCAAAGCAGACTTGAAGCCGATTTATGATGCGTTGATCAAAGCGGTTTCCGCATTTGGTAAAGACGCCGAAATCGCGCCGAAGAAAACTTATGTCAGCCTACGGAGGAACAAGCAGTACGCGCTTATCCAGCCATCGACGAAAACGCGGGTCGATCTCGGCGTTAACTTGAAAGACGAGCCGGCGAAGGGCCGCCTCGAAAAATCCGGCAGTTTCAACGCCATGGTGTCCCATCGTGTGCGGCTGGAAAAACCCGGCGACGTCGATAAGGACGTCAAAGCCTGGCTTAAAAAAGCCTATCAACAATCATAACAGCAAGGGGAGAATTCCAATGTCTCAAGAGTCCATAAAACTGCCGATCTGGTTCTGGATTGTC
Source organism: Parvularculaceae bacterium (assembly GCA_021776465.1). Lineage (GTDB taxonomy): Bacteria > Pseudomonadota > Alphaproteobacteria > Caulobacterales > Parvularculaceae > Hyphococcus. The sequence continues at coordinate 1,343 of JAJFFU010000219.1, forward strand.
GCCGGCGTTGCGCTGGTCTGGAACGCGATGGGCGTCATGTCCTTCATTAGCGCTGCAACCATGAGCGCCGATGCGATTGCGAAACTGCCGGAAGCCGAAGGCGCGCTTTACGTAAACACGCCGATTGTAACAACGATCGCTTTTGCCGTTGCTGTATTTGGCGGGCTTTTCGGCAGTCTCTTTCTACTTCTTCGAAAGTCGCTTGCTACGACGCTTTTTGCTGCATCGCTGGTCGGCATCGTGATCCAGTTCAGTTACTGGCTGTTCATGACTGACGCGCCGAACGTTTATGGCGGCGAAGCCTATCTGATGCCCGCGCTAGTGACGATTGTTGCGGTCGGCCTCCTGTGGTTTTCGAACATGGCGAAAGGCAAAGGCTGGATTTCTTAACTGCGCATCACTTAGGCGTTGCTAATCCACCGCTCACCCCCGCGCAGGCGGGGGTCCAGTTCCTTAAAAGAAGGCGCGCTTCGCGCGTCTTTTTTCTTTGCTGGATTCCCGCCGGCGCGGGAATGAGCGGGAACGCAGCGTGTTTCCACGACTTCACCCGTCACGCTTCACTGCCTTCGCGGCCTTTAATTCATGGCGCTGTTGTCGGATGAACGCCGGCAGCAGCGCCATTTTTTCTTTTGCGTCGCGCCCATCGGCGAGTCGAAACAGGTTTTGATAGAAAAACGCCATGACCGCGAAGCCGTTCAGGGCGCGGATCATATCGACACCCGACGCTGGTCCCAGGATATCCGGACCGAGCCGCAATGTCTTTTCGTAAGACGGCGCCATTTCAATCTCGCCGCTCAAGAGCTTTGCCGGGATCGCCGGATCGACGCAAAGCGGGCGCGCAATACCGATGACATTGCAGGCGCCGGATGCGAGCGCTTCTTCCATGCCGGCGCGCGTGCGAAAACCGCCGGTGACCATCAATGGCGTTTTCACCGACGCACGCATTTCTTCTGCATATTCCAGAAAATAAGCCTCGCGCTGTCTGGTCGATTCGCGTTTTGCTTCCTCAAAGCGCGCATCGAGCCCGTCCATATCCATCATTGCGGGCTGCTCATATGACCCGCCGGAAACCTCGATCAGATCGACGCCAGCCGCTTCAAGCCAACGCGCAACCTGTATCGACTCCCCCGGCGCAAAACCGCCTTTTTGAAAGTCCGAGGAGTTGAGCTTTACCGAAACTGTAAAGCCAGACCCGACTTGCGCGCGCACCGCATCAACGATGCGCAAGAGCAACCGCGCCCGGTTTTCCAGCGAGCCGCCCCATTCATCGTCGCGAAGATTGGCGCGCGGGTTTAAAAACTCCGAAACGAGATAACCATGGGCGCCATGCACCTGCACGCCGGTAAACCCAACTTGCTTGGCGATGCTCGCCGCATTGGCGAACCGCGCGATCACATCTTTGATCTCGTCTGCCGCCAATGCCCGCGGGGCGCCGAACTGTCCGCCCGGCAATTCAAGACCGACCGCCGACGGTCCTACTGGTTCCGCCGCAACATATTTCGGCGTCTGCCGACCGGCATGGGAAAGCTGCGCCCAGATGTCGGCGCCCCCTTCCCGCGCCGCGCTTGTCCACGCCCGCAGCCGCGCGAGCTGATCGTCCGATTGCGGACCATCGAAGACGATATTGCCCGGCCGCTCCAAGAAGCGGCGATCGACCATAATATTGCCGCTGAGCAGGAGCCCGGCGCCGCCGGCGCCCCAGCGCCGATAAAGGGTCGCCAGCCGGTCCGTCGCCTGGTTGCCGGCGTCAGCGAGCCCTTCGGTCATCGCCGCCTTGGCGATCCGGTTCTTCAGCGTCTGTCCGCTGGGCAGGGTTAGCGAAGTTTCCAGCATCGGCGATCTATATTTCCACAGGGGTGCAGACCCCTCATAGCGCATTGGATCGATTCGGCGTATGGGGGCCGACCAAAATCCAGTAAACAGTACAGCGCAATGGCCAAAAACGCAGCGAACAAAAAGGACGACGCCGACCTTTTCGGCGATTATTCGGCGAAGGATATCGAGGTCCTGGAAGGCCTTGAGCCCGTGCGCAAGCGACCCGGCATGTATATTGGCGGCACCGACGAGAAGGCGCTGCACCATCTTTTTGCCGAGGTTCTCGACAACGCCATGGACGAGGCCGTCGCCGGCTACGCCAGCCGTATTGAGGTTGAGCTCTTTGAAGACGGTTACCTCTCTGTCACGGATAATGGCCGGGGCATTCCTGTTGACCCCCATCCGAAGTTTAAAAAGAAGTCGGCCCTAGAGGTCATCATGACGACGCTCCATTCGGGCGGGAAATTCGATGGCAAAGCCTATGTGACGTCTGGCGGGTTGCACGGGGTCGGCGTCTCGGTCGTCAATGCGCTGTCCGAAGATTTGATCGTCGAGGTCTGCCGCGGCCGCACCATGTGGCGACAGGCCTACGCCGAAGGAAAGCCGCGCACCAAGCTCGAAAAAGTCGGCCCGGCGCCGAACAAGCGCGGCACCCATGTCATGTTCCGCCAGGACCCGAAAATCTTCGGCGCCAAGGCGTCGTTCAAACCTGCGCGACTTTTCAAGATGGCGCGCTCGAAAGCGTATCTTTATGGCGGCGTTGAAATCCGCTGGAAATGTGCGCCGAGCCTGATCACAGATGACACGCCGGCCGAGGAAGTCTTTCACTTTGAGCGGGGCCTTTCTGACTATTTGAAATCACTGACCGGCGCCAAACCGACCGTCACGACCGATATGTTCACCGGCCGGGTCGAACAAAAAGGCGAAGGCGGCCACGGCAATTGCGAGTGGGCCGTTGTCTGGGGCGCGGCCGGCTTCGGCGCCGGCGCGACGGAGTCCGACGGTTTCGTCAATTCATACTGCAACACCATTCCAACAGCCGAAGGCGGCACTCATGAGGCGGGCTTGCGCGCCGCGTTGACCAAGGGCCTTAAAGCCCACGCCGAACTTGCCGGCGCCAAGAAGGCAAGCGTCATTACGGCGGAAGACGTTCTCGGCACGGCCGGCGCCCTCCTCTCCGTCTTTGTGCGCAACCCGGAATTTCAGGGGCAGACCAAGGACAAGCTGGCGACGGCGGAAGCCCAACGAATTGTCGAAAACACGGTGCGCCCGGCCTTCGATCACTGGCTTGCCTCGAACCCCAAGGAAGCGGGCCAACTTGTTGAATGGGTGATCGACCGCGCCGACGAACGCGTGCGCCGGCGCAAGGAAAAAGAAGTCTCGCGCCAGACCGCAACGCGAAAACTGCGCCTGCCCGGCAAGCTTGCGGATTGTTCGTCGCCGGATCGTCTGACCACGGAGATTTTTCTGGTCGAGGGCGACTCGGCCGGCGGCTCCGCGAAACAGGCCCGCAACCGGGCGACGCAGGCGATCCTGCCCTTGCGCGGCAAGATCCTCAATGTCGCTTCGGCGCCGCGGGACAAAATCCTCGCCAATCAGGAAATCGCCGACATGACGCAGGCGCTTGGCGCCGGGCTCGGCGCCAAGTTTGAAATCGACAAGCTGCGCTATGGCAAAGTCATCATCATGACCGACGCCGACGTTGACGGCGCCCATATTGCGGCGCTGCTCATCACGTTTTTCCATCAGGAAATGGCGGACCTTATTCACGAAGGCCGGCTTTACCTTGCGCAACCGCCGCTTTTTCGTCTCTCGGCCGGCGGCAAGTCGGTTTACGCCATGACGGAAACCGAACGCGACGCCTTGATGAAAAAAGAATTCAAAGCCAACCAGAAAGTTGACGTTGGACGCTTTAAAGGCCTCGGTGAAATGATGCCGGCGCAATTGAAAGTAACGACCATGAATCCGGAAACGCGGGTCCTCAATCGGGTTGTCATCGCCGAAGACAAGCTGAAAGCATCCGATCAGCTCGTCGACCGCTTGATGGGTAAAAAGCCCGAAGCGCGCTTTCAATTCATCCAGGAAAATGCCGCGTTCGTGACCGACGCGCTGGATATCTAGCGGCGACATTCGAGTACAGACAGCACGGGAGAATTCTCCTTTTGCGGGACGCAACTTTTCGCAAACCGTCATTCCGGGGCCGCGACGCGGAACCCGGTAACCATGTCGCCGTTCCGCAGGCCGATCCGACAAGCGATCATTGCGCCATGGTTTCCGGATCAGTGCCGTGCGCAGTCCGGAATGACACGTTTGGAATAACGGGCAAGATTTCATCACAAAGCCATCATACGCCCACCGCGAGATGTGTTGATATCTATCGACCAAATGCGGGTTTGCTTGAAGATTTTACGGTTATTGGGGCGCCGGGGTCGCCCTGTTCAACTCATGCGGGAATGATTGAAAGCGCGGGGCAGACACCTCATATGGCGTCGATGCGAAACCAATATTCAGTGGCGGCCCCATGACCAGCGTAACCCTTTTCTTACTGATCATCTTTGCCGCCGCGACCATTATCATCGAGCGCTTGCTGCAAAACCGCCGACGCCGCGCTTCGCTGATGCTGGCGCCGCTCGACGAACGCCATCGCGCCATCATTGCACAGCGCATTCCGCTCTACGCAAAAGTTCCGCTTTATCTGCGCGAACGCCTGGACGGACTGATCAATCGCTTTCTCGATGAGATCAAGTTTGTTGGCCGCGACGGATTTAATGTGACCGAAGAGGCGCGCCTCGTCATCGCGGCGCAGGCTTGCCTGTTGATCATGAACCGGCCCCATCGCTGGTTTCCGACACTGAAGAGCGTCATCCTTTATCCCGCCGCTTTTCAATCCAAGGCGAAAAAATTTGACGGCTATGTCCAGCGCGACGGAACGCCGGTTCATACGGGCGAAAGCTGGATGCGCGGGCCCGTTGTGCTCGCCTGGGACCACGCAGCATTCGGCGCGCTTGTCGATGATGACGGCCACAATGTCGTCATTCACGAATTCGCCCATCAACTCGATGAGGCGACCGGCGTTTCCGATGGCGCGCCCCTTCTGGACAAGGACCAGAACGCCGCGCGCTGGGGCCGCGTCTTTCAGGACGCCTATGAACGCCTGCAAAAAGACACCGAGCTCAATCGCCCATCGGTCTTCAACACCTACGGCGCATCGGCCCCCGCCGAATTCTTCGCCGTCGCCGTCGAAACCTTCTTCGAAAAACCGCAAGAGATGCGTACGGATGAACCGCACATCTACGAAGAGCTATCGCTCTATTTCGGGTTTGACCCCGCGGCGTGGTGAACGCTTAACTTCGCGCCTTTTATCTCAGCGGTCTTAAGCCGGCTTGTTTCGCCGGCGGTGATTGTCACGGACGATTTCGAAACGCCGAAATGTTTTGCGAGCAGTTTGACGATGGCGGCGTTGGCCTTGCCCTTGTCCGGCGGCGCGGTGACTTTGACGGCGAGGCGTATGTTGGCGCCCGACGGCGTTTCTTCGCCGCGCCATTCGCCGGTGATTTCATTTTTTGATGCGTTCGGCGTTACGCGAAGAAAAACGCGCGCGCCGCCGTCGGTGTATTCAAGGTAACCGCGCCGCGTCACACGCCGATGCGCACCTGAAGCCATCGGTTCATCATCTGCAGGAAGTATATGCTGAACAGCAAAATGAGCGGCGACAAATCCAGCCCGCCCATATTTGGCAGCGCACGCCGGATCGGCCCGAGCAGCGGTTCGGTCAACGCCATGACCGTGCGCCAGATCATATCGACAATCTGGTTGTGGCGGTTGATGACATTAAAGCCGATCAGCCATGACATGATCACCATCGCGATGATCACGAAAATATAAAGATCAAGGATCATGTCGATGATTTCAAATACTGGCATCGGAATCATAGGGCGGCTCCGCTTCGTCCGGCCGCGGCCAGACGCATTGTTTAAAGGTCAACCGCCGACTTAGGGGCGCCCGCCGCGTTATTCAACCTAATCACTTGCCGTTCGTCACAGCGCAATGGCGCGCCGTCGACAAAGCAGAGGGCTGGCCAGCCCAAATCAGGCCGCTTCCAATATACCGGCCAGCTCTGGTGGAGCGACCTCGGCCTCTATTATTACAAGGCCAGATTCTACAACCATGAAATCGGCCGCTTCATGCAGACCGACCCCATCGGCTATGGCGACGGCATGAATATGTA
>JAJFFU010000220.1 GCA_021776465.1 Parvularculaceae bacterium
GGACAACCCTGATTTTGGCGAGGGCGCTGCGCCGGGCCTCTACAGTAAGGGACATCGCAATCCGCAAGGGTTCGCCTATGATTCCGAACGCAACATATTCTGGGAAAACGAGCACGGACCGCGCGGCGGCGATGAAATCAACATCATTGAACCGGGCAACAATTACGGCTGGCCGGCGGCGAGCTATGGCATTGATTATAACGGCGCGCTCATTACGCCGTTCACAGAATATGAAGGCTCAACGCAACCGGTTCACTATTGGACACCGTCCATCGCGCCGTCGGGCCTCGCCGTATATCGCGGTGATTTGTTTGATGGCTGGGATGGAGATTTACTGGTCGGCGCCATGGCGGGCTCGGCGTTGCATCGCTTGATCCTGGATGGCGACGAAATCGTTGGCGAAGAACGCTACCTTGTCGGCGCCCGCATTCGCGATGTTCGCGTCGGTCCCGATGGCGCCATCTATGTCGCCACGGAAATTCGAAACGGCGATCCGGACGGCAAAATTTTACGGGTTACCCCCAAGCAAAACTAAAGAGCGGTAAGCCGCAGCGCCGCCTGGCGGGCGAAGCGCAAGGTCACGGCTTTGCGCCGCGCCGCCGCCATGGTCCGGTCGACCGATGGCTTTTTGATCGCCGCGCCAAAGGCGTCTGCGAGGATCAGACCTTCCTCGGCGGGTAAAATTTCAACGGGAAAATCCGGGTCGACGGCGAAAAAATATCGATCGCAAAACTCGACATAATCGGGCCATTTCTGGTCGCATTCGAAATCGGCCCGGCAGGATTTCACTTCGGCGATGGTGATTTTGCCGGCGCGGTCGATCCCGGCCACATCGGCGCGCCGACCGTTGGCCAGCTTGAACTCGGCCAGCGGCGAGATGCCAAGCTCCAGGAAAAGCCGCATCACGCCCCGTGTCAGGATGACCGTTTGATCAGGCCGCGCGAGCGGAACAGCAGCAGTGTTCTCCATATGTTCATGAAAGCGCGGGCGCAGCGCGGCGTCAAGCAGCTACGCGCAGTCTAACCCTGAAATTCAGGCAGGCGTACGATCAGGCCGTCGAGGGCGTCCGAAACGCTGATCTGGCAGGAAAGGCGGGAATTTGCTTTTGGCTCGGCGGCAAAATCGAGCATGGATTCTTCCATCGCTTCGGGTTTGCCGACCTTTTCAAGCCAGGCCTCGTCCACATAAACATGACACGTGGCGCAGGCGCAGGCCCCGCCGCAGTCGGCGTCAATGCCCGGCACCATGTTTTTGATGGCCGTTTCCATAACGGATACGCCGCTCGACGCATCGATCGTATGTTCGGTTCCATTGTGTTCGATATAGGTAATCTTCGGCATATTCTCGTCTTCCGCGGCCAGTCATGAGTGCGTTTGCAAGGATGAAGAGCGCATGATTTAGCGTTCGCACCCGCAACGACAAGCCCCAGAAGTGGATTTTGCGATTATGCCGCAAAATTCAACCTATTGCGGCGGCGGCCTGGCGCCGCGATATGAATGCGAGATGAGTGAAACGATCTTCTTTTTGCGCACGGAGCAAGAAACCGCCGCCCTCGGCGCCGCCCTTGGCGACGTGTTGTGTGTGGGCGATGTGGTCTTGCTGAGCGGTCCGCTGGGCGCTGGCAAAACGACGCTGGCGCGCTCGGCAATCCACCGCCGTTGCGGGACGACCGACGCGCCCAGCCCGACTTTCACGCTGGTTGAGACTTATTCCGCCGATGATCTCACGATCTGGCATTTTGATTTTTATCGACTGGAGCGGGCAGAAGAAGCGTGGGAACTCGGTGTTGAAGAAGCTTTCGCCGACGGGGCCTCGCTGATCGAGTGGCCCGAGCGCGCGCCGTCGATTCTACCGGCGCATGCATTATCAATCACCCTAACGGTGGATGGCGGGCGCCGGCGCGCTATTGTGAAAGGGTCGCCGGCCTGGCGCGAAAGGCTGGAGAAGATCGCTGCCGCCTTCGAGAATCAAACTAGAAACCCACCCTCATCAACAGTGCCGGGTCAATGACAAAACCAATTTTCGAAGATTTTCTTGATGCGTCTGGATGGGGCGGTTCGCGGGTTGCGCCGCTCACTGGTGATGCTTCGTCGCGTTCCTATTTCCGCGTTGCTGGCAAAGAAGGACGCGCGCTTTTAATGTCGGCGCCGCCGGATGCGGAAACCGCGCCATGCCCGCCCGCGGCGACACCGAATGAGCGCCGCGCGCTAGGCTATAATGCGTCCGCGCGCCTCGCCGGGCCCAATCTGCACGCGTTTATCACGATCGCGGATACGTTACGCAGCGCCGGTCTTTCCGCGCCGAATATTTTTGCCGCCGATCCCGGCCGCGGTCTCGCGCTGATCGAAGATCTTGGCGATGGATTGTTCGCCAATGTTGTTGATACCGGCAACGAAAGCGCGCTCTACGAAAACGCCATCGACGTTTTGCTTCATTTGCACGCCCAGGCGCCGTCGCCGCCGCGCGGCGACGGCTATGAAATGCTCGCCTATGACCAAACGGCGCTGACAACGGAAGCGGAATTGCTGATTGAGTGGTACTGGCGGCTGAAAAAAGGCGCGTCGCCGGAAGACAGCGTCAAAGAAGAATTCAGCGCGGTTTTTGATGCGCTCCTGTCCGACCTTGCACCGCCAAGCGTCATTGTCCTTCGGGACTATCATGCGGAAAACCTTCTATGGTTGCCGGATCGGCAAGGCCCCGCGCGGGTCGGCGTGATTGATTTTCAGGACGGCCTTCTTGGGTCGCGCGCTTACGATCTCGTCTCGCTCCTCGAAGACGCAAGGCGAGATGTCAGCCCTTCGTTGGCGGCGGCGATGATTGATCGATACGCGTCTGCAGCAGATCAGGGCGCGTTCGACAAAGAGCAATTCCTTCATGAATACGCCGTTCTCGCCGTGCAACGGAATGCAAAAATTCTGGGCGTTTTCGCCCGGCTCGCCGAGCGCGACGGCAAGCCGCGCTATCTTGATTTGTTGCCGCGTGTTGAAGGGCTTTTCCGCGCCGATCTTGCGCGCCCGCAGGTCGCATCGGCCCATAAATTTTTCAAAACGCATTTTCCGGAGCTAACGGCGTGAGCAGTAAAGCGACGCAAGCGATGGTGCTCGCCGCGGGTCTTGGCACGCGGATGGCGCCGCTGACGGACGTAACGCCGAAACCGCTTATCAAGGTCGCGGGCAAGGCGCTGATTGATCACGCGCTAGATCGATTTGCCGATGCAGGCATCGCCGAAGCAGTGGTGAATGTGCATTACCTCGCTGATCAGGTTGAGCGGCACGTCGCTAAGCGAGACGCGCCCAGAATTACACTTTCCGATGAACGCGATGCGCTTCTGGAAACCGGCGGCGGCCTGAAAAAGGCGCGGCGTTTTTTCGGTGACGCGCCGATCTACTGCACCAATACCGATGCGATCCTGATCGATGCCGGCGAGTTGGAATCTTGTGCGTTGCTGCAACAAACATGGAACGATAGCGAGATGGACGCGTTGTTGCTGTTGGCGCCGATCGACAGAGCAAGCGGCTATGACGGCGCTGGCGATTTTTCCCGTGGCGAAGACGGGCGTATCGCGTTTCGCGCCGGCCCATCGGCGCCGCATGTGTTCACCGGACTACAACTCATTTCACCGAGGCTGATTGACGCGGGCCCGGACGGCGCCTTTTCAACCAAGCTTTTATGGGATCTTGCAGCGTCAAAGGGGCGTCTTTTCGGCGCGGTTCACACCGGCGACTGGTTGCATGTCGGTGACCCGGGCGGTCTCGCCGTTGCCGAAAAACGCCTCGCGGGCCGGGACGAATGACCGATCGGCGCGCGCCGATAATCTTCGATGCGCCGGCGCCGCGCGTTTTCTCGATTGAGCCGCAATTAAATTTTCTCGAAGAACTGGCGAAGGCGATTGTCGATGCGAGTGCCGGCGGCGCATCGATCGCCGACGTTGAGGTTTTCCTTCCGACGCGGCGTGCGGCGCGGGCGTTGAGCGATGTTTTTCTCAAAGTCGCTGGTGCGGCGACATTCACCCCGAATATTCGCGCCATCGGCGATGTCGATGAAGAAGATTTCGGCCTTTTCAAGGGCGTTGCAGAAGACGAGCTTACCCTGCCGCCGGCCGTTTCCGATATCGAACGGCGCATTGCGTTGGCACGGCTTGTCGCAGCGAAGGACCGCGCGCCAGACGGCGGTGCGAACGGCGCGCGCGCCCTTGCCGCCGCCGACGAACTCGCATTGCTCATCGATGCTTTCTATACGGAGGAAGTAGACCCGTGCGTTCTGTCGACGATCGCGCCCGACGATCTTGCGGCGCATTGGGTGCGGAGCCTCGAATTTCTCGAAATCGTCACGCAGTCATGGCCCGCCTATTTGCGGGAGATCGGGCGCATGGACCCAGCTGAGCGCAGGGTTCGGTTGATCGGAGGATTAGCCGACGCTTATGCGAAGGCCGCTCCGGAACATCCCGTCATCATCGCCGGCACAACGGGGTCAACGCCGGCGGTCGCGCGCCTGATCAGTATCATTGCTGAACTGCCGAAGGGCTGTGTCGTGTTGCCGGGCCTTGATCTTTCAATGGACGAGCCCGTGTGGGACGCCATCGATGACCCGCATCCGCAAAGCGGCCTCAAGCATCTTCTTGAAACAGGCCTAGACCTTGATCGTGATGCAGTCGCTAAATGGCCGGGCGGGGGCGGCGCACATCACACTGCGCGCAACGATATCGTCAATGTGGCGCTGCGCCCGGCGGCCGCGACCGATAGCTGGCGCGACTGGGCGCAGGCATTCAAGGCAAACGACGCAGCATTAACCGACGCCCTTACCGGTCTCACCTTCGTCGACGCGGAAGACGATGAGCGCGAGGCTGACGCTATTGCGCTGAAAATTCGCGAAGTGATTAGCGAGCCCGAGCGTACGGTGTTTCTTGCGACGCCGGATCGCGACCTGTCGCGACGTGTGTCTGCAAAATTGTTGCGTTGGGACATTCAGGTTGATGACAGCGCCGGCGTGCCGTTCGGCAATACGCTGTGCGGCGGTTTTTTGCGCTTGATCGCCCGGTTGATCAGCGCGCCGTCCGACCCGGCGGCGTTTGTTGCCGTGATGCGCCATCCATTATTTGGAGGCGGTGTTGACGATGCGCGCTGCGCGGCGATGGTCAACAATAGCGATCTTGCTTTGCGAGGGCTGAAACCCGAAAGCCTGGATGCGCTCGCTGCCCGGCTAAGTCATGTTCCCGGCGTGTCGCTAATCATTGAGCAATTGCGTGCGACGGTAAATGAAAAGGGCTCGCTCGAAGTGAGCCTGCTGGCGCATATTCAGATTGCCGAGGCGTTTGCGGCGGCGGAAACAGTGGGCGGCGCCGATCGCCTGTGGCGCGGTGAGGATGGTGAAGCAGGCGCCGCGCGCCTTGCCGATTTGATCGAGGTGACCGCCGGGATCAGCGATTGGCCGTCTACGGATTATCATGAGATTTTTGACCAGTTGATTGCCGATATCGCTGTTCGACGCCGCTCGCCGGCCCATGCTCGCGTCGCGATCCTCGGTCCGCTGGAGGCGCGTTTGCAGTCGGCGGACGTCGTCATTCTCGGCGGCCTCAATGAAGGTGTCTGGCCGCGCGACGCCGCCATCGACGGATTTTTGTCGCGAGGCATGCGCAAAGCCGCCGGCCTGCCCTCGCCGGAGCGCCGGATTGGCCTGTCGGCTCATGATTTCGCCCAGTTAAGCGCGGCGCGCGAAGTGATGTTGACACGTTCCAGAAAGGCCGGGGGCAAGCCGGCGACACCGTCGCGATGGATTGTCCGGCTAAAGAATATATTGAAAGGCGCCGGCGCGCTGGAGACGATCGATCGAAGCGCTGATTACGCGGCATTGTCGGCATGTTTGGACGAGGCGCCATTATCGTCCGGCAAAGCGCCTGCGCCGCGACCGCCATTAAGCGCGCGGCCAACGCATTTTTCTGTCACGCGCGTCGAAACACTACTTCGCGACCCATATGCGATTTATGCAAAGTCGATCCTGCGCCTGAACAAGCTGGACGGGTTTAGCGAGCCGATTGACAATCGCCATGTAGGCATACTTTTTCATAACGTCTTCGAGAAATATGTTCTGGATCCGGCCTCAATAAACGCCGAAGACGGCGCGGCGCGCCTTGAAGCGCTGTTCCTTCAGTCAGCGGCCGAAGCGGAATTCGGTGCGGCTCATTTACCGTTCTGGCGAGTGCGCGCCCGCGTGGCGTTTGAATGGTTCGCCGAGTGGGATGCGGCGCGGCGTTTGGAGGGGGAGCCCGTTGCTATCGAAGAACGTGGCCAATGGAATTTCGATCATGAGGGCCGTCAATATACGGTGCTTGCCAAGGCTGATCGTATTGACCGCCTAACCTCCAATGCAGCGGCGATTTACGATTACAAAACCGGCGAGCCGCCGCCGACGGACAAGCAGCAAAAGAAATTCAGCCCGCAATTGCCACTGACGGCGGCGATCGTCCGCGCCGGTGGGTTTGCCGCGCTCGGCGCCGTTCCTGTGGATCGTTTCGCGTATGTCCGCGTGCAGAATAGAAAGCCGGGATCGGGCAATGAAAGCGGCGCCGACGGGGCGAAATGCGCCGCCATGATTGAGGAGGCCGAGGCCGGCTTTAAAGAACTCCTCACCCATTTCAATAATCCGGAAACGACCTATCCCTCACAGCCGCGACCGCAATATATGGCCGTCTTTGGCGATTACGATCATCTGGCGCGCCGTCGTGAGCGGCGCGCCATGGATGGCGCCGAATGAGCGCCGCAGAAAACAGCGTTGAAGACGCCCGCGCGCGCCAGCGTATTGGCGCCGATCCAGCAAACTCCGCCTTCGTCATGGCCAACGCCGGATCGGGCAAAACCCGCGTGCTCATTGAGCGGGTTGCGCGGATGCTTTCACAACGCATCGACCCTCAGCAGATCCTTTGCATTACGTTCACAAAAGCCGCTGCCGCGGAGATGTCCGAACGGCTGTTTAAGACGCTGGGCGAGTGGGCGCTTGCCGATGATGACGATCTGCGCGCCAGCCTTTCGGAAATTGACGGCGCCCAGGCGCCGGCGCGCGACGATGCGGCGCTCTCGGATGTGCGCAAGCTCTTTGCGCGCGCCTTGGAAACGCCGGGCGGTTTAAAGATCCAGACCATTCATTCGTTTTGCGAAGGGATGCTGAAGCGGTTTCCGCTGGAGGCCGGTGTGCCGCCAGGATTTTCCGTCATTGAGGACGCGGAATCGCGGCGCCTGTTGACCGACGCCGTTGATGAGCTTGCGCGCGGGGCCGCGCACGACCCTGTCGTTGCCGAAGACATTGCGCGCTTGTCGAAAAATGCAGCCGAATCCGATCTGCGCGCCTTGTTGATGCGCGTTGCGGCTGGAGGTCTCCAGTATCACGCCATGGTCGACCGTCACGACGGGGCCGATGGTGTGTTGCGCGCGCTCGCGGCGACCCTTGGTGTTGATGCGGACTGTTCCGACCAGAAAATTATCGAGGCGTTTCTTGATTGTCTTGACGCCGTGCGTCTGGGCGAAGCGCACGATGCGCTGCTCTTAGGCGGCAAGAACGCCATCAAACTGAACGCGAAGCCGATCGGCGACTATCTTGATGCGGACAATAACAACGCGCGATGGACAGCGCTTCAAGGCTTGTTCTTGAAAGCAGACGGCGCGCCGCGGGCGAAATATGGCGACAAGAAAACAGACGCGGACCATTCATGGCTCGCGCCCTATCTTCTCGGGCTTGAAGAAAAGTTCGTTGCGGCGAACGAACAATTGAAATCCGCGGCGATATTCCAGGATTCGGCTGCCTATTTTCGTTTAGTCGCCGCGTTGCGCGCCCATTATGACGGGTCGAAAGCAGCGCGCGCGAGCCTTGACTTCGATGATCTGATCATGCGCGCGCGCCATTTGTTGCAGACAGAATCCGCGGCCTGGGTTCGCTACAAGCTGGACTTCGGTATCGACCATATTCTGGTTGATGAGACGCAAGACACGAGCCCCGAACAATGGAGCGTGATCCGCGCGCTGGTCGACGACTATCTGAGCGGCGAGGGCGCGCGGAATATTAACCGGACGTTTTTTGCGGTCGGCGATGTCAAGCAGTCGATCTATTCTTTTCAGGGCGCCAATGCGGAAGTCTTTGAAGAACAGGAAGCGACGCTCGGCAAAGAGCTTGGCGCTTACCATGCGCGTGTCGGCGGCGCTTACAAAAATATCGACATGCAGATGTCGTTTCGCACAACGGCGCCGGTTCTGGAATTCGTCGACCAGGTTTTCAGCGACCCTGAAGCGCGCGTCGGTCTCGGCAAGGATGGCGCGCCGCCGCATCTCGTCAATCGCGCGGGCGATGCCGGGCGTGTCGAGCTCTGGCCGCTGACGCCGAAACAGGAAATCGAAAAAGCCAACGCGTGGGACGCGCCCGTTGATGCGCCGGCGCCTGACCATCCGGTTGAGCGTCTGTGCCAACGCGTCGCCGCCACCATTGGCGAGTGGATAACAAACGGTGAAGAGCTCTCGTCGTTAGGGCGGCCTGTTCGGCCCGATGACATTTTGATTTTGGTACAAAGCCGCGGCCCCCTCTTCGACGGCGTGCTGCGGGCGCTTGCGATTAACGCCGTTCCCGTCGCCGGCGCCGATCGCCTGAAGCTGCTGGAAGACCCGGCGGTTGAGGATCTCCTGTCGTTTATGAAGTTCTGCGTGCAGCCGCTCGACGATCTTTCGCTTGCCGAAACATTGAAGTGCCCGCTGTTTGATTTTGATGATGATGCGGATCTGTTTCCGCTCGCCCATGAGCGCGGCGACAAGGAAAGCCTTTGGGCTTCGCTTGTGCGCAGGGCGCCGGAACAGGAACACTGGCGCGCCGCCTATGAACGCATCGCGCAGGCTAAATCGGTCGCGCTTTCCGGCGGCGGCTATGCCTTTCTTTCCCACGTTCTTGAGACAGGTCTTGCGAAAGGACATTCGTCGGGGCGGCGTCTTTTTAACGGGCGCTTATCGAAAGCCTCGCGCGACGGCATTGATGAGATGCTTCGTCATGCGCTCGCTTTTGAACGCGACCATCCACGATCGACGCGCGCCTTTATCGACTGGTTCGAAGAAAGCGCCACGGAAGTCAAACGGGAAATGGAACGCAGCGACAACGCTGTTCGCGTCATGACCGTGCACGGCGCCAAGGGCCTTGAGGCAAACATTGTCTTCCTGATCGACGCCTATCGTTATCCGCTGACGAAAAATATCGGCACGCCGCTGGAGCTTGTTGGCGCCGGAGACAACGCGCCGCGAACCGGTCGGCTGCGCGCCATCGTTGGCGCCAAAGCGCGCGACACGGGCGAGACCAAGGCGGCGCGGGCGCGTGTCTTTGCAAAAACATTCGAGGAATATCGCCGTTTGTTTTATGTGGCTGCGACCAGGGCCCGCGATCGGCTTTATATCGCCGGCATTGAAAGCGGTAACGAGCGGGATCCGCGCGCCCGCGCGACGCTCGAAAAATCATGGCATGCGCTGGCGATGGATGCGTTTGACGCGATGGGCGCGCGCGTTGAAGAAGATGCGGCGCCATTCTGGCCGGGCGCAGAGGCGCCGCGCCGATGGCTCGCCAGCCCGCA
>JAJFFU010000023.1 GCA_021776465.1 Parvularculaceae bacterium
CGCTCTTTTCGGTTTTGTTCCGCCTGACTCAGGTCAGTTGAACATCCTGATCGGCGGCAACCCGAACCTGACGCCTGAAGTCGCCAACACCTACACGTTTGGCGCCATCTATCAGCCGAGCCAGGTGCCTGATCTGACGATTTCAGTCGATTACTACAACATCAGCCTGAAGGACGTGATTAGTGCAATTCCACCGTCCTTCACGCTCAATACCTGTTTGCAATCTGGTGACCCGCAATTCTGTAGCCTGATTACCCGTGCACCGGACGGTTCGTTGACGAACCTGCCGCGGACGTCGTTCAACATTCAAGCGACGAGCGTCAACATTGCTGCAAACAACATCTCCGGCATCGATGGTCGCGTAGCTTACAGCTACGATTTCGACGACTGGGGTGTGTTCAACTGGGACTACAACGCGTCCTACACGCTGAATAACTCTCAGATTCCGTTGCCGGGCAGCGGCGAGTTCGATTGTACGGGTTACTTTGACAGCTCTTGTCAGAACCCGAACTTTGCGTATTCGCACAACCTGACGACGCGTTACACGACAAACTTCGACCTCTCGGTCGCGGCTGTCTGGCGTCACGTTTCTGGCGTTGAGCGGGTCTCAGCAATTGACGGCGCGACTGGCGCCATCACTGTTTTTGATCCGACCACGCTGGCTTCTGCAACGCTTCCGTCGGTTAACTATCTTGACCTCGCAATCTTCTACGATCTCTTCGAGAACGTTCAGTTGCGTGCGGGCGTCAACAACGTGTTTGACGTTGATCCGCCGATCGTGCCGGGCTTCGGTCCGTCACCGACGGGTAACCAGTCTGCACAAAGCTACCCAGGTAACTATGACCTGACTGGCCGTTTCATCTTCACCGGTGTGAACATCCGGTTCTAGGAGACGCTTCGACAAAGAGCCGCTTTGCGGCGGCTCTTTTCGAGGACAAATTAAACGCCCGACCGTTTGTAGCGGTCGGGCGTTTTTTTATTTGGGTTGGTTTGGTTGCTTTTGGCGCAAGCATCGGCGCGCACGACCGGGTCTTTAGCCAAGCGCTGCTTCTCCATCCAGAACAGCCGCCGCTGCGTGAACAACAGCGCCGATGCGGATTGCCGCCTGCACTTGTTCTGTTGAAAGGCCCACCTTGCGCACGACCTTCTCGTGCGAGTCGAGGCACATGCCGCATCCGTTGATGGCGGAGACGGCGATCGACCATAATTCAAAATCGGCTTTATCGACGCCGGGATTGCCAAGCACATTCATACGCAGCTTCGCCGGCAGCGTTCCGTAAGTCTTTTCGCTCATGAGGTGCAGGCTGCGATAATAAACGTTGTTCATGGCCATGACCGCTGCCGCCGCCTTGGCTGCAGTCGTCGCCTCTTCAGACAGCTTGTCGTCGGTTTCCGCAGCGATCGCCCGAATGACGACCGCATTGCCGCTCGCAAGGGCGGAAGCCAGAAAGCAACCCATCTTCTGCTGATCATTCAGGATTGTTTCGGTGAAAAGCGAGCCGAGATTCAACCGAATGTCTTTGGCGTAATCAGGGATTTGATCGCGAAGGGCGTCGATACTCATTGATTTTGTCCTGTTCTTAAAAAGTACGCGCGGACAGGAAAAAGGGGGAGCGATCTCCCGCCCGCGCGCCTACCGACCAATCAGCTTAGAGCGTGTCGCCGCCAACCGGTCTGTTACAGGGGCACAATTCATCCGTCTGCAGGGCGTCGATGACGCGCAGCGTGTCCTGCGGGTTTCTGCCAACGTTCAGATTGTTCACATAGACGTGCTGAATGACATTGTGCGGATCGACAACAAAAGTCGCGCGCAAGGCGACGCCTTCAGGTGAGCGAATGCCGAGGCCGTCGATCAGCGCGCCCGTCGTGTCGGCAAACTGCCATGCCTGGTGCTTGTCGAGATCGGGATGATCGCGCCGCCAGGCCAGTTTGCAAAACTCATTGTCTGAACTGCCGCCGAGGACGATCGCGTCGCGGTCTTCAAACTCTTTGGCGAGCCGGCCGAATTCGGCGATTTCCGTCGGGCACACAAAGGTGAAATCCTTCGGATAGAAGTAAATGACTTTCCATTTTCCGGAAAAACTGTCTTGCGTGACTTCCTCAAAAGCGGATGCGCCGTTTTCCTCATGGGCATTAAAGCCGGGTTTGACGCCGGTCACGGCAAAATCGGGAAGCTTGTCGCCGACACCTAACATGTTGGTCTCCTCGTTGGGATGAGAGTTGAAATTCCAATTGCCCGCCTGATCGACGGCGCAAGGGTGATATACGCTCTTTAAATAATTTATCAAATAGATTATATCGTGAATATATATCGAATAAATCGATTTAAGGTGAGCTATGAAAGCCCTTCCGACGCTTCGTCAATTGCAGTTTTTTGTCACGCTTGCCCGGCGCGAATCCTTCTCCAAGGCGGCCGATGAATGTCTGGTGTCACAGTCGACCCTCTCCTCGGCGGTGAAGGAATTGGAGGGGCTGGTCGAGCAGCAACTGGTTGATCGCTCTACACGCTCATTCGCGCTGACCCCGGCCGGCGAGGAGGTCGCAACACGCGCGCCGGCGCTGCTCGCGGGGGCGGAGGATCTTGTCGACGCGGCAAGCGGGCGCCGCCCGCTGGAAGGGGCGTTCACCCTCGGCGTCATTCCGACGATTGCGCCCTTTATTCTGCCGAAGGCCGCCAAGGCGCTGCGCAAACAATATCCAAAACTCAAATTGTTCCTGAGAGAAGATTTGACCGCGTCTCTCGCCGAGCGACTTTCGGCCGGCCTGATTGATGCAGCGTTGCTGGCCTTTCCTTACGACATCCCGGGCGTTGAAGTTATCGATGTAGGCGCCGATCCGTTCTGGTTCGCCTGCAATGGCGAGCATCGCTTCGCTTCGCGAAAAAGTCTCGCTACGGATGATTTACGCGACTGCAAATTATTATTGCTGGAAGACGGCCATTGCCTGCGCGAACACGCCATTGACGCCTGCGCCATCGCCGATCGCGGCGTCCATGCGTCCTTTGACGGAACGAGCCTTTTTACGCTGACACAGATGGCGAAGTCCGGTCTTGGCGCAACGCTGTTGCCGGACATGGCCGTGAAGGGCGGGCTTGCGAAAGCCGCTGGCCTGGTCACTGTGCCCTTTAAAAAACCCCAACCCGTACGGCGCATCGGCGTCGCCTGGCGAAAAGGTTCTGGCCGCGGTGAGGAAGCGCGTGCGATCGCGGATGTGGTGCGGGAGTTGTTTTGAACGGCGTTTGCTGGCCCTTAACTGACATTCGACGTCGGTAACCCATCTTCCACCAGCTCGCCCGGCGGGTGCTTCAAATCGGCAATTTTGCCATCGTCTGAGAGCATGATGGCGATGGGGCGGGTCGATTCAAACTGCGTCAGCACCAGCATTACCGTCACCGTAATCGGTACGCTGAGCAATAGGCCGGCGAACCCCCAGAGCGATCCCCAGACGCTCAATGAAAACAGCACGACGAGTGGGCTGAGGTTCAGTGTTCGTCCGACGAGGCGCGGTTCGATGCCGTTGGACATGATCTGTTCGGCGCCGATGAGAAAAACGAGCGCCGTCAACGCCATCTGAACGCCGCCGCCATCCGGCTGTACGAGCGCCAAAAGGACGGGAAGGGTGATCGCCGAGGCGGCGCCGAAGATCGGGATATAGTTCAAAGTGAATATCAAAAGCGCCCAGAAACCCGCGAACTGAATGCCGATGATCTTCATGATCGCAAAGCTGATCGCGGCGGTGACGAGGTTGCTGATCGTTTTGACGGTTATGTATTGGCGCACAAGGACGCCAATATCGCCGATGGTTTCATTGATGACGCTGCGCTCGCGGTCATCGGCGCCAAGAAGGTTGATCTTGTGAAAAATACGCCCGCGCTCGATCAACATAAAAACCAGATAGAGAAAGATTGTGATGAACGTCACGAAGTTTGACGTGAGGCCGGTGAGGCTGGAGGCCGCACGCGACAGAAGTGGGCGGATGAGGTCAATCGCTGATTGCTGGATCTGTTCAACGCCGCCCAGAAGATCTGCGGGAATGATGCTGGAATTGCGCACCCAGTCGAGCGCGTCGCCGGCGATTGCGCGCAGGCGTGTCTCATAAGCCGGCCAGGCGTCCAACAGCGCCTCAACATTAGCCCTGACGATTTCAACGAAGAGAACGGCGCCCGCGCCAATGAGACCGAATGCGATCAAAAACCCGAGCCAGTTCGGAATGAACCGGCCAACATAGGGTGTGCGGCGAACATTGTCTTTCAGCGTATAAATGAGGAAACACAGGAAGCCCGCGATCACCAGCGGGATCAAGACGCCGCGTCCGATATAGGCGACAAAGCCGATCAAAATAGCGATGGCGAGGCCATAAAATGTTCGCGCAATGCTTGGCGCGGTTTGCTGTTCCGTCAATGCCGGTCTCCAACAGTCATTCCCACGAGGGCATTAAGGCGCTTCGCAAGCGCGCGCCAGCGCCGGCAAGGGGCGTCAGCAACGCTTTTCAATCCCCGCTGCGCGGCCTAAAAAACAAGCTATGATCGTTCGCGATATATCCTGGCGCGCGCCCTATGCGGCATTCGCACCGCTCGACGGCGTGGCCCATGCGCATCTGCTGCACGGGGGCGAACGCCGCGTTGGCGGATGGTCGATGATCGTTGCCGGCCCGTCCAGCATTTACCGATTGGATGAGCCGGACCGCGCTGCGTCATGGCTCGATGACATTGATGCTTTGGCGCGGTCGCGGCGTCTGGATGGTGATACGGCGGCGCCGTTCAGTTCCGGGATGGTCGGGTATGTGGGATATGAGGCGCTGGCCGGATTGGAACCGACGCTAAACCTGCCGCAAAGTCCCTACGCACTGCCGCTTGCGCAATTCGCCGCCTATGACGCCGCCGCAATATATGACCGACAGTCGCGCCGCGCGTTTATTTCCGCGCGCAGTAAAGGCGCCGCGGATCGTCTTGAGGCTATGCTGGGCAATGATACGGCGCCCCCGATCGCATTGCCTGAATTTACCGGCCTCGCATCGAATTTCACGAGCGCCGCTTACGAAACCGCCGTTCACGAAATTATCGAGCGCATCGGAAATGGCGATTTCTTTCAGGCAAATATTGCGCAGACGTTGAGCGCGCAAACGCCGTCGCCAATGTCGCCTTTTGCCGTCTTCCGAAAAATCGCGTCGGCGAGCGATGCATTTTTCGCTGCGTTATTTCAATTTGCCGAAGGCGCCATTGTTTCCAATTCTCCTGAACGGTTTTTTCGGCTGGATTGCGACGGCGCGATCATCGCTGAACCCGTCAAAGGAACGCGTCCTCGTGGGCGTGACGAGACGGAAGACAAGACATTCGCGGCGGAATTGCTGGCGGACCCGAAAGATCGGGCCGAGAACATCATGATCGCCGATTTGATACGCAATGATCTGTCGCGCATCTGCCGCGATCACACTGTGAAGGAGGAGGCGATTTGCGAATTGATGACGCTCTCGCGCATCCATCATCTCGTTTCGCGCATTAGCGGCGTCGTGCGTCCCGGCGTTGGTGTTGCAGACATTTTTCGCGCGTTATTTCCTTGCGGATCAATCACGGGCGCCCCGAAAATCGAGGCGATGAAAACGATCGCCGAAATTGAAGGCGTCGGTCGCGGGCCTTATTGCGGCGCGGTCGGTTATATCGACGACAGTGGCCGCGCTGATTTTGCGGTCGCGATCAGAACGATGATCGTTGACGCCGATCGACAACATATCTCGATCCCCGTTGGCGGCGGCGTTACGTTGCGGTCTAATCCGTCGGCGGAATATGAAGAGACGCTGGTGAAAGCGAAGGCCGCGTTGGCTGTGCTCGGGCTTTCGGCGGAAGCTTTATGATTCTCGTGATCGATAATTACGATTCCTTCGTCCAAAATCTGGCGCGATATGTGCGCGAAGCCGGCGCGGCAACGCGTGTCGTGCGCAATGACGCCGCGACTGTTAGCGACTGCCTCGCAGACGCGCCGTCAGGGGTCATCCTGTCGCCCGGCCCAAAGACACCGCGCGAAGCCGGGCTTTGTCTTGACCTCATCGCCGCATTGCCGGCGACAACGCCATTGCTTGGCGTATGTCTTGGCCATCAATGTCTCGTTGAAGCTTTTGGCGGCGCGACTATCCGTGCCCGCGATCCACTGCATGGCGAAGCCAGCCAGATTTTTCATACGGGCGCGGCGTTGTTCGCTGGCGTTCAATCGCCGACATTCGCCGGTCGATACCATTCGCTGATCGCCGAACCGCCGCCGGATGCGCCGCTCGTAAAAACCGCGTGGACGGTCGATGGTGCGCTGATGGGCGTTACCCATATTGAAAGGCCATGGCACGGCGTGCAGTTCCATCCCGAATCCGTCTTGACTCCGGACGGCCGGACGATGATCTCTAATTTTCTTACGATGTGCGAAGGGGAGAAGCGCCGGTGACATTCTGGTTCAATGGCGATTGGTGCGACGCGCCGGCGGCAATCCGCATTGATGATCGCGGGTTTCTTCTTGGTGATGGTGTTTTTGAAACGATCCTTGTGCGGAACGGCGTTCCAGCATTTCTGGATCGACATCTGGAGCGATTGGTAAGAGGGCTGAAACTGCTCTCGATTAATGCAGCGCCGCCTCGCGACCTTTTCGCTATTATCGGCGAATTGGCGACAAGGAGCGGCGCGAAAGACGGTGATGCAAGTTTACGTCTGACCGTGACGCGCGGTCCGGGCGAGCGCGGGCTCGCTTTTCCAAGGCCAGATGCGTCAACGCCGACAGTACTCATTACGCTGACGCGGGCGGGGCCGCGCCAATTGAATGAACGCTCGTTGTTCGTGAGCGAACACATCCGCGCCGTGTCCGGTGTTGCCGCCCAGTGCAAGACGCCGGCCTATCTCGACAATGTCCTCGCTCAAAACGCTGCAATCGCCGCCGGCGCTGACGATGCGATCATGCTGAACCCGGCCGGAAACGTCGCCTGCGCCGCCGCTGCAAATATTTTTGTAATTACCGATGGCGTCGTGGCGACGCCGCCGGCTTCGGATGGCGCTCTGCCGGGTGTCGTGCGCGGTGTATTGCTGGCCGAGGCGGCGGCCGCCGGCGCTGTCATCGAGGAGCGATCCATATCGCAGGAAGTATTGCGCAGCGGCGCTATTTTCCTGACCAGCAGTCTGATCGGGCTCGCGCCGGCGCGCCTCGACGGGTCGACCGACACGGGCGCAAATGAATTATTCATTCGCCTCGATGCGTGCTATCAAAGGGCTCTTGCAGAAGATTTGCGACAGGCCGGCGTGGCGTGAATTCATTTATTATTACTGACGACCAGATCGCCCGGATCATTGGCGCTGTCTTTGCCGACGAGTTGTCCCGGCGGTTCAACCGGCATTTTGACTTTTTGACCATTGCGGCATGGAGCGGAGAAACCGACTTCGGCGATCAGGGGCTCAAGCTGAATGACAATGAGCGCGCCGTTTGCCTGCGCCGTGCAGCATCGGTTTTTGGGCTGGACACGGCGTATTTTGAAACCCGCTCTGTGGCGACCATCAACGAAACGGCGCGAGTGATTGGCGGCGAAGTTAGGGAACATCTGGAATTTTTAACATTCAAATCAGCAGCCCGCGGTGATGAAAAGGCGGAATGCCGCCACCGCGCTGACGAAATTTTTCAGGACGCGGCGGCGGCGGCGAATATTTTCTATGGCCGGCGCCGGCTGATCTCGTTCGTGGCGCCGCACAGTCTTCTCGGCTTTGAGCTGACGATATTGACGCCGAATTTGCAGGGCATCGAATCGATTGACGCTCGCGGTATGACGCCGGACCAACTTTCTGCAACGCTCGCTTATGGTGACGTTCTGGTCGCAACGCCGACATTGTGGCGTTATATGATGCGCGAAAATCTGTCGGCGCCGGATAATACAATGGCCGTTTCTTTCGGTGAAACGATGGCGCCAAATCTTGGCGCCGAAATGCGCAAGGCCGGGTTCAGTGTCTTGCGAGAATTATACGGTTCCACCGAAACAGGCTTGATGGGGTGGCGCGACGCGCCGACCGAACCATTCGTTCTGTTCGATCACTGGCGACATGAGGGTGAAGAGATCATTCGCTCGGCGCCCGACGGAAACGAACGCTCGGCGCCGCCAATGGATTTTCTTGAATGGTCCGGTGAGCGCAGTTTCGTTCTTTCGGGGCGGCGAGACGGGGCGGTGCAGATCGGCGCCGTCAATGTCCAGCCGGATGACGTTGCACGCCAGTTAGCGCAGCACCCGGCAATCAGCGAATGTGATGTAAAAGCGAGCCGCAGCGGCGACGGCGTGTTGCGCCTGATGGCGCATATTGTTTTGAAAAAAGGGTTCGTTTCAGACGAGCGCACCGCACGAGATATTGACGCCTGGTGCCGCACGGGACTGCGCCAGCAGGAACGGCCGCGCATCTATCAATTCCATGACCGTCTGTCGCAATAAAAACGCCGCCCGAAGGCGGCGTTTTCGTTTGTCGATCGGCGCTGTGCGGCGGGTTATTCTCCGCCTTCGCCCTCTTTTGCGGCGGTTTTTGCCTGACCGAATTTCTGTGCAATTTGTGTAGAGACTTCGTTGAACGTGTCCTGATCGTCGCCGACCGTTACCGTTCTCTCGCAATTTGTGGTGCAGTTGTAAGTCGTTCGCGCCGAGCCCTTGTGAACTGTCAACATGTCGGTCGCGTTCGTTCGAACGCGAACAATCATGTTTTCGATCACGTCGCCCTCGGCGTCCATGATATAAATATTCGTCATTCCCGGTGCTTTTCCATAAAGCAACAGGTTCGTTGCATCTTGAACAGACACGTCAGCGATCGACGGATTGCCGATAATTACATTCTGTGCTGGCCGCTCAAGTTTGTATGGGCGGACATAGTCCATCGTCAGCCAGACCTGACCGGCCTGCGCGGCCGAAGTCATTGCGGCGATAGCTGCGGCGGCGAAAACAAACTTGCGCATTAGACAAACCCTTTATCCATTTGCCGAAAACCTAATCGACATGAGTCAATGCATGGTTAAAAGCGCAGATTGCATTGCAACTGTCGTTTCATCATTTGAAGCAAGAAGTTTACCCGGTCTTAAAGCGGCGTTGGTACTGACAAAGGACGACAGACGCGAAAGCTGATTTATGTCCGCTACGCCGATCATTGTGCCTATGCCGACTGATACGGACGACGTGATTGACGTTGAAGCGTCACCGGTCGCGCATGAAAATTTTGACCACGTCGCGGCAATCGCTGCTACGCGGCCGTTTTTGGGCCTTTCCGACGCGATAATTGACGCCGTCGCAGAAAACGCCGTCGCGCGTCATTACTCAGCCGGCCAAACCGTATTTTCTCTCGGCCAGTTTGACGGTGCGGAGTTTATTATAGTTGCGAGCGGCCAGATGCGGGTCTCGGTTATTAACGCCGAAACCGGCTCGGTCATGATCGATGATCTCGGAGCGGGATCGGCTTTCGCCATCGACCTGACATTTTGCGGCGTCGAAAACAGCGTCTTTTCACGCCTTTCCGTCACTGCTGAAAACGACTTGTCGCTTGTATTTGTCGAAGCGGAAGTCTTGCGCACGCTTGCCGGTCAGCGGCCCTCTTTAATGCGCAACATCGCCCATTATTTTGCAGAAGAGCTTGGGTCGCTGCGGTTTAACGCAACGGTGGCGGAAGCTGCGCCGCAACAGCGCGTCTTTACAGAATTGTTGCGCTTTATAGAGCGCGATAATGTCCTTGGCGTTTGGCGGGTTCCGCAAATGCCGAAGCATCGCGAACTTGCAGACCTTGCTGATGTTGACGAAGGCGTCGCCGCAGGCGCGGTCGCAATGCTTATCCAGGAAGGCGTCGCGCAACGCGATTATCCAGGCCTTGTCGTCAATGATATGGCGCGCCTTAATGAGCTTGCCGGTACGGTAAACGTAAATTTACCTTAAGATCGGTATACAGATAGAAAATATTCGTTTTTTTTCACTCTTTCTTTACGCGGTTGACCGAAGGTGCATTGACCTGAACGGGAAACCCCTTTCAGCGGTGCAAGTGAAGAGTAAGCAGGAGTCGACAAATGAAAGCTCTAATTCAGCGCTTTAAATCAGACGAAGACGGCGCTACGGCGATCGAATACGGTCTGATCGCGGCCCTGATCGCGGTTGCGATCATTGCTGCAGTGCGTACGCTCGGTACGACGTTGTCTGGTACGTTTAACAGCGTTTCGACCGAACTTGAAAGTTCGTAAAAATTCCGGCGACATGCCGGTTTTCCAATGACGGAAAAAAGGAGGCCAGATGGCCTCCTTTTTTTGTTTATGTCTAACGGACAATTAACGCGCCGCCGATAGCTTCGCTGGAAATCCAGCAGGAGAATTGGCCTCGTGTTCGCGTATTTGACAATTTCTGTGTTTCCCGCCGCGCTGTTGGTTGCTGCGGCGAACGACATTTATGAATTCAAGATTCCAAACTGGATCTCGATCATCCTTATTGTTGCATTTCCCGCTGCCGGCCTGGCGGTTGGCGCGTCACCGCGCATCATTCTGGAAGGCCTCGTTATTGGCGCAGGCGCTTTGGCGGTCGGGTTCGCTTTGTTCGCCGGGCGTATCGTCGGCGGTGGCGACGCTAAACTTTTTGCTGCGATAACGCCCTGGATCGGCGCGAGCGCGCTTGGAACATTCCTTTTATATACGGCGATCGGGGGGCTGGTGCTGGCCATGATCATGGGCGCGTTTCGCACATTGCCCATATTGCCAATTTACGCGCGCGCACCCTGGTTAATCGAATTACATGGTCGGTCGAAAGACCTTCCCTATGCAGTGGCGCTGGGCGCTGGCGGACTTCTTAGTTTTTCACAAACGCCGTTCTATCAATTGGTGTTTGGCGGTTAACAAGATCAGTTAACGTAGTTTTGAGGAGTTTCGCGGAGCATTAGGGCTGGAATCGAGCGGCTTCGCGAAAAGTAAAGTAAGGCAGGGCCAAAAATGAACGTTTCACGAATTGCAATTCTCGGCGTAGCGCTGGTAGCCGGCGTCGGGGCATTTTTTCTGATGATGGGCAATCGCCCGGACCAGACGCCTGTACAAGTTGTGCAGCCCGTCAAGGAAGAAACGGTGCGTGTGCTGATTGCGACGCGCGATATTCAGCGCGGCGAAAAATTGGCGGTCGAAGATACGTCATGGCTCGCCTGGCCCAAGAAGGGTATTCAGCCGACCTTTGTTACAGATGCGACGCCTGAGGCGCGCGAGAATCTGGAAAGCGCGGTCGCACGGTCGCTAATTGTCACCGGCGAACCGATCGTCAATGCGAAGGTTATTCGCGCCGGCAATTCGGGTTTGATGGCGGCCATCCTGGAGCCGGGTATGCGCGCAGTCACCTTGCGTGTGTCGCCGGAAACAGCGTCTGGCGGTTTCGTCTTGCCAGGCGATCGCGTCGATCTGCTGCATACGAATAGCGGCTCGACCCGCATGGTATTTGAAGATGTGCGCGTCCTCGCTGTAAACTCGTTTTACTCAGAAAATTCCGAAACGCCGCATATTGAAGGGTCAAATATGACGCTCCAACTTGCGCCGGATGACGCCGAATTATTTTTGTCCAAACGATCCTCGGGCGCGTTCAGCGTTGTCCTGCGGTCGATTTTCAAACCGGAAGGCGATGTAAATTCCGTCCGCCGCCGGACTAACGTCAATATTATCCGCTACGGGCGGTCATGAGCACAATCGTCAGTCAGGGGTTCGAAATGAACATCGCAACCAAAACTATCACCGATAAAGGCGTTAAAGCGCTGACCGCCTTTGGCGCAGCGCTGGCGTTGACGTTGAGCGCTGCGGTGCAGCCTGCGTTTGCACAGCACGGCAACAAGGAAGTGCACATCGACACGGGCGGCCAGAGTGCTGTTTCAAAGTCGCTCATCCTGCCGCTCGATAAAGCGGCGATCGTGGATCTGCCGCTGCCGGCCGCTGATGTGCTGGTCTCTCAGCCGGGCGTTGTCGACGCAGTTATTCGTTCGCCCAAGCGCGTGTATCTTCTCGGGCTCGAAACCGGACAGACCAATGCATTTTTCTTTGACGCGCGCGGCCGCCAGATCTTGAATCTGGAAATTGTCGTTGAGCGCGATATGGATGCGCTTTCCGGTTTGCTGGCGCGGATCATGCCGGATTCGCGCATTGAAATTGAATCGATCAGCGACACGGTCGTGTTGCGTGGCTCCGCGCAAAACGCGACGGAAGTTGCTAATGCATCGTTGCTCGCAGCGCGATTTATTGAAGACCCTGAAAAAGTCGTCAATCTGATTTCCGTGCGCGAGCCTGATCAAGTCATGTTGAAAGTGCGCATCGTTGAGATGCAACGTCAGATGTTGCGCCAATTGGGTGTTTCGACAACCGGTACGCTGCAGCTCAATGATTTGGCAGTCGCCTTGTCGACAGGCGGCTTCGCATCGGGTGGCGTATTCAGCGAAACGGCGAATATCACGCAACCGGTGGCGGGAAACCGTAACCCGTTAGGCGATCTGGTTGAGCTTGACGCTCAGTTGCAGGCGCTTGAAACCAATGGCCTCATCCGCGTGCTTGCCGAGCCGAATTTGACGGCGATCTCTGGCGAGTCAGCGAAATTTCTTGCTGGTGGTGAATTCCCGATCCCGGTCGGCCAGGACGACGGCGTCGTCTCTATTGAATTCAAGGAATTCGGCGTCGGCCTCGGTTTCTCGCCGGTCGTTCTGAGCAAGGGCCGGATCAATCTGGAAGTGCAAACGGAAGTCAGTGAAGTGACGACCGACAATGCGTTTTTCCTTCCGGGTGCGACAAGTGTTGACGGCAACGGCAACCTGATCACGACGACGGGCCTCGCTATTCCGGGCCTGTCTGTGCGCCGGGCCAACACAACGGTCGAACTTCCCAGTGGCGGCAGTCTCGTCATGGCCGGCCTGCTGCAAGAAGACATGCGTCAAAGCATTGAAGGCGTTCCCGGCATGAAGGACGTGCCCGTGCTCGGCGCATTGTTCCGCAGCCGAGAATATCAAAACAGCGAAACAGAGCTTGTGATTGTCGTCACGCCATATCTTGTCGAGCCGACACACGAATCGAATCTCGTCAGCCCGGACAAAGGATTTGCGCCGGCTAGCGAAACGGAAAGCCTGGTTATGGGTCGGATGATGGCGCGATACGGTTTGGCCGGCGCCGGTGTCCAGGAAGCCTCACTGCAAGGCCCCATGGGTTTCATTCTTGATTAAAGGATCGGAAAAATGAGCAAACGCGTTTCAAATATAGCGGTCGTCTCGGCGCTGGCGCTTTGCGCCGCTGGCTGTGCGGCCGGTTTCAACGGTCCGGAACATGCGATGACGGTTGCGCAAGCGCATCCGATCGCCGTGGACAGTCAAACTGTCACCCTGACAATTGATGCTGATGCAACGACAACGGATCTTTCTAGCCGCGATCAGGCGCGCCTTCGCGCTTTCGCAAACGCTTATCTCGTCAATGGTCATGGTCCGCTGACGATTACGGCGCCATCCGGATTTGCCGATGCCGACGGTCATGAGGCCGCGGCGGATATTCGCCAAGCTCTCAACGATGCAGGCGTGTCATGGGAAACGTTGTCTGGCGCAACCTATCGCACTGGCGGCGATGCGGGTGATCAACTCATTGTTTCGTACACACGATATGTAGCGACGGCGAGTGAGTGTGGCGTCTGGAGCGGCGTGCGCGCCCGCGACTATCGAAATTTACGCTCACCGAACCACGGCTGCGCAACACAGAATAATATCGCGGCCATGCTCGCTGATCCGCATGATTTGATCGCGCCGGCTGCCTTGTCGCCGCGCGATGCGACGTCTACGGCGCGCGCCATAGACGCCTATCGCAACGGTGAAACGACGTCGTCTGCCGGCGAAGATATTGAAGCTCAAGTTGCTGACTAACAGCGAAAATGCGCCAATTTAGGGGGCGAGGAGACTATAATGAAGAACGCTGCGGAAAAAACGCTTCATCACGAAGACGATGAAGAAGGCGTTGCAGAAGGCGCGGCGAGCCTTGGCGCCGACGGGGGACCGACCGGCGGCGCTCAGGAATTGACGCCAGTCGAGGACGCGCTTGAAGACGACGACGCCTGGCTCGATGAAGAATTGACTGATGAAGAACTGGCTGCGCTGGGCGAAGAAGATTTCGACCTGGACGGCGAGTTCGAAGACGATATCGATGCGTCGTTCTCCGACGATGACGAATTGAGCGGCGAAGGCTTCAGTGATGAAGACCTTGCGGCAATCGATGACGCTGACGATTTTGCAATGGATGACTTCGTTGCGGAGACGGCCGATGAGGCTGTCGCCGACGTTGAAAAGTATGTCGAAGAACCGCTTGTTGCTTCGCCGACCGCGCCGGCGCCTGAAGCCGCGCCAGCCGCGGAAGCTGGCGGCGCATTGGTTACGGCCAGCGGCGGCGTTATTGATCCGAACGACTTTGGCGGCGAGATCACTGATCTCGGCGATACGGAAGTCGAT
The DNA here is from genome assembly GCA_021776465.1 of Parvularculaceae bacterium. Taxonomy (GTDB): domain Bacteria; phylum Pseudomonadota; class Alphaproteobacteria; order Caulobacterales; family Parvularculaceae; genus Hyphococcus. Next base: position 14,459 of record JAJFFU010000023.1, read on the forward strand.
CACCGGCCAGTGCCGCGGATTTCTATTCACGCGTTTTGTGAATCGCCTGCGACGACGGCATTGATCGAAAAAGCATCTGTCGACCGGCGCATTTCAAAAGCGCACCTGACTATGCATATGGGCGGTGTCGCCAAGGCAATCGATCAGTTTCAGACGATTGCAACGCCGAACCTGATCATTCTCGAAACGCTTGCCAGCGGCGCAGAAATTTTTGCGCAGCTCGCCGAGCTTGCCGAGGTTTGCGACCCATCGACGAAAGTCGTCATCATCGGGCAAGTCAACGACATCATCTTGTATCGCGAATTGATCCGTCAGGGCGTCAGCGAATACATTGTCCGGCCGCAATCGCCGCTTCAGATCATCAAGGCGATCGCCGATCTTTATGTCGATCCGGCAGCGCCGCCAATCGGTCGTACGCTTGCATTTGTCGGCGCGCGCGGCGGTGTTGGTTCATCGACCCTTGCGCATAATGTTGCCTGGTGTGCGGCGGAAGATTATCGCTCCGATACTGTGCTTTTGGATCTCGACCTTCCATTCGGCACAGCCTCGCTTGATTTCGATCAGGAAGCGTCAGCTGGCCTGTACGAAGCGTTGAGCTCGCCGGAACGTCTCGATGATGTGCTGCTTGATCGCCTCTTGCAGAAACACACCGAACATCTCAGCCTCTTTACGGCGCCAAGCGTTCTTGATCGCGACTACGAAGTTGACGATCAGGCGTATGAAACGGTTATTGATGTCGTGCGTGGTTCTGCGCCGACCGTTGTGGTCGACGTGCCCCATCTGTGGTGCAGCTGGTCCAAACGTCTTTTGACGACAGCCGATGAAATTGTCATCACTGCGACGCCGGACCTCGCCGCTTTCCGGAACACAAAACAGCTTGTTGATATATTGAGCGCGGCGCGGCCGAACGATGCGGCGCCGACATTGATTATCAACCAGTTCGATCCAAAACTTTCTGCGGTGCGCCCGGAACAGTTTGCCGAACATGTCGGCCTTGAACCGACGCAGGTTTTCGCCTGGGAGCCGCAAATCTTCGGCGCGGCTGCAACCAACGCGGCGCCGATTGTTGAAATCAGCCCGAAATCAAAAGCGGCTGTCGGCTTTCGCGATCTTGCCGCGCAGTTAATCGGGCGCAGCGACGCCGGTATCGCCAGACCAAAGTTCAGCCTTTCCGGGCTGTTTAAAAAGAAACGGTAGGCGACGACCATGTTCGGACGCAGAACTGCACCACTCGACGCTTCTTCTCCGCCGCCTGCAGCGCCGGCGAAGAAACCGGTTGCTGCGCCAAAACCATCGGCGAAACCGGTGAAGGCGGCGAAAAAACCGGCGCCGAAAGCGGCCCCCGTACAAAAATCAAAAGCGCCGGCGGCTGCGCCGCCGCGGGTCGCATCGTCGGCTGGCAGTGACGGTCCGAAAGTGCAGGCGGTGGAAATCGGCGGCCGGTCGGACGAGTATTTTCAGACCAAGACAACGATCTTCAACGCCCTGATCGATACGATCGATCTGTCGCAACTGGCGCAGCTAGACACAGAATCTGCGGCCGAAGAAATTCGCGACATTGTCAACGAAATCATCTCGATCAAAAACGTTCAGATGTCGATCGCGGAGCAGGAGGCGTTGCTCCAGGATATCTGTAACGACGTTCTCGGTTACGGCCCGCTGGAGCCGCTGTTGGCGCGCGACGACATCTCCGACATCATGGTCAATGGCGCGAGCCGGGTTTTCATCGAAGTTGGCGGCAAAATTCAGCTGACCAATGTTCGTTTCCGCGACAATTCGCAGTTGATGAATATCTGTCAGCGCATCGTGAGCCAGATCGGCCGCCGCGTTGATGAAGCCAGCCCGATATGCGACGCGCGTTTGCCAGATGGCTCGCGGGTCAACGTTATCGCACCGCCGCTTTCAATCGATGGCGCTGCGCTGACCATTCGTAAGTTTAAAAAAGACAAGCTTACGATGGCGGATCTGCAAAATTTTGGATCAATTTCGCCGGAAGGCGCGAAAGTCCTTGAGATCGTCGGCGCATGCCGGATCAATACGTTGATCTCTGGCGGCACCGGTTCCGGTAAGACGACACTTTTGAATTGCATGACCGGTTTCATTGAACTGGATGAGCGGGTTATCACCTGCGAAGACGCGGCCGAACTCCAACTGCAACAGCCTCACGTCGTGCGTCTCGAAACGCGCCCGCCCAATCTTGAAGGGCAAGGCGAAGTGACGATGCGCGATCTCGTTAAAAACTGTCTGCGGATGCGCCCTGAACGCATCATCGTCGGCGAGGTTCGGGGGCCTGAGGCATTCGACCTTCTACAGGCCATGAACACCGGTCACGATGGATCGATGGGCACACTGCACGCCAACAGCCCGCGCGAAGCGCTGCAACGGGTTGAATCGATGATTACGATGGGCGGCTACAATTTGCCGTCAAAAACCATCAAGGAAATGATCGTCGGCTCTATAGACGTAATCATTCAGGCGGCGCGTCTGCGCGACGGGTCGCGACGCATTACCCACATTACTGAAGTGCTCGGCACAGAAGGCGATACGATCATTACGCAGGACTTGTTTGTTTATGACATGGACGGCGAAGACGAAAATGGCGGGATCGTCGGGCGACACAAATCAACCGGCATTGCGCGCCCGGCCTTCTGGGATCGCGCCCGGTATTATGGCCGCGATTCAGAACTGGCGACAGCGCTGGACGCTGCTGCGGATTAGGACATATGGACCAGCAATTACTCATCATCGCCGGCCTTGGCCTGATCTGTTTCGGCGCCCTTGCGTTCGTTCTTTTATCGCCGACCGATAAGGACCGGACCAACAAGCGCGTGAACTCTCTGAATGGCGGGCGCGGTATTGCGCGCGCCACGGCCGCTGCCGGTATGAGTGAGTCGCAAAACAAAGAGCGGCGCAAAAAGCTGACGGAGTCGCTTGAGCATCTCGACAACCAGACGAAAAATCTCAAGAAGAAAAAACGCGTATCGCTTGAACAGCAAATGGAGCAAACAGGCCTTTCCGCAACGCCGAAACATTTTTATATCGCTTCAGTCATCGCGGCGGTAACGTTTGCATTTATCGGTTTAGTTTCGGGACAGAAGCTCTGGATCACCGGGCTCCTTTTCGTTATCGGCGGTTTTGGTTTTCCGCGCTGGGTCATCAATTTTCTGATCAATCGCCGTAAAAAGAAATTCCTGAACGACTTCTCCAACGCCATCGACGTTATTGTGCGCGGCGTTAAGTCCGGCCTGCCGGTGAATGAATGCCTGAAGATTATTGCGCGGGAATCGCCAAAACCCGTTTGCGACGAGTTCCACCAGCTGACCGAAGGCATCCGTATCGGTATGACACTCGAACAATCGCTTGCGCGCATGTTTGATCGCATGCCGCTGCAGGAAGTCAATTTCTTTGGCATCGTTCTCATGATCCAGCAGAAAACGGGCGGTAACCTCGCTGAAGCCCTCGGTAACCTCGCCAATGTGCTGCGGTCGCGAAAGTTGATGGAAGGCAAGATCAAGGCGTTGTCGGCGGAAGCGAAGGCCTCTGCGATGATTATCGGGTCGCTGCCATTCCTCGTCATGGGCGCTGTGAAACTGGCGTCGCCTGATTATCTGACGCCGCTCTTTGCGACCCGCACCGGTAATTTCATATTGATCGGCGCCGGCGTCTGGATGCTGACCGGCGTCCTCGTCATGAAAAAAATGGTCCAGATCAAGGTCTAGGAACGCACCCATGGACGCACTCATCAACGCCGTTACGGATCGTACGCTTCAAATCGCCCTGCTTGTATCGCTGGCGGCGATCGGAACGATTTACACGGTTCTCGAACCATTCCTCGTCAAGGACAAACTTGCCGAGCGCATGAAGTCCGTGACAACGCACCGCGACGCGTTGCGCCAGAAACAGCGCGACGC
>JAJFFU010000221.1 GCA_021776465.1 Parvularculaceae bacterium
CTGGATGCGATGGCGAATTTCATTTCAAAGGGCGGTTCACTGGAAATTGCGGCGTCGCCGGAAGATCCGATCAGCGCTGCCGATCTTGAAACGGTTGGCGTTGCGCCGCAGACACTGCCGGATGTGCTGGACCTCACAATAACGCATTCGGAATAGATGCATCGAATACGATAAAAGGCCGCCTCGCGAGGCGGCCTTTTTTTTGCGGTTGAGGCTAATCTTTCAAGACAAATGTCACTTTCAAGATGACGCGGTATTCCTTGATTTTGCCATTGTCGAGGATGAGCGATTGGTCTTTCACCCAGGCGCCTTCGACATTGGCGAGCGTTTTATTGGCGCGCTCAATACCGGTTTCGATGGCGTCGTGAAAACTTTTCTTCGATCCACAGATGATTTCCGTTACGCGTGCGACGGTCATACATAATCCTCCAATTGTCGGCGCGCGCGGCGCGCCAAAGGATTGTTAGAACAAGTCTCTTGACCCTTTGCAATCATCGGTCGGATTATCGCGTCGGAACGGGCGCGTCGCCGCTATAGTCGTAAAAGCCGCGGCCCGTTTTGCGGCCGAGCCAGCCGGCCTCGACATATTTTACAAGCAACGGACAGGGCCGGTATTTTGAATCTGCAAGCCCTTCATAAAGCACCTGCATGATCGCCAGGCACGTATCGAGGCCAATAAAATCGGCCAGCGCAAGCGGGCCCATCGGGTGATTGGCGCCGAGTTTTAGCCCGGTATCGATCGCCTCAACGGAACCGACGCCTTCATAAAGCGTATAGATCGCTTCGTTAATCATCGGCATCAATACGCGGTTGACGATGAAGGCGGGAAAATCTTCGGACACGGCCATCGTTTTGCCAAGCCGCTCGACGAGAAGTTTCGTTGTCTCGAATGTCTCTTTCGACGTTGCAATGCCGCGGATAACCTCGACGAGCCGCATTATCGGCACTGGATTCATGAAGTGAATACCAATGAACCGATCCGGCCGGTCGGTTGCGGCGGCGAGGGCCGTAATAGACATCGACGACGTGTTCGATGCCATGATGGCGTCCGGTTTCGCGATCTTCGTTACGGCGGCGAAGATTTCTTTTTTGAGATCAAACTTCTCACTTGCGGATTCAATAACGAGATCGCACTGGGCGAGATCGTCCAGCGCCGGCGCAGGTCTGATGCGGGCGATGGCGCTCGTGGCGGCATCCGGATCGATGTCGCCCTTGGAGACCTGGCGGGTGAGATTTTTCTCGATTGTCCCGAGCGCCGCGGCGATCCGTTGCTCGTCAATATCGTTCAGGCTGACATTATAGCCCGCCGCGGCAAAAATATGAGCGATGCCGTTGCCCATCTGGCCGGCGCCGATGACGCCGATTTGTTTGATATCAGCCATTTTTCACGATCCCTGCAATTGCCCGCGCGATGATAGGCGCGGTTTTTGTTGCAATGCAATATCCGGTGGCCGGGTGCGCCTGTCTGATGCGCCCTTTCAGGCGCGCCCGATCTCTGTGGCAAAGCAATCATGCTTGGCGTGGTGGGTGTGGATATAGGCCTTGGCGGGACGGTTTTTAATCACGACCAAAATGCGCCTCTCGCTAGATTGGGGCGGGGCGGCGGCAGCCTTGAACTGCCCGTTCGGAATACAATTCGGCTCCCGCGCAACAAGAGAGGCTGGCGGGTCGTCCCGCCAGCCTCATGCTTTTCATTTCAATTATTCGGCTGGCTGAATTTTTTCTTCGCCGCTGAAATCCGGCCAAGCCGGCGCCCCGACCTCAGAATCGTCAAGGCCCCTGTCTTCTTCGTCTGCGCTGGCGCGGATGCCAATGACGATCTTCATGAAGAACCAGATCGCTAGACTAACAGTGAAGACAAAGGCGGCGTTGGCGCCGATGCCGACTGCTTGCCCGACAAAACTCGCGTCGGAATTCGTCACTGGTACAACGATGGTGCCCCACATGCCGCAGAATAGATGCGCGGGAATGGCGCCAACGACGTCGTCGATGCGCAAATATTCAAGCATCGGTGTTGTCACGAATATAATGACACCGCCGACAGATCCAATCAGTGCAGCTTGCCAGACCGCCGGCGTCAGTGGTTCCGCGGTGATGGCAACCAGGCCTCCGATTGCGCCGTTCAACACCATCGACAAATCTATCTTTCGTTTTAACAATGTACACAGAACGACGACTGTCATAACGCCCATGGCAGCTGACATGTTGGTGTTGACGAAGATGTTTGAGACCGCGATAGCATCGCTAAGTGTGCCGAGCGCAAGCTGCGATCCACCATTAAAGCCGAACCAGCCGAGCCAGAGAATGAACACGCCAAGCGTTGCGAGTGGCAGGCTTGAGCCGCGCAATTGATTGATCTGCCCGTTTGGTCCGTATTTGCCGCGACGCGGTCCGAGCGCCAATGCGCCCGCCAGAGCCGCCCAGCCGCCAGTCGCGTGCACGAGGGTCGATCCGGCAAAGTCGGAGAAACCGTAGCGGGAATCCAGCCAACCGCCGCCCCATTCCCACGAAGCCTGGATCGGATAAATCAGGCCCGTCAAAAGCGCTGTAAAGATGAAAAAAGGCCAAAGCCGGACGCGCTCGGCGACCGTTCCGGAGACAATGGACGCTGCCGTCGCGACAAAGACCATCTGAAAAAACCAGTCGGAAGAGGCCGAGTAGCCAGTGTCGAGCGCTTTGCTGTCGTCGGCGGCCCACATACTCAGCGTGCCGATCCAGCCGCCCTCATCGACGCCGTAAATGACGTTATACCCAATAAGCCAGACCATCACGGTCGCGATCGAGTAAAGCGTGATATTCTTTAGACAGATGGTTGCTGCGTTTTTTGACCGCACCAGGCCGGCTTCAAGCATGCAGAACCCGGCGGCCATGAACATGACGACCATGCCCATGATCATGAACAGAAGTGTGTTAAATACGAACGTCGTGTGCGCCGCCGGTATCGGCGCCGCTGCAGCCTCAGTGGCGGCCGCGGCCGCCGGGTCTTGCGCGAAACTCATATCCGCGACGGCCGTTACGCCGATAATCGTCGCAGTGAGCAAAATTATCTTGATCATTCTTTGCATTGATACCCCTCACGCCAGTGATTTAGCGGACGCGTGATCACGCGCCGCAATTCGTCCGTTGCCGAACTATATGTGGCGACGATTGCAAAAAGCCTTGTGCATTGCAACAACGAAATTGCCGCAACGCAGCAAAAATGAATCATATATTGCAATGAAACCCATTTTACATCTAATATATAATTATATGTAGAGGATATTGCTATTTTTATAGCAGTTAACACTATTTACGTGAGTGACGCGGTGGGCGGCGCAATAAAAGGCGTCAAATCGGTTTCGCTTTTTCTGTCGCAGACTGAAGCCGTTGTCAGGGGAAAGCTAAGTCGTTGAGGGGATTATGAACGAACAACAAGTTGCAGCACGCTTGGTGAGCGATCTGCATTCCAATATTGCGTGGTTCGAATTTGGTGCGCTTCTTATCGCCTGCATCTTGCTGATTATTTCAGCGGTGCTTGCAGCGCGCGCTTATGCGGCGCTTTCCGAAATGCGTATGTTGACCCATCGCGCTGATATGGGGTCGCCGGCGCATGGCCGCCTCAGCGGCGCACGTCAATCAACACCGGAAAACATCGGCGCTGCGGCGCGCCGTGTGAAGGCGCGTGCGAACAGGCGATCGCTTCCGTGAAAACGCCGCCTGGCGACGTGCGCATCGCTTATGCCCGCGGACAACAAGGCGCTGGCGTCGCGGGTTTTCGCGAATTTGAAAAAGTCCGTGACGCCGATACCAACGCTGACGATGCAGCTATGCGTCCCGCCGTCTATGAAACAAATGCGATGGCGCTGCTTGCTGTGTCGGAAAAGCGCGCAGACTATGCGCTAATACCATTTTTCGACGGGGCGTCCGGATACGATTTTCAAGCACTGCATGACATGGGCAGCCTCTTTGAGGTTGCAGCGACAAAGATCGTAAAAATCAATCAGAAATATTGCCTTGCGGCGTGCGCAGACGATGTTGCCGTTGCGGAAAACGCCGGAAACGTCTCGGTCCCGCACATAAGGGAGATATTTGCAACGCCAATGAACGAAAGCCATTGTCGCAATGTGCTTGCCGGATATCTGGCGACGGGCGCGCATTTATCGACGGCGTCATCCGATCACGCCGTCAGCGTTGCGCTCTCTCAAGGAGGCTCTAGCGGCCCCGGCCTTCTCGCCGCGGTGGTGCCGGAAGCGATTGCTGCCGATGGCTCCAAATTCGTAATTTTGAAACATGACATTGGCGCCGCGCCGGCGAGGCGTTGGATGCTTGCTGTTCAAAGGGCGAAAGACCCCACCGTCGCCCTCGATAAATATAAAACGACGGATGCACGAACGCGATATTTCAATCGACGGATAAAAGCTGCGTTGCACGCAGCGCCAGATGCAATCGGCGCCGGCGTCATTTTGCGTTTGAAACGGGACGGCGCTGCCGCGTCGGCTGGGGATGTTGAAGCTTATCTTAGGAATTTCGGCGTGCGGTATGAAGTTTTCGATTTACCGCAGCGGGATTACGCGGGCGGACCGCCGCCGAGAATCCTCGATATTGAATTCGACGTGCGTGATTTTTACTACGACCCGGCGCGCCGGTTGCGCGGCGCTGTCGCAAACGGCGCATTAAAACTCGCCTTTGCGCGCTGGAAATCACGCGGCGTTCAAATCGTCGGCGCGATGCCCGTTTCATCATTCAGAATGCCGGACAGGACCCCGCGCCGTTGGTGCAAGGAAGGCGTGCAGGACGCCGTGCGATCATATTCGGAAACGATGTTTGTGCGGTTCTCGCGCCTGTTGTTTCGGGGCCTCGTATTTTGCGCGCTGGTCGGGCTGGCGATCACCGCATTTTGGTATCTCGCCAGCGCATAATGGCTTCACGCATTTAAACGTCATCAACACAGTGTGCGCGGCTTACCCCAAGGCCTCAGTCATTTCCGGCACGGCCTTGAAAAGATCCGCCACCAATCCGTAATCGGCGATCTGGAAGATCGGGGCATCCTCGTCCTTGTTGATGGCGACGATGACTTTGGAGTCTTTCATGCCTGCAAGGTGCTGAATGGCGCCGGAAATGCCGATGGCGATGTAAAGTTCCGGCGCGACGACCTTGCCGGTTTGGCCGACCTGATAGTCGTTCGGAACGTAGCCCGCATCGACCGCGGCGCGCGATGCGCCAACCGCGGCGCCGAGCTTGTCGGCCAGCGGCATGATGTATTCTTCAAACGCGTCAGAAGAGCCAAGCGCACGGCCGCCGGAGACGACGATCTTGGCGCCGGCAAGTTCGGGCCGGTCAGACTTGGTGAGGTTTTCGTCGACGAATTCAGAAACGCCGGGATTGCCGGCCGCGTCGATTTTCTCAACGGCTGCCGAGCCGCCTTCTTCAGCGGCTTTGAAGGAAGTGGCGCGGACGGTGATGATTTTCTTGGCGTCGTTTGACTTCACTGTCTGCATGGCGTTGCCAGCGTAAATCGGTCGGGTGAATGTGTCCGGCGCATCAACCGAAACAATTTCCGATATCTGCATCACATCAAGCTTGGCGGCGACGCGGGGCATGACGTTTTTACCGGTCGTCGCGGCGGCCTTCAAAATGGCGTCATAATCGCCAGCGACACTGACGATAAGGTCGGCGAACGGCTCGGCAAGGCGGTGCGCGTATGATGCATCGTCCGCATGCAGGACTTTCCGAACGCCGGAAATTTTCGCCGCTGCGGCGGCGGCGTCACCAGCGTTTTCGCCGGCGACCAGAATATCGACATCGCTGCCAATCGCTAGCGCCGCCGTTACTGTTTTGTGCGTAGAGTCGTCAATCGAATTGCCGTGGACGTCGGCGACAACGAGTACTGCCATTAGATAACTCCCGCTTCGTTTTTCAGCTTCTCGATCAGTTCCGCAACGCTTTCGACCTTGACGCCGGCTTCACGTTTCGGCGGCTCGGTGACCTTAACGACCTCAAGACGCGGCGAGACATTTACGCCGTAATCGCCGACGTCTTTTACATCGAGCGGCTTTTTCTTCGCCTTCATGATGTTGGGCAGCGACGCGTAGCGTGGCTCATTTAGGCGAAGATCTGTCGTTACGACGGCCGGCAGGTTGATCTTGATCGTCTGCAAACCGCCGTCGATCTCGCGCGTGACATTGAGCTTGCCATCGGTCTTTTCGACTTTCGATGCGAATGTGCCTTGCGGCCAGTCGAGCAATGCAGCCAGCATCTGCCCGGTCTGGTTTGAATCATCATCGATCGCCTGCTTGCCGAGAATGACAAGCTCCGGTTTTTCTTCCTCGACGACTTTTTGCAAAAGCTTGGCGACGCCAAGCGGCTCGACCGTGTCATCGGTCTTGATCAGGAGCCCGCGATCCGCGCCCATGGCGAGCGCCTGGCGGATCTGGTCCTGCGCTTTTTCCGGGCCAATGGAAACAGCGACGATTTCTTCCGCTGCGCCGGCTTCTTTCAGCCGGATCGCTTCTTCAATAGCGATCTCATCAAAGGGGTTCATGCTCATTTTGACATTGGCGAGATCGACGCCGGTCTCGTCTGATTTGACGCGGACCTTGACGTTATAATCGATCACGCGCTTGACGGGCACAAGGATCTTCATCGTGCTTCTCCTGGCGGGTGAATGGGAGGCGGTGCGGGTGGCCGCCTTGAAATTTCGCAGCGCACCATAGACGCGTGCTCAAGCCGCATCAATGCGCTTGTGCGCCACATACCTGACGAATTGGAATACTATTCTAAAGGGCCGTCAGAGCGCCACACATACGTAGATTAAGATGGGCCTTTGCCGATCAGGAATAGAAACAGGAACATCAGGGCAATGGTAATTGCCTGCGCCAAAACCCGGAGCCGCATCAGCTTGTTGGAGTTTTCCTTGGCGAAAGCGCCGCCTTTCGCAAGCGAGTAAATGCCGACACCGAGTACGGCGAGGGTCGCAAAAAGCCCGATGGGGATGAGGAAGAATAGAAAGCCGCTCATGAGGTTCGTCCTTTGCGGGCAATATAGGTCTTTTTCGGCCCGGCGCCAGCGGCAGGCGTGCGTGACGCAACGGCGCAGTTGGGCGCGATAAGTGTTTGCGCGGCCAGGGCTCTTCTCGCCTAATTTTCGGTATAATCGACCGGTACAATTCGCCCCGGCGCTGTCGAACCGGCGGTAACGACCCCGTTGAGGCGATTGAGATAAGCGCGAATGTCGGCGTCCGCCGGCGCATCGATGCCGAGCCCGCCTTCTTCCGGCGTCGCCGTCATAGGTGGTTGCAATTCGTTGAGCGCGAAATCCATGCGCACATCGTAGGTTCGATCAGCCTGATAGCGCAGGAACCGCAACGCATTGTGCCATTGTGTTTTGGTCACATCATCAGTGCACGTGGCAAACTCGGCGCCCGTCGCCCCCCAGCGGCGCTCCGGGCAATGATATGGATTAAACGAAAGCTCAAAGAGCCGGTCCATGACATGGGCGAGGTTCAGCCGCATCCGTGTTTTATCAGAGCGCCAATAGGTGAACGTGCAGCTCTCTTTTTCCTCTTCGAAGGCGTCGGCGAGATCTTGCGGCAGCTTATCGCCATTATAAGAAACACCCGGATCGCCGGCCTCAACGTCCTCGACAAGTCGCTGTACGTCGCGGCGCAATTCGATGAAGCTGACTTTCAGTCGCGCGTCGCGGGACGGCGTCGAATATTCTTCCCATTCGCCATAGGTGCCATAAATATTGGGCGGCAATCTTGCTGGATGCGGCTTCAAGTGAATTCGGGCGCGCACCGCCTTGTCGACGGCGACTTTGCGCGTCTTGATCGCCGAGCAAATGGTCCGCAGGCCGTAACGCAATTCGGCAACCGGATCGTAAGCGAAATCCGGTGCGGCGAGTGCGCGGCGGACATAATCGTAATATCTGAGTGTCCGGCCCTGATAGCGAAAGGCGCCTTCATGCCATACGCCTGACGTGGCGGGAACATTGCCGAAATATTGCTCCATGGAAAAGCCGGGGAGCGCGTCGTTGTCTGCAGCTTTTAGTGTGCCGCCCTGAAGCGATCCGTCAGCGGATCGTTTAGCGCCATCGACGCGGATAGGGCGCCAGGCTTTGAGGCCTGCGCCAAGCTCTGGCTGGGAGCGCATGAAGTTCGGCCCATAGGTCGAGCGTGAAACTGAATTGTCGGGGTGCGATGCAACCACCATGATGCGACCGTCATCCTTGACGTCGTAAACAATGCCCACATGACCGAAGATGTCATAGGCGATGACGCCGGGGCGCACGGTTTCGCGGCTGATTTTTATGGCGTAAAAATCATCATGGCCGCGCCCGCCGCCATTAATCGGGTGGGTGCGGAACATCGCTGTTGAAACTTCCCAGCCGATGCGCCGGAGGAAAGCAGGCGCGTTTGCGACCGAGTTTAGTATTTGCCGTCGCTCCAAAACGACATTGCCCTTTGTCGAATAGCGAATGTCTTCGTTACGGGTTGCGGCGAGGGCCATCGATTTTTGGTAGGAAAACGGCAGTCCGTTTTTCCACGCGTAATAGGCCCGCAGCACATAGGCCATGTCCGCGCAATCGCCGTGCAACGTCGGATCGACCGGGGAGCGGTAGGGATTGGCGTCGGATTTGAGACAGGTTTCAAGCGATGAACAATTTGAGCGCCCGATCGCCTGCACAAAGGCGCTGAATCCGGCCTCGTCTTTTTCAGTCCAGGTCTCCTTGAAAACTTCCCAGTTTTTGCCGGTGTTCACTGCAGGCGGGATCGCGTCCGAGGCGTTGCTTTGCGCGAAAGCCGACGCGCAAAAAAGCGCCGCCCAAATGGCGGCGGCGCCGATTGCCATTTTGTACGCGGCATACCCCATGGGGTGAATTTAACCCGTGGTTAACCGACTCGGTAGGCCTTTAGGCCCCGCTTTATCGAAAAATGACGCCATGCGTTGCGCGAATACCGCGCGCCGGTTGGCCCCGGTGTGTTCAAAAACAGAAAAAATGCTTGAATTTCAAGCGGCTAGTGCAAAAAATCGGATTTTCAAGTCTGGCGTCGCGGGCGCGCAATCACAATCTAAATAGGGAAATAAACGGAAGGGAGACACTATGGGGCTGGAATTATTTCTTGCGGGGCTCGTCGTCCTCGCGCTTTTCATCATGTTTTCAGGGGTCAAGGTGGTCGGGCAAGGCTACGAATTCACCGTCGAGCGCTTTGGCCGCTACACCAAGACGATCAAGCCGGGCCTGCATCTGATCATGCCGTTCGTCGATCGCGTCGGGCGCAAGATGAATATGATGGAGCAAGTGTTCGATATTCCAGCGCAGGAAGTCATCACCCGCGACAATGCGCAGGTAACCACCGATGCCGTCGCCTTTATCCAGATAATGGATGCGGCCTCGGCGGCCTATGAGGTGCACAATCTTACCCGCGCGATTTCGAACCTCGCCATGACAAACATCCGTACCGTGATCGGTTCGCTCGATCTTGATGAGGTCTTGTCCAATCGCGATGACATCAATGAGCGGCTCCTTCGCGTAATTGACGCGGCGACACAGCCATGGGGCGTCAAGGTAACGCGCGTCGAGATCAAGGACCTCGAACCGCCCGCCGACATCACGGAAGCGATGGCGCGGCAAATGAAGGCCGAGCGATTGAAGCGCGCTGAAATTCTCACCGCGGAAGGCGAAAAGCAATCGGCGATCCTGCGGGCCGAAGGTGAAAAACAATCCGCCGTACTGGAAGCGGAAGGCCGAAAAGAAGCAGCGTTTCGCGACGCAGAAGCGCGCGAGCGTGAAGCAGAAGCCGAGGCAAAAGCGACGCAGATGGTTTCAGACGCGATTTCAGCGGGCGATGTTCAGGCGATCAATTATTTTGTCGCCCAGGATTATGTGAAGGCGTTTGAAAAACTCGCCATCTCGCCACAGCAGAAAACGCTTATATTGCCGGCCGATATGTCAGCGCTGATTGGCACTATAGCCGGGGTCGGCGAAATTGCCCGCGAGGCCTTCAGTAAAGAACGACCGGCGCGGGCTGGCGGTTCAGTACCGCCGGCGGCGTAGGGTTTATAACTCGCCGTTCAAAGAGCTTCGCCCTCCCCGGCTTTTGCCGGGAAGGGCCGAGCGGTTAAGGTTCGAAGCAGCATAATCGGGGTCAGAAAATGCAAGTCATCATCGATTTCATCAGCACAATGCCGTTCTGGTATTGGTGGGTATTCGCCGTGGCGCTTCTCGTGATTGAGCTTTCGACTGGCTCCACTTATTTCCTTTGGCCAGCGATCGCAGCAGCGGCGACCGGCGTAATTTCGATAAGCCCGCTGGGCGCGTTCTGGCAGAGCCAGCTTCTGGCTTTTGCTGTGCTCACCGTTGCGTTGTCGGTTGTTGCGCCGCGCTATGTGAAGCCGTGGCTCCATAAAACGCAGGAAGACCATCAACTGCTCAACGAACGGGGCGCGCAAAAAATCGGGCGCCGCGCCGCAGTCGATCAGCCTTTTGCCAACGGTGTCGGCCAGGTGCGCCTTGGCGATACGCTATGGCTTGCAGAGAGCGAAAGCGGTGAGAATTTCGAAGCCGGCGTCAATGTCGTCGTCACGCGCGTCGAGGGCACGAAGCTATTCATCATAGCGGCGGATTAATCCAATAAGCGCGCCGCTCAATCCGGATAATAATCCCGGATAAGGTTCAGCTCATCAAGCTTGGGCTCGTCATAACCGGAATCTTCCCGGCGCGGCCGCGGCGGCAGCTTCACTGGCGCGAAGGCATCCTCGTTGAGTTCGTAGGGAACGCGATCGAGGATCGCCCTGATCATGTTGAGGCGCGCGCGCTCCTTGTCGTTTCCATCGACAACCAGCCACGGGGCTTCGTCCGTATGCGTGAGCGCAAACATCTTGTCGCGATAGCGCGTGGATTCGATCCAGAGATTGCGCGCCTTGAGATCGATCGGCGATAATTTCCACCGCTTGCGCGGGTCGCAGGCGCGATCCTGAAACCGCCTTTCCTGCTCCTTTGCGCTCACATGGATCCAGAATTTCAACACGATCATACCGGAGTCGATCAACATACGTTCAAATTGCGGAACCTCCCGCATGAAGGTTTCGTGTTCGTCCGGTGTGCAAAACCCCATGACCGGCTCGATAATTGCGCGATTATACCAGGACCGGTCAAAGAGGACGATCTCCCCGCCGGCGGGCAAATGCGCCACATAGCGCTCAAAGTACCATTGCGTCGTTTCTCGGTCGGACGGTTTGGGCAAGGCGACGACGCGCCAGATACGCGCGCTCATGCGGCGCATGATGGTTTTGATGGCGCCGCCCTTGCCGGCCGCGTCGCGGCCTTCAAATATGATGGCGACTTTTTTGTTTTTCCGCTGCACGGTTTCCTGCAGCTTTGCGAGTTCAAACTCGAGGTCTTTCAGTTCGCGTTCGAAGTGCTTTTTTTTCACAGGCCGTCTCCCGCTCTTATTTTTTCACCTTACGCGATGCGACAATAGCGGAAACGCCCTGCGCTTCCTTGCGCAATTCGACAAGGTTTGGCGCAACACGGCCCCAGGCGTGCATCACATCGTCCGGATTGGACGCCATATCCGCGCTGAATACGGCTGGGCCTTCAAAAATATTGCCGACTGGCTCAGTAACGCCGGGTGTCGCGGCCCAATGGCGATAGGTATCGACCCGTCGGCTGATAAAAGGATTGGGTTTATCGCCAAGGTAGTTGTCGATAGCGTGTAACCACAGTCCACCAGGCCGGAGGATCCTCATTCCGTCATCAAAAAATGCTTGCAGGTTTTTTTCCGGAATATGTTCGACGACGGATATCGAAAAGACAACGTCGAAACTCTCGTCGTCAATCTCGGCGCTGTTTTCGCCAAGCAATGAACGGATATTTTTAACGCCGGCTATTTTAACCGCTTCAGCTGGGCCTCCATCATTTCCTTCGAAGGGCTCAATATTCGCGCAACGATTGGCGCTGGAAATCGCTTTTAACAAACGCGAGTCCCCGCCGCCGATTTCAGCGATATCCAACCCCTGAACATCTTCCAAAAAGTTGTAAATGATACAGTCTTGCGTCGTTTTCATATGAAAAGGCGCTGCAGCTTTTAGTTTTTTCGGCAGGCCGCGGTCGAGTGCGGCAAACAATGCCTCTTTACGCACAAAATCAAACATCGAAACTCCGTTCAGATAAACTTAAGCCGGCGCTGGTCCGCCGTCTGCGTTAAATCGGTAATCACGTCGGCAAAATTCGCAAGTCACCGTAATGACGTCATCCTTGACCATGTCAGCCAGTTCCGGCGCATCGTAACGCGCCAGCACGGCTTCGATTTTTTCAGCGTTACAACTGCACTCGGCGCGCACCGGCTGGCGATCAAAAATGCGCACGCCGTCTTCATGAAACAGTCGATAGAGCACTGTTTCTGCAGCGATTGAGGGGTCGATCAGTTCGTCATCTTCTGTTGTCTGGACGAATGCGGCGGCGCGGTCCCAACTTTCCTGATCGTCGGTGCCCAACAAAATCTCCGTGCCGCGCTCACGCGAGCCGCCTTCGCTCGGCATGAACTGCGTCATAATTCCGCCGGCGCGCCATCGGTCCGGTTCGCCGGGCGCAGAAAGGCGTCCGACTGAAAGGCGCATCGCCGTGGGGATTTGTTCTGACTGCATGAAATAGGCAACCGCCGTTTCTTCAAGGCGTTCGCCGTCGAGCGGCGTTACCCCCTGATAGCGCTCCATATCCGCACCCTGATCAATGGTCATGACGACATGGCCTTCGCCGACAAGCGCTGTATCCTTAATATCAGAAATGTCGCCCGACACTTTTGCAGTTGCCCGCAGCGCGCCGCCGGCAGTGTAATCAGCAACGATCATCGAGGCCGGGCCATTCCCTTGCGCCTGAAAAATCAACTTCCCGTCGAATTTAAGGGCGGCCCCCATTAGCGCGACTAAAGATACCGCTTCGCCGAGCAACGCGCTGACGGCGTAAGGAAAATCGTGGCGCGTCAGAATGTCATCGACCGATGCGGACAGGCGCACGATGCGTCCGCGCACGGCGCTGTCGCCGACCTGAAACGGCAGCACGAAGTCAGTCATTTCTTGTGTTGCGCCGGCTGTCGCCATGGTGCGCTCCCCCGCTCGTTACTCTTTAAGGTTATAGCCGGAGCGAAAAAGAAAATAGCAACAGGCGGCAAGTACGACGTTCAAGCCGAGCATCATCAATACACCGACGATAAGGTCGGATTCCGCAACGCCGGTAAAGCCGGATCGGAAGCCGTCAATCAGGTAAAACACCGGATTAAACTGGCTCGCCGCGCGAAACGGTTCCGGCAGTCGTTCGATCGAATAAAATGTTCCCGACAGAAACGTCAGCGGCGTGATAATGAAGTTTGATATGGCGGCAAGGTTGTCAAATTTCTCCGCCCAGACACCGCCAATCACGCCCAGCATCCCGAATATTGTCGCGGCGGTTAGCGAGAAATAAAGAATGGGCCAAAAAGAAACGATGCGCATTTCGGCGCCGATCGCCGCCATGAAGACGGCGCTGGTGACGGCGGTGATAAAGCCGACCAGCAACCCGCGCGTCGCCGCGCCGGCAACGAAGGCGACGGTTAATTCCGCAGCTGATAATGGCGGCATCAAAACATCGACAATGGCGCCTTGCACCTTGCCGATCAGGATCGACGAAGAAGAGTTGGTAAAGGCGTTTGTCAGCACCGCCATGATCATCAGGCCTGGCGCCAGGAACTCGACAAATGGTACGCCGCCAACGGCCGGTCGCGATGCGCCAAACGCTTGTGTGAAAACGATCAGGAACAAGAGCGTCGATACGACCGGCGCAATAACCGTCTGCGTGCCGACTTTCAAAAAACGCCGGACCTCTTTTACGTACAGCGTCCACAGGCCGAGCCAGTTAACAGCGCCAAATCGTCTGGCGCCGAAAATGGCCAGGCGATCGGAATTTTGCTGCGATGCAATATCGCGTGCGCCGTCCATTTTTCGTTGCCTTTCAAAAGCTTTTGCCAGCTTTCGTTTGGCCGCCGGCGAGCCGCCGGTCAACCATCGAGGGTGTTATCAACATATAGTGGGAAAAAAAACGATGCGGCGCCATGTTGTGTTTCTGAATTGCTGAGATACTATATTTCGACGCGCTACGGCGCGATGAGCATTGCACTACTAAATATTGATATTTTCGCGCGCCACAGCAGCGCGCTCCGCAGGGAAAGGGAGAACGGCGGCATGGCCTGGACCGACGAACGTGTTGAAACATTGAAGAAATTATGGGCCGAGGGGCTTTCTGCGGCGCAGATCGCCAACAAGATCGGCGGCGTAACACGCAACGCCGTGATCGGCAAAGTCCACCGTCTGGGCCTGTCCGGACGGGCGACGCCGGCAAAACCGCAGCGCGGTTGTGCGCCGCGCGCTGTCGAGCGTGACAAGGAAATCGCTGCGCCGGCCCCTCGTGAAGAGGTCAAGTCGATTATTCCCGAGCCCGATTTTGTTGCGCCGCTGGTGCTGGAATCCGGAGATTCCGCAACCGTGGCGACAATCGCGAACAATATGTGCAAATGGCCGATCGGCGATCCGGCGCGTGACGATTTTCATTTTTGCGGTCAGTCGACCCTGTCTGGAAAATCATATTGCGCCTATCACGCACGGCTTGCGTTTCAGCCGCCGATGCGCCGCGACGCGCGCCCGGCGCCGCGACGTACGCTCCCTGGTCTCGCGAAAAGGCGTGCGGCGAGCTAGGTCGCGCTGCACAAAACGTCGATCCACTTGCGTCATCCCGTGTCTGCGCAGTAACGATAAATCGCTGCAGCGCGTACGGGGTGATGCTGGACGCTCTAAATATTTGAACGCATTATCTTCCGGATTCAAGGGCGTATCCGGCTGAGCGCACCGTGCGGATCGGATCGCCCTGTTTGTATTTATTCAAGGCTTTGCGGAGCCGGCCAATATGGACGTCGACAGTTCGCACTTCGACAAAAACGTCTGACCCCCATACAGCGTTCAACAATTGTTCGCGCGAAAACACGCGGCCCGGATGCTGAATGAGATGGTCAAGCAATCGAAACTCGGTCGGGCCGAGATGGATTTCTTTATCCTCGCGCATCACTTTGTGCGAAACGCGATCAACCAGTAAATTCCCGACCGTTACTTTATCTTCCGCAAGTCCCGGCCGGATGCGCCGTAAAACGGCGCGCACGCGCGCAATCAGTTCATTGGTCGAAAAAGGCTTGGTGAGATAATCATCGGCGCCGGTTTCGAGCCCCCGAATGCGGTCGGCTTCTTCGGCGCGCGCCGTCAGCATGATGATCGGTAGGTTGCGCGTTTCAGACTTTGTGCGCAGGCGCCGGCAAACCTCGATGCCCGACACATTCGGCAGCATCCAGTCGAGAATAACGAGATCGGGCGCTTCTTCCTCAATTTTCAACAAGGCTTCTTCGCCGTCGCCAGCGAGCGCAATGTCAAACCCTTCCTTGCTGAGATTATACTCAAGCAACGTCGCCAGGGCCTCTTCGTCCTCAACGATCAGAATTTTTGTCGCTGCCATGACTGCTCCGAATTATCGGTTCGCGGAACCGGTAGACCGCGGCGGCGTCACGATCGTCGTCGCCGTTTCGTCACCTTTGGGCCGTTCTTCCATAATTGGTGAACCGGTCACAAGAAAATGGATTGCCTCTGCGATGTTTGTCGCGTGATCGCCGACGCGTTCGAAATTTTTGGCGGTGAAAACAAGATGCGTACACGCATTGACGCGCATCGGATCTTCCATCATCGCGGCAAGAATTTCCTGAAAGACGGAATTGTATAATTCGTCAAGTTCGTCATCGGCGCCCCAAACGGCGAAGGCCGCATCGAGGTTACGCGTAGCATAGGCGTTCAGAATGTCAGAGAATTGACGAAGGCTGGCGCGCCCCATGCGCACAACCCCAAGGATGGGCCGTGTTGGCGCCTCGCGGCTGATGACAAGCGTGCGCTTGGCCACGTTCTTCGCCAGATCGCCGACGCGTTCCAATTCACCCGAAAGTTTCATGATCGTTGTCGCTTCGCGGACGGCTTCAATAGAAAGGGTCTGGCTTGCGAGAACCGCCATCACCTTTGTTTCGATGTCGCGATCATAAACGTCGATCCGCGCGTCGTTGGCGATCAGGCTTTCGGCGGTCGCCACATCGCGCCGTTCGAACGCCGTGATCGCGCCTTGCAGCTGGCTTTCCACAAGCGCAGCCATCCGCGACAGTTCAGCTTCTAAAAGCGGAAACACGGTTTTCGAAGGTATCGGCGCGGGCGCGTCCATAAAATCCTGTGTTGTCACGGGAGTGCGGAAAGACAGCTACATGCTTGCATTGTGTGACAGTTTCTTGTCCGACGCAAAAATTTTGCGCAATTCGTGCGCCGTGGGGAATTCCTGGTGTTAAACAGCCCGCCGAACCGCTGCGGGCGCGAAATAACAATTAAACGCTGTCCCACCCGCCATCATGCTCTCAATCTGAAAGCCGCCTTTATGGCGGTTGATGATATGTTTGACGATAGCGAGGCCAAGGCCGGTTCCGCCGCCCTTGCGGCTTCGCTCAACGTTGACGCGGTAAAACCGCTCCGTCAGTCGCGGCAAATCCGACCGGGCGATGCCGGGGCCGAAATCGCGGATCTGGACATAAATCAGATCGTCTACGGATAATCCGAGGCGCGCAGCGATCTGGCTTGCTGTGTCGCCGGCGCGCTGGCCGGGTTCACCATCGCTGGCGACTGCCGGCGCGGCGCCGCCGCCAATGCGCACTTTGATCATGGCCGGGTCGCCGCCATATTTAATCGCGTTGTCTAAAAGGTTCTGGATCGCCTGGAAGATCTCGTCGTGTTCGCCGGCGATTTTCGCACTGATATTGTCCTCGGCGACAAGGTCAACGATGGCCCCGCGCTGATCAAACAGCGGCTCGAAACTGTCAATCACGTCGCCGGCAATCTGCTGTAAATCAATGATGTCCCGGGGCGGAACATGTTCGTTCAACTCGATCCGCGACAGGGACATCAGATCTGCGACAAGCCGCTGCATGCGTTCAGCCTGCGCCTGCATGATGGACAGAAACTTTTCGCGCGCTTCCGGGTCTGTTCGGGCGTGTCCGCGCAGCGTCTCGATAAAGCCAAGGAGGGACGCAAGCGGGGTGCGCAATTCGTGACTGGCGCTGGCGATAAAGTCAGCGCGCATTTGTTCGAGCCGTCGTTCGCTCGTCAGGTCGCGAATAAAAATAAGTGATCGGCGCGCCGGCCCTGGCGGTCCCGCCTCGTCAGACCACAGGGGCGCGACGAATGCGCGACAGGATAATTCGACGGAGCCGGTGGTGACAAAATCGACTGTTTTCGACTCCCGGGTTTCGATCACAGCTTCGGCCGCCTCAAAAACTTCAGGCGCCCGCAAAACGGAGGCGAAATGGCGCCCTTCCAGGTTCGTCGCGCCGGCAAGTGTTTCCGCTGCCGGATTAGCGTTTTCAACGATCCCGGCGCTGTCGAGAATGAACAAAGGCTCCGGCAGCGCCATAGCGACGCCGCGTGCGATCCGTAAGTTAGCAAGTTCGGCGCGCTGCGCGCCCAATTCGATATCGACAACGCGTTGTACGGGCTGCGCCCAGGCGCGCCCCGACGACAATCGGTAACGCACGGCGAGGGCTGCAAGAAATGCGCTCCACGCAGACACCACAATTCGCCAATCGGCGTTTGCGCCGACAAGGACCACGACGCCAACGCCAGCGCTGATGCCGGCCGCCCACAGGAAATCGCGCGCGCGTACCTGCGCGGCGGTATTCTTGATCATGG
>JAJFFU010000222.1 GCA_021776465.1 Parvularculaceae bacterium
AGCAAAGCATCGCGCGAACGGCAATACTCAGCTTGTCGTTTAAACGCCGCGGGAATGTCGTCTTTTGACGCTGGCACAGATTAAGCGTTCGAAAACGCTTCGACGTCGGCCGGCTCGCCGACATTCATCGACGTCGCGCCCTTTTCGATGCGCCTGACAAGACCACAAAGGACTTTGCCGGAGCCGACTTCGACGAATGTATCGCATCCCGCAGCGGCCATATTCGATACGCTCTCCGTCCAGCGAACGCGGCCTGTCACCTGTTTCACGAGACTGTCCCGAATTTCGTCGGGTTCGGCGACCGCGGCCGCTGTTACGTTGGCGATCAGCGTTGTCGCCGGCGTTGAAACGTTTGCGCCCGCCAGCGCCGCCGCCATGCGGTCGGCTGCCGGCGCCATAAGCGATGAGTGAAACGGCGCTGAAACCGGCAATAATTTCGCAATCTTGGCGCCGAATTCTTTAGCGCCGGCGCAAACAGCTTCGACCCGCGCTTTCTCACCGGAAATGACGACCTGGCCCGGTGCGTTGTCATTGGCGATCTCGCAGGCGCCGCCGCTCGTTGCATCAATCGCTTTTTGCGCGCCTTCGAGATCGACCCCGATCAGCGCCGCCATAGCGCCCTCGCCGACAGGAACTGCGGCTTGCATTGCCTCGCCGCGAATGCGCAGCAGCCGCGCTGTGTCTGCAAGGCTGATGGCGCGCGCCGCGCACAGTGCTGAATACTCGCCCAGCGAATGCCCCGCGACGAACATAGCGCCGGCAATATCGACGCCCGCCTCTTTTTCCAGCACCCGCATCGCGGCGATGGAATGCGCCATCAGCGCCGGCTGGGTATTCGCCGTCAGGGTCAATTCCTCCATCGGCCCGTCCCACATCAACGCTGTGAGCTTCTGGCCAAGCGCGTCATCGACTTCCTGGAAGACTTCACGAGCGACCGGAAAAGCGTCAGCGAGCACTTTGCCCATACCGACCGATTGACTGCCTTGCCCCGGAAAAATGAATGCGCGCGCCATAAATAAACTCCGTTTTCCGGCCCGATTAACCAACCGAGACCGAGAGAGCAAGGCAGAGCCAAGGCGGGGCTTGCCATGGCGGCGCCTGTCAGCTATCTCGCCGGCTTCGCGAGCGACGGTCGCGGGCGCCAATCAACCGGTTGGTTTAAGGGATGGTCCCTTTGCCCTTGCGAGCCACAGGTCAGCAGGAACACCAGCCGTTCCAGCCGATCTCCGTCGCCAATCAGGAGCTGGCTTCATGCCGTTATATGAGCATGTCTTCATCGCGCGTCAGGATATTTCCCCTGCGCAAGTCGAAGGCCTCACAGAAACTCTCGCCAACATAGTCACCGACAATGGCGGCAAAATCGAAAAGTCCGAATATTGGGGGCTTCGCAACCTTCAATACAAGATCAACAAAAACCGCAAAGGCCATTACAGCCTTTTCAATATCGACGGTCCACCGATCGCCGTGCAGGAACTTGAGCGTCAGGAAAAAATCAATGACGACATTTTGCGCGTGCTGACCATTCGCGTCGAGGAACACGACCCCGAACCGTCGCCTGTTCTGAGCCGCCGCGACCGCGGCGATCGCAATGATCGCGGCGACCGCGACCGGCGCCGATAGGCAGAAGGATATAAAATCATGGCTAAACCGTTTTTCAGACGCCGTAAGTCCTGCCCGTTCTCAGGCGATAACGCGCAAACAATCGATTACAAGGATCCGAAACTCCTGGGGCGTTTCGTTTCCGAACGCGGCAAGATCGTGCCGTCACGCATTTCCGCCGTATCGCAAAAGAAGCAGCGTGAGTTAGCGCGCGCCATCAAGCGCGCTCGCATTCTCGCCCTCCTTCCCTACGTATCGGAGTAAGATCGATGGATGTCCTTTTACTCGAACGGGTCGAAAATCTCGGCCAAATGGGCGATGTCGTCAAAGTAAAGTCAGGTTTTGCGCGCAACTTTCTGCTGCCGCAGAAAAAAGCTTTGCGGGCGAACGACGCCAACAAGCAGGTTTTCGAAACGCAGCGCGCCGATCTTGAAACGCGCAATCTTGAGCGCAAGAAAGACGCTGAAGCCGCTTCCGAGAAACTAAACGGCCGCAGCTTTGTCGTTATTCGTCAATCGTCTGAAACCGGCGCTCTTTATGGCTCGGTGACGGCGCGTGATATCGCTGACGCGGCGTCTGAAGACGGTGTCAAAATCGAACGTAGCCAAGTGCGGATCGACAAGCCGTTGAAAACGATCGGTATTGTGCCGGTTCGGGTTTCACTACACCCGGACGTCAACGCCAATATCGAAATCAACGTGGCGCGGTCCGAGGATGAGGCTGAACGCCAGGCTCGCGGCGAGAACGTTTTCGCCCGCGAGAATGAACAAGCGTCCGGTGACGATGATTCCGACGAAGAAAAATCAGCGGAATTTTTTGATCCTGAAGCACAAGCCGCCGTCGCATCCGACGATGGTGACGAAGAACCGAACGAAGACAAAGACTAGCGCCTCGCGCCTTGCGCCCGACGTCAACCGGGCGCACAGGGTGCGGGGAAAAGTTTCGACGCCGGCTGGCTATCCAGCCGGCGTTTTCTTTGATTTAAAGCTCCGTTATGGCGCTCACTGCAAACACTGTCGAACAATTTAATCATGATACGGACGAACAAACGCCCGTAAGCCTGGATGCTGAACAAGCGATCCTGGGCGCGATCCTCTTTGATAATGAGATTTTGATCCGCGCCTCGCAGTTTCTGAAAAGCGAGCATTTTTACGATCCCGTACACCAGGTGGTGTACGATGCTGCGAAATCGCTTGTCGACGGCGGCCGCCTCGCCTCGCCGGTCGCGCTCGATACTTACCTCGCCAGCTCGCCGGGCTATCAGGAAGCGGGTGGGCGCAAATATCTCGAACAACTCGCCGCCAATGTTCCCTCGACAACCGGCGCGATTGACTATGCGCGCATCGTTTTTGATTTGTCGACATGTCGCGGCTTGATGTCGATCGGCGCGGAGATGGTCGATCGGGCCAAAGTCTCCAGCCTCGAAGACACACCGATCAAACAACTCGAAGAAGCCGAACAGGCGCTTTATTCCCTTGCGGAAACCGGAAAATACGGTGGCGGCTTTAAAAGTTTTCGATCATCGCTGACCGAGGCGATTGAACTTGCCGACGCCGCCTTCCGTCGCGGCGGCGGGCTTGCCGGCATTTCGACCGGCTTGCGCGATCTCGATCGCCAACTTGGCGGGATGCACCCGTCCGATCTGCTAATCCTCGCCGGACGCCCGTCCATGGGTAAGTCGTCGCTGGGCGTCAACATCGGCGTCAACGCCGCAAAGGCCTATAAAACGGAGCGCCAACCGGACGGCACGATGAAAACCATTTCCGGCGGCGTTGTTGGTATGTTTTCGCTTGAGATGTCGGCTGAACAGATCGCAACGCGGATCATCTCAGATTTTGCACGCGTGCCGTCGGAGAAAATCCGGCGTGGGGAAATCGAACAAAGCCAATTTGACGACATCTATCACGCGACCCGCGAGTTAGAATCCCTGCCGATCTTCATCGACGATACGGGCGGTCTTTCAATTGCGCAGGTTGCAGCCCGCGCCCGGCGCCTGAAACGCCAGCATGGTCTTGATCTCCTCATCATCGACTACATTCAGCTGCTGACCGGCTCGGGCAAACGAAACGACAATCGCGTGCAGGAAATCACCGAGATCTCGCAAGGGCTGAAAGCGCTGGCGAAGGAGTTGAATATCCCGGTGATCGGCCTCGCGCAGTTATCGCGGAAAGTCGAAGAGCGCGAAGACAAGCGCCCGCAACTGGCTGACCTTCGTGAGTCCGGTTCTATTGAGCAGGACGCTGACGTTGTTCTCTTTGTCTTTCGAGAGAAATATTATCTCTCTCGCCTGGAGCCGCGTGAGGGGACGGAAGAACACGTCAAATGGCAGTCGCTTCTTGAGGAAGTCGGCGACACGGCCGAGATTATCGTCGGCAAGCAGCGTCACGGCCCGATCGGCAAAGTCGATCTCCATTTTGAAGAACAATTCACAAAGTTTTCTAACCTCGCGAGCGACCGCTACTCCCGGGACAGTTAGAACCGCGAGACTTGCCTCGCGCATAAATCGGCCTAAGGCTTCGCCGATGCACAGCGAAAACACCGCAAACCGAAAAACAGCCGGACCGTGGGTCGATATTGATCTCACCGCGCTGTGCGAGAATTTTGCGATGCTACGCGAAGCCGCCCCAGGCGCCGAGACGGCGGCGGTCGTCAAATGCGACGCCTATGGACTTGGGTTGGCGCCGATCGCGCAAGCGCTTGCAACGCGCGAAAATTGCCAAACATTTTTTGTCGCCTATCCGGAAGAAGGCGCACAATTGCGCGCCGCCCTTTCATCGTCCGCGCCTGAGGCGAAAATCTATGTCTTTAATGGGCCGCTGCCTGACACAATCAAGATCTTCGAGGAGGCTGCGCTAACGCCGGTCATCAACAGCGCCGAACAGGCGAAAAAATGGGCGTCCCGCAAACCGGGCGCGCCATGCGCCTTACATGTGGACACAGGCATGAACCGGCTCGGTGCGCCGGTCGGGGAACTCGCCGGGTTTGCAGCGATGTCAGATCTCAATGTCGATGTCCTGATGAGCCACCTCGCCTGCGGATCTGAGCCGGGCCACGCCAAAAACAGCGAACAGCGCGACGCCTTCGCGCATTCCGCAACGTTGTTTCCGAATGCCCGGCAGTCGCTTGCCGCGTCTGCGGGCGCGCTGATGGACCCGTCCTATCACTGCGACCTCACCCGTCCCGGCATCGCCCTTTACGGCGGCAGCCCGTTCGACGTTGACGACGCGCGGATCAAGCCGGTGGTTACGCTGAACGCACCGATCGTCCAGATTCGCAGGGTGGCGGCAGGAGAAACCGTCGGTTATGGCGCGACATTCACCGCAACGGCGCCGACGCTAATTGCCACCGTAGCTCTCGGCTATGGCGACGGATTCCCGACCGCCGGGTCTAACAAAGCCGTCGCGACAATCGCTGGCGAGCGCGCCAAAATCGCCGGCCGCGTCTCCATGGACCTGATCGGTCTTGACGTAACAGCATTGAAAACGCCGCCGCAGGTCGGCGAGACGGCCGAATTCTTCGGCAAATCCGGCAGCCTTCACGCAGCAGCAAGCGCCTGCGGAACAATCCCTTATGAATTGCTGACCGGGCTTGGCGGGCGCGTTGATCGCCGCTACGTCTAAGGCTCAACGTTAAGCGGGACCGACCAGATGAACCCAATCGCCGCCGTCGGCCGCCTCAGCCTGGATGTATTTGGCGAGGTCGGCCGCATGACGAATTTTGCGATGGAAGGCGCGTTCGCAGCAGTGACGCCGCCATTTTTCTGGCGGCCGTTCCTGCATGCGCTGGCGCGCATTGGTTTTGCATCACTTCCGGTCGTTGGCCTGACCGCCCTTTTTACTGGCGGCGCCCTTGCGCTCAACATTTACGAAGGCAGCATCTTTCCCGATGCAAACGCCTTCATTCCGCAAATTCTCGGCGTTTCAATCGTGCGCGAATTGGGGCCGGTGCTCGCCGCCCTGATGGTCGCCGGCCGATGCTCATCGGCCATGGCCGCAGAGATTGGCGCCATGCGCGTCACCGAACAGATCGACGCCATGTCGACCTTGTCTGTGAACCCGTTTCGCTATCTTGTCGGGCCGCGGGTCCTCGCGACAACCATCGCCATGCCATTGCTCGTTCTCACCGCTGACATTATCGGCGTCTATGGCGGCTACCTCGTCTCCGTTCACCTGCTCGACATGTCAGCATCGATATACATCAACACCCTGGCCGACTTCATCAGTTCCGAAGATGTGACGAGCGGCCTCATCAAGGCGACGGTCTTCGGTTTCCTGATTGCTGTAACGGGATGCTATTACGGTTACCGCTCAAGCGGCGGCGCCACTGGCGTCGGCAACGCGACGCGCACTGCCGTCGTCGCGGCGGCTGTTTCAATATTCGCCGCGAATTACCTTCTCACTTCGCTGTTTGTGGATTTTTAAAAGACCATGAGCGAAGCGCCAATCAAAATTGATATTCAAGGTTTGCAGAAATCGTTCGGCGCCAATCATGTGCTGCGCGGCGTCGACCTTACTGTGCCAGCGGGAAAGTCTTTGGTTGTCATTGGCGGTTCAGGGTCAGGGAAATCTGTGCTGTTGAAAAGCGTCCTCGGCCTTGTCAAACCCGACCGCGGTTCCATCAAAGTTGATGGCCGCAATGTCGCGCGACAGTCGGCCGGCGACAAAAAGCATATCGCCGCACAGACCGGCATGTTGTTTCAGGGCGCAGCGCTTTTCGATTCTTTGAGCGTCTGGGAAAACGTCGCGTTCCGTCTCCTATACGGCCAGCGAAACAAGCGCGCCGCGTCAAAGGACAAGGCGATAGAATGCCTGGCGCAGGTCGGGCTGGCGCCGGAAGTCGGCGAGTTGCGACCGTCGGAACTTTCCGGCGGCATGCAAAAGCGCGTTAGCCTCGCCCGCGCCATCGCGTCGGACCCGCAAATATTATTTTTCGACGAACCGACAACGGGCCTCGATCCGATTATGTCGGATGTCATCAACAACCTGATTGTCGAGCGCGTCAAAGCCATCGGCGCAACGGCAATCTCTATTACCCATGATATGGCGTCAGCACGCAAAATCGCTGATGAAGTCGCGATGCTCTATCAGGGCGTCATCATCTGGCGCGGCAGCCCTGACGAGCTCGATAATTCCGGCAACCCGATGGTCGATCAGTTTGTCAGCGGGCGCGCGGACGGCCCGATCCAGATGCAGGTGCGAAAATTCACCCGCCGCTGAGACCGTTTGACACCAACGCTGCGCCAAGCAGCGGATTGTTCGCGAATGTGTAAACAAGCCCTTAATAAAGCGACCGCGCGAAACGGTTGCATTTACAGTCTATTCGGATAATCGAACTACACCCATGAGTTGTGGTATGCCTCGCACCACATATAATGAGGGAGCCTCGAATTTCCATGGCTGTTACCGCCCGCCAAGCACCCGCCCCCCAAGCACACGTTCGCACAGAGCCCAGTGAGCATTATCTAAAAACGGAGTTGTTTTCGCTATTACCGTCGCGCAGCGACGTTCAGGATTTTCTGCTCTTGGGCGCATTTGACGGGATCCGTTATTGGAACCTGGAAAACCGCGACCATGAATGGATCAGTCCGGGGTTCTGGCGTGCGCTCGGTTACGCCGCCGAAGCGATGCCCCACATTGCCGCGGCGCATCAGGCAATCGTCGATCCGCACGATCTCAAAAATTCAACAGCGGCTTTAAACCAGCACCTCGCCGATCCGCACCACCCCTATGATCAAATTATTCGCTTCAAACACGCACAGGGACATACTGTTTCGTTTCGGTGCCGCGGCTTCGCGATCCGCGATGATAACGGCGTCCCAGTTCGTATGCTTTGCACACATTTTAATCTCTCTGCGGACAATCCCAAAGAGCATGAACTGACCGAAGAAATTTCGAGTTTGAACCTGCGTTTAGAAAACCTCGAGGCGCACAATAAAATTCTGAAAGACTTTGCCGCTGTCATCGCCCATGATTTGACTGCACCGATACGGCAAACGAATATGTTTCTGAATTTTCTGGAGGCCGATTTTGAAACCGAACCTGCGCCCAGTGATAGCGCACGAAATGCGATCGCCAATATGGGTACGGCCCTCGATCGGATGCGGCGCATAATCAAAAGTCTGCATGAACTTTACAGGGTCAAGGCCTTTGACATCGACCTTCGACCGACGCCGATTGGCGCTGTGATCAATAACGCCGTCGCACTCTCAAAAGAATATCTGGACGAACGCGGCGCGCAGCTTAACATCGCAGGCATGCCAACAATCCCGGTCGATCCTGATTTAATGACGCAGGTTTTTCAAAATATTCTCGTCAATGCGTGCAAATATAGTGACGCGGAAAACCTGTCGATCGACATCACTGTTGAGCGTGATACCGCGCGGGAATGCGTCATCGTTTATATTGATGACAACGGATCGGGTGTTCCGGCCGATTGTGCGGAGAGAATTTTTGAACCGTATCGGCGCCTTGAGCATGCCGATGAAATCGAAGGATCGGGCATTGGCCTGGCGCTAAGCCGGCGGATCATGACATTGCATCGCGGCGCAGTTTACGTTGACCCGCACTTTAAACACGGTGCACGGTTCGTTTTGTCTTTTCCTGATAGCGCCGACAAAGCGTAGTGAACATTGATGACCGATTTGCCGCGCACTTTGCGCCTGCCTCTAAAAATCCGTTTGAAACTGATGCGTCAGGATTTTCTTGCGGCGGCCAAGCTACACGGACACCAACGGGTTCGGCTTGCCGCCCATCCGCTGGGCGCTGAGATCATTGTCGCGGACGGACGCTTCGTTGTTCCCTCGCCTTACCGTTGGAAACTTTACCGCAAAGGATGGGAGGCGCGCCTCGGTCAGTTGGCTGATGAATATGGCGTCGGGCGCCATGTTACACTCGCCGCCAATAGTGTTGTCATCGATGTCGGCGCCAATGCAGGAGAATTTGCGCATATTTGCGCCCGCTCCGGCGCGCGGGTTTATTGCATTGAGCCGGACGCTGCCGTTCGCGCTTGCCTTACAGAAAACATCCGCAATTTGACCAACGCAACAACCCATGACGCGCTGCTGTGGAAGGACGAAACGGATGTGCCGTTCGCATCAATCCCCGATCACGCAGACAGTTCCGTTTTTGCCGCAGACACGGCGCCAACCGAAATGCGCCGCGCCACAACGCTCGACCAATTCTGCGCGCAAAATGAAATTGCCGAAATCGATCTCCTGAAATGCGATGCGGAAGGCGCCGAGCCGGAAGTGCTTGAGGGCGGCGGCGCAGTGCTCGACCGATGTCGCGCCGTCGCCGTCGATACCGGCGCAGAACGCCACGGCGCCCGCACCCACACGGCTTGCCGCATTATCCTTGAGGGACACGGCTTCCGGGTAGTCGATGAGACTGTTGGGAAACGGTTGATGACCTATGGTCTGCGGTACTGAAGAGCCGCGCCCTGTGCTTGCGCAAGAAACGCCGGCAAACATCACGCAAAAAGAAAGGGCGGATCAGCTCTACGGGATTCCCGTAACGCCGATCCGCCCTTGTCATTCTTTAAAGGCTAAAAGCCCAAAAAGTTAGTCAACGGCTTTGAGATTGCCTGCAGACGCTTTACCGCGGTCTTGCTGCAATTCGTAGCTGACTTGCTGGCCATCGTTGAGGCCGCGCATGCCGGCTGCCTCGACTGCCGTGGCGTGGACGAAAACGTCCTTGCCGCCGTCAGACGGTTCGATGAAGCCATAACCCTTTTGGGAATTATACCATTTAACTGTTCCAGTCGCCATGATCGTAGTCCTTTCAAACAGGCGCGCCTTTCTGGGAAAGGCAATATCGGTCCGGAAATGCCCGGACCGGGGGAATGCTGCCGATGTTTGGAGGAGTGTAGAATCTTGTAGAACAAGGCCCATAGACGGCCTTCAATCATGGCGCGAGGGCCATATGGGCCTTTATGGGCGTAATTGCAACTGTCACGGGAAGATTTGCAAATGAGAAACCGGCAAGGCCCCGGAGCCCCCGGCCCGCCTCGGTTTCGACGCAAAACGCTCTAGACGCGCAGGGTGCTTGAGCACCGGCGGCGCAAGGCGTAAATGCCTCAACCCATGGATAAATTTGTTGTCGCTGCTTTCTATAAATTCGCCGATTTACCGGACTATGAAACCCGGCGCGCCGGGTTGCTTGAATGCGCCCAGGATGCGGGCGTCCTCGGCACGGTCCTGCTCGCCCGGGAGGGCGTAAATGGCACGATCGCCGGACCACGCGAAGGTATCGACACGGTCATCGCCCACATCCGAACTTTTCCCGGCTGCGAGTGCTTGCAATGGAAAGAAGCCGCTGCCGGCGCCCCGCCCTTCCACCGTATGAAAGTGCGCCTCAAAAAAGAAATCGTCACCATGGGCATTGCGGATATCGCGCCGCATCTCAGCCATGAACGCTATGTTGAGCCCGAAGACTGGAACGCACTGATCGACGATCCGGACATTCTGGTGATCGATACGCGCAATGATTATGAAGTCGGCATCGGAACATTTGAAGGCGCTGTGAATCCGCAAACATCATCGTTCCGCGAATTTCCCGACTGGTTCCGCGAATATCGCAAGACCCACGACGTAAAAAAAGTCGCCATGTTCTGCACGGGCGGCATTCGCTGCGAAAAATCGACGGCGTTCCTGCGTAGCGAAGGCATTGACGACGTCGCCCATCTCAAAGGCGGTATCCTCAAATATCTCGAAACCGTACCGGAAACAGAAAGTCAGTGGCGCGGAGAATGTTTTGTCTTCGACGCGCGCGTATCTGTCGGCCACAATCTTGCGCCCGGCTCTTACGACCAATGCTATGCTTGTCGCCGCCCGATCGACGATGACGACAAAGCCTCGCCCGAATACCGCCCCGGCATTTCCTGCCCTCATTGCATTGGTGAATATTCTGACGAAAAGCGCCAGGGATTCGCCGAGCGCCAAAAGCAAATGAAACTCGCCGCTGCACGGGGCGAGACCCATATCGGTGTCGCGCCGCCATCGGGCCCGCGCGAACGATGACGCAGGAACACCCCATCCTCTATTCCTTTCGCCGATGCCCCTACGCCATGCGGGCTCGCATGGGCATCGCCATCAGCGGGACGCCCGTGCGCCTGCGCGAGGTTCTTTTGCGAGACAAACCGGAAGAGATGATCGCGGCCTCGCCGAAAGGCACGGTGCCTGTACTGATTGTCGGCGACAACGTAATCGACGAAAGCCTCGCCGTCATGGACTGGGCGCTGGCGAAGAACGATCCGGAAGGATGGTTGGGTCCAGACAATGGAGCCGAATTAATCGCGACCTGCGATGGCGATTTCAAACACCATCTCGACCGTTACAAATACGCAACGCGCTATGACGACGTCGACCCGGAAGACCACCGCGCCCAAGGCGTCAAATTTCTGGAAACGCTTGCCGCCCGCCTTGCGGATAAACCCTTCCTGTGCGGCGAAAAGCGCACCCGCGTCGACATCGCGATTTTCCCATTCATACGCCAGTTCCGCATCGCTGACATGGATTGGTTTGACGCGAATGCACCGGCGCCCGTGCGAGACTGGTTGGCGCGACTGGCTTCATCATCACTCTTTGAACGCATTATGGCGAAGTATCCGCAATGGAAGGAAACCGGCGAAGAGAATTCTTTTCCATAAACATTAAGTCGCGTGATAATGTTCCGCCGCCAGAACACAACGCCTGCACCCAGCGCACGTTAAGCATCTAACTCAATTGCCACTGTGTTTTTGCCGCGTGTTTTTACCGCTGAAAGCGGCGGAGTTCGCACTTGCAAACATGATTGTCGTGTTGGCTTCACTCCTGTAGAATGCCCTTAATCAGGGGGCGGCGTTCGCGCCGTATGGGCAGTCAGTAAACGTATCACATATTGGATGCGCAGAGTAATCTGTGCGTGGTCATGGCTATTCGTTTTGAATGCCGCCGCCGCACAAAATCCAATTGTCGAAGGGGCGGACGCGAGTACACGCTTGTCGCTCGGCGGCGAAATTGTCGGGCGACGCACCCGCAGCGGCGCCGAAAGCGGCTTTCGCGAACCAGTTTTCGTTTACGCCGCTTATGGCCATTTTACACCGTCGAATTTACCGACGCCGTTTGTCTTGCGCCAACTGGACATCGAAAATGCGCCGAACGATACGCCGCAACCCTTACGCCATTTGTATGCGGATTTGTTAGGGCGAAGTGTGGACGCCAAGAACCTCGCCAAAGTCGCCTACAAAATTACCCGTCATAACGCAGACGCGGGGTTCCCGGCGCGAATTGCCTATATTCCCGATCAGGATTTCCAGAACGGGCTTGTCAAAGTGTCCGTCTCCAGCGGCGCCGTGGGCGTCGTTGAATTTGTGGGCGCCGAGGGCCGGACTTTAAAATATTTGCGCTCGCTCGCTTCCATGCTGACCGAGGAAAGCCCGCTCCGCGCCGAAACCCTTGTTCGCTTTAAACACCTCGCCAATCAAGTTCCGGGCGTTTCCTGCACGGTTGCGATCACCCCATCGCCAAACCCGCTGGAGCCGCCGCGCCTCGTTGTGACCGTTAAACAGGAACGCTTTGCATCTAATAATTTTTTCGACAACAGAGCCCCGCGTGGGATCGGACGAAAAATTGTCTCGTCTAATATCATCGCGCGCGGACTGGCCACAGGAACTGATGAACTCGACCTTCAACTGCTCCACAATACCGGGCGCGGCAACGCCTATCTGTTAATCGCCACCTACACATCTGTGTTGAACGAGCGAGGCCTGACCGCGGCGTTCGACTTTTTTCGCTCCGATTTTTCGCCGTCGCTCTTCGGGCCAGCGCCGCCGGTCCTCAATATTGTCAATGAAAATTACGCTTTCAGTTTGTCGCAACCAGTTTTGATGACCGAACGCCTGCAATTGTCCGCGAATGCGGGCCTCGCCATTCTTCATGCGCAGCGCTCGGTCAACGGCCCGCTGCAGGTGCGCGATCGGCGGCGCGTCTCAAGTCTCGGGTTTGAGCTTGATGCGCAGGACGTCTGGGGCGGCGTCAATTATGTTTCGCTGCAATGGCGCCATGGCTGGGATGTTTTTAACGCGACCGCCCGCGGAACGCCGCTCGCCAGCCGCCTTGGTAATGGCGCAGAATTCTCGACATTCATTTTGGAAGTCGAACGCGACCAAAAGGTCGGCAATTTCGCCAAACTCAAACTCGCCACATGGACGCAAGCCTCAACGCAATCGCTCTATGAAACCGACCAATGCGTTTATGGCGGGCGCGACTTCGGCCTCGGCCACGAATTTGAAGCGCTCTATGGTGATCATTGTTTTCTCGGCTTGCTGGAGTTGCGCACCAAACCCATCAGCCTACTCGCCGGCGCAAACGCTGCACCCTACGCCTTTATCGACGGCGCCGTCATCGGCTTCACCGGTGTCCCCGACGCCGCCGCGCGCCCCTTCGACGCGCTAATGTCCGCCGGCGGCGGCATACGGTTTAAACTCAACAAAATTGTAAGCGCCCGCGTCGAAGCCAACTGGCCGCTGCGGCGCTCCGGCATAGACTTCTCCGCCAGCGAAGAACGGTTGTATTTCAGGCTGGATGCGGATTTTTAGGGGGCGTTTGAACCGAGTTCTCCGTCATCCCGGGCGCGCTGCAACATGAAATGTTGCTGCGCAGAACCGGGACCGGTTGCAGCGAGCGATCCCGTGTCTGCGCAGCAGCGCTTCGCGCCGCAGCGCGCACGGGAAGACGCGTTATTGATTGATGCTAGGGAAGCGATCCACCCAGTCAGGGTTTTCTTTCTCGATCAGCGCAACTTTCCAAGCCCGGCGCCATTTCTTAATCCGCTTTTCCGCAACGATTGCATCTTCGATGTCGTCAAACTGTTCGCAGTAAACCAGACGTGTCAGCCCGTAACGCTTGCAGAACGCAGAGCCGCCGCCCTCACGATGTTGATAGATCCGCGCAGCCAGATCGGAGCAAACGCCCGTATAAATCGGCCCGTCCTTTTTGTTGCTCATAAAATAAACAAAGCCGCCCATACCCCAGCCTCACGTCATCCCGGGCGCGCCGCAATATAAAATATTGCGGCGCAGAACCGGGATCGAATGCGGTGACAACGCGACAACGATCCCGTGTCTGCGCAGCAGCGCTCCGCGCCGCAGCGCGCACGGGATGACGACGCTCTAAACATGCACCACACGCCCATAAGCATCCAGCACGCTCTCATGCATCATCTCTGACAGCGTCGGATGCGGGAATACCGCGTGCATCAGATCCTGCTCGACGAGTTCCGCTGAGCGCGCCAACCCAAACCCCTGAATGAGTTCGGTGACTTCCGCGCCGATCATGTGGGCGCCCAATAGCTCGCCGGTCTTTTCGTCGAAGATAGTTTTGACCATGCCTTCGGGCTCGCCCAGCGCGATGGCTTTGCCGTTGCCGTTGAAGGGGAAGCGGCCGACCTTGACCTTGTGGCCGGCTTCCTTGGCTTTTTCTTCGGTCAGGCCAACGCTGGCGATCTGCGGCTGGCAATAGGTGCAGCCCGGAATGTTGGTGACCTCCAGCGGGTGGACATCCTTGACGCCGGCGATCTTCTCTACACAGATCACCCCTTCATGGGACGCCTTGTGGGCAAGCCACGGCGCGCCGACGACATCACCAATCGCGTAAAGACCGGGCACGCCCGTCGCCAGCCATTGATCGACAACAATATGTCCGCGGTCGACTTTCGCACCCACCGCTTCCAGCCCGAGGTTTTCCGTATTGCCGACAATGCCGACGGCGAGCACGACGCGTTCGGCCTCAACCGTTTCGCTTTTGCCGTCCTTGGTCTTGATGGTCGCCTTGGCGAGCTTGCCGGATGTGTCGAGCTTTTCCACCTGCGCGCCGGTCATGATCTTCATGCCCTGCTTCTGGAACGCCTTGTCGGCGAAAGAGGAAATCTCTTTGTCTTCGACAGGCAGGATGCGGTCGAGCATTTCAACGATGGTCACGTCCGCGCCAAGCGCATTGTAGAAACTCGCGAACTCAATGCCGATGGCGCCGGAGCCGATGACGAGGAGCGACTTCGGCATGATGTCGGGGACCATCGCTTCCTTGGCGGTCCAGACGAACTTGCCGTCGGGCTCCAGCCCTGCTTGCGGGATGGTGCGCGCCCGCGCGCCCGTGGCGAGGATGACGTGTTTGGCTTTGACCGTGTCTTCGCCCGATTTGGTTTTCACCTTCACAAGCGGCGCGGCGC
The DNA here is from genome assembly GCA_021776465.1 of Parvularculaceae bacterium. Taxonomy (GTDB): domain Bacteria; phylum Pseudomonadota; class Alphaproteobacteria; order Caulobacterales; family Parvularculaceae; genus Hyphococcus. The sequence continues at coordinate 14,802 of JAJFFU010000222.1, forward strand.
CACCTTTGGCGAGCGTCGCGTCGCCCTCGATCACGGTGATCTTGTTCTTCTTCATGAGGTAACCGATGCCGCCGGAGAGCTTGCCCGCCACCTTGCGCGAGCGCTTGACGACTTTCTCAATGTCGAAGCCGACATTGTCCGCCGTCAGGCCAAATTCCTCCGCGTGTTTCATATTGGTATAGACTTCCGACGTCCGCAGCAGCGCCTTGGTGGGGATGCAGCCCCAGTTGAGGCAAACTCCGCCCAGCGCATCGCGCTCAATGATCGCCGTTTTCATCCCCAGCTGTGCGGCGCGAATGGCGGCCACATACCCGCCCGGGCCGGAACCGATTACGACGAGATCTACGGAATGGTCGGTCATTTTTCGTGTCTTTCTTCAACGTGATTTTGTCACTGCGCGTTTACTGTTCGGGCCCCTTGGCGGCCGCCGCGATTGGCGCGACTATAGCGGCGACACGAGACAAGAAAACCCGGAAAGCCCCTCATAAACCTAAGGAGACCCCAAATGATCAATTATATTCTCTGGGCGTTGCTTTTGTATTTTGCGTACATCGCCGTTCACGCAGTCCTGAAACTGACTTCCAGCAAGGGCGACAGCAATCTGCTGGCCGTCAGCCTCGGGCCCCGCGACACGGTGCTGGAAAAATCCGTCACGTCCCAACGCTGCGGGCGCGCCCAGCGCAACATGGAGGAAGCGCTGTTCTTCTTCCTGCCGCTGGCGCTGCTCCTCATCATCACAAATAAAGCGGATGGCATGGCGCTCACCGGCGCGTTGATTTTTGTGATCGCACGGGCCGCTTACCTGCCGGCCTATTTCATGGGCGTATTCGCTGTTCGCACGCTCGTCTGGACGGGCGGCGTCGTTGGTCTCGTGATGATGGCGCTTCGCCTCACCAGTTAAAAGGAAACAGCCCATGACAATCAAAGCGCTCCGCACACCCGACGACCGGTTCGAAAATCTCGATGGCTGGCTCTATGCGCCCAATTATGTTGACGACCTTGCGGGCTATGAAAGTCTGCGCATGCACTATGTTGATGAGGGCCCGAAAGACGCCGGCGTCACATTCCTGTGCATTCATGGCGAGCCGTCATGGGCTTATCTTTTTCGCAAGATGATCCCTGCCTTTACTGGCGCCGGTCATCGCGCCGTCGCGGTCGATCTTTTCGGGTTTGGTCGTTCAGACAAGCCGGTGGGCGATGAGACCTATACGTATCACTTTCATCGCAACGCCCTCCTCGCTTTTGTCGAGAAGCTCGATCTGAAAAATGTCTGCCTTGTTGTGCAGGATTGGGGTGGATTGTTGGGGCTGACGTTGCCGATGGCGGCGCCGGCGCGGTATTCGCGGCTCATCGTCATGAACACCGGCCTCCCCGGCGGCGAAGAGGCCGGCCAGGGGTTCGCCGCCTGGCGCGCGTACAACCGAGCCAATCCCGATCTCGATGTGGGCGGACTGATGAAACGGACAACGCCGATCCTCACCGATGCGGAGGTCGCCGCCTACAATGCGCCGTTCCCGGATCAATCCTTCAAAGGCGGCGTGCGCCGCTTCCCTGAACTCGTCATGCTGAAGGAAGAGGGCAAGGACTTAACGCCATTGTCCGCCGAGGGCGTTGAAACATCGCTTGCTGCGCGCAAATTCTGGCATGAGGACTGGACTGGCGAGGCGTTTATGGCCATCGGCATGCAAGACCCTGTGCTCGGGCCCAAGGCAATGCACATTCTGAAAAAGATCATCAAGAATTGTCCGGAACCGGTGGAGATCGCCGAGGCCGGTCACTTCGTTCAGGAATGGGGCGAACCGATTGCGGTCGCCGCGCTAGAAAAATTCGGGATCGCGTAGCGCGGCGAGAGTCTAATTTTCAAAAAACGCAATGAAAAGCGCAGCGACCGAAACTCGATTACGCATTAATCGATTCCTTCCTCGCGGCCGCCTTCAAGACCACGCTCATGCGCGACTGTTGGCGCACCAACGGCAAGATGGAGGTCAACAAACGACGCGGCAAGGTCCGCTTGCGAATCGACATAGGATTGACGGCTCGAAATGAGCGTGCGCTGCGTGTCGAGAATGTCGATGAAGGTCGCAAGCCCTTCCTTGTAAAGACTGTTTATTTGCCCATAGGCCCGCGCGCTTTCGTCAACGGCATTTTTCAATTCAGCGCGCTGATCTGCTGTGTTTTGGACGCTGGCGAGCGCTGTTTCGGTTTCACTTACCGCCCGAAGCAGGGATTGTTTGTATTCGTTCAACGCAATGTCGGCCCGGTATTCAGCCGCAGCGACTTCGGCGCGCCGGCGTCCTGCATCGAACAGCGGAATATCGAGATTGGCCGCGACGAGCCCGATAAGGGAGTCACCAATATTTGCGCTGGTCGCGTCAGCCGTGATCTGCGCCGGCAATTGCAAGCGCGGATAAAGATCTGCTTTTTCGATACCGATTGCGGCCGTCGCGGCAACAAGCGCCGCCTCCGCCGCCCGCAAATCCGCGCGGCGACGCAGGAGGTCGGCCGGCGCCGCGATGGGCGGCCCGCCAGCAAAAGACGGGATTTGATCCGTCGATATTAAATCGCTGACGGCGTATTCGCCGATTAGCACGGCAAGCGCGTTTTCGGCGCGTACCCGCGCTGTTTCGAGGCCGCCGCGTTGGGCCCGTGTGCCGGCCAGATCAGCGGCGGCGCGGCGAACATCAAGGTCTGGCGACAATCCGGCGGACTGACGCGCTTTGACGATTTCAAGTGTCTGGTTTTGCAGTTCCAGCGACTGATCAAGCAGCGCCAATCGCGCTTCTGCGCGGCGAAACTCTATATAAAGACTAGCGACAGAAGCGGCGGTTATCCTGCGGACATCTTCAACAGAAAACGCTTCAGCATCCGCCAGCGCGACCGCATTTTGTATGCGCCTGCGCTGCCCGCCGAAAAGATCCGGCGTAAACGACAAGAACCCGCCAATTTCAGCGCCGTCATTCGTCGCGCCGCGAAAATCGGTTTGCGTATTTGCACTGGCGCCAGCGTCGAATGTCGGCGCCAGATCCGAGCGCTCGGCGCGGATGAACGCTTGCGCCTCACCGAGGCGGGCCAGAGCAACAGCAACGTCAAGATTGTCGTCAAGCGCCTTCCCAACGAGCGCGTTCAGCGTTTGGTCTTCAAAGCCGCGCCACCACAACGCATCCGATGACGCCGGTTGTGGGGATTGCGTCCGATAAGCGGCGGGCGTGGCAAATTCGGGCGCACGATACTCCGGTCCAACCGCGCAACCCGCAAGGCCAACCGCGGCGCAGAAGGAAAACAAGGACATTCGCATTATGGCGACCCTTTGGGATCGGCCGACAACGAAACGCCTTTCGCAGACTCAAGCTCTTCTGCGAGTGACCGTGCGCCAACGGACCGGGGTGCACTGTGGCGAGCGACGGCAAGATAAATCACCGGGTTCAGGTACAGCGTAAATATAGCGGCGAGACCCAGCCCGCCAAAAACAACCCAACCAATAGACGTCCGCGCTTCCGCGCCCGCGCCGGTCGCAAGAACCAGCGGCAAAGCGCCCAGCACCGTCGAGATAAGCGTCATCATAATCGCGCGCATCCGCGTTGACGCCGCTTCAAAAACGGCGTCCCGCACGGATTTCCCTTCAGCGCGCAACTGGTCAGCGAATTCGACAATCAGGATGCCGTTTTTCGCCATCAGGCCGATCAGCATCACGAGCCCGATCTGAGAGTATATATTCAGCGAAACGCCGGTCAGCATGAGCGCGTAAACCGCAGCAGCCATTCCAAACGGGACCGTCAGAAGAATCACAAACGGACTCGTCAGGCTTTCAAACTGCGCAACGAGCACCAGGAACACAATCGCGAATGCGAATGCATAGGTCAGCAAAAGCGCATTCGAGGTCTCGTCCAGAGCTTCGGCGTCACCCGTCAAAATGAGGTCTATGTTTTCGGGCAAAACATCCGCGGCGAGCGCACGAATTTCCGCGACCGCTTCGGCGAGACTTGCATCGCTTACGATTTCCGCATCGATCTCAATGGCCCGACGCTGTTCGGTGCGATCAAGCTCGGCCGCAACGCCTTCTTCGACCATTGTTGTCACAACAGATAACGGAATGAGGTGGCCGGCCGTCGACCGGACATAGAGATTGCGCAGATCGGATGGGTCAGTGATGGCGTCATTGCGTGCGGTTAGAAAAATGGGAACAGCCTGGTCATCGACGTTAAGGTCGACAATGTCTTCGCCGCCGACCATTGCGCGTAACGTCGTCGACAGCTCATCGAGCGGCACGCCGAGATCGGCGGCGCGGCGGCGATCGATCTTGATAGAAAGCTGTGGTTGCGTCGGTTGATAGGAGATTTCGATGTCGCCGAGAATTTCCGACCTGGCTTCGATCGCGGCGACTAAGTCACGGGCCGCTTCAAATATCTGCGGATAAGTCGGCCCGGTCAGCGCCACTTCCAGACCGCCGCCGCGCCCGCCGCCGCCAAGCTCAAGACTGTTCCGGCCAAAGACGCGAATGCGCGATCCCGGTATATCGGACAGGGCGCGATTTACATCGTCCATAATCTCCTGCTGACTACGTTCGCGTTCGTCCCAAGGCGCCAGCGGCGCCGAGATGTAAACTCGGTTCGGGTCATAGCGGCCGACAATTGTAAACAGCGAACGGATTTCGCCGCTGTCGAGGAACGGCTGCAACCGCTTTTCCATTTCATCGGACTGGCGTTCGGCGTAGTCGAGACCGACGCCGTCGGGGCCGGTCGCCATCATGTAAAATTCGCCGCGATCCTCGTCGGGCACGATCTCATTATCGAGCGCAAAATAAGCGAATATGGCGCCAGCGGCGGCGACGACCGACACGGCGACCGTTACCTTGGGCCGATCCAGCGCCTTGCCGAGTGTCGTGTCATACCCGCGCGAAATGACCCCGCCCCATCGGTTCAATCGCGACGGCTTATCTGATTTCGCATGCAAAGTGAGCCGCGCTGCGAGAGCCGGCACGATTGTCAAAGCCACGAAGGACGAAACGACGACGGCCAGCGCGAGAACAAATCCGAATTCGCGAAACAGGCGCCCTGCCGTCGATGGCAGAAACGAAATCGGGACGAATACGGATACAAGAACAACGGTTGTTGAAATGACCGCGAAAAACACCTGGCGCGCACCGAGCACGGCCGCCGCGCGCCGCCCAATGCCCTTTGCCTGCAAGCGTTGAATATTTTCGAGGACAACAATCGCATCGTCAACAATCAGTCCAGTCGCCAACACCAGCGCAAGCAGCGTCAGAAGGTTGATCGAAAACCCGAACAACCAGATCCCGGCGACCGCACCGACCAGCGCCACGGGAATTGCCATGCTAGGCGCGAGCGCCGCCTGCCATTTTCCGAAAAAGAGCCAGATCGTGGCAACAACAATGACGATAGTAAAAAGTAGACTGCGCAAAACTTCGCCAACAGACTCCGAAATGAAGACGGCGTCATCGGAAGTGACCGCGATATCGACATTATCAAATCGATCATTGAGCTGATCGACTTTGCTCCGGACAGCGTCGGAAATCTGGATTGTGTTCGAGCGCGCCTGGCGGATCACGCCAAGGCCGATAATCGTTCGCCCGTCGAGGCGAACGTAACTCCTTGCATCGGCCGGCGCAAAATAGGCGTCGGCAACATCGCCGATTTTCGTCTCACCGTCGATCACGACCTCTTCGATGAGCTCCGGCGTTGCGGCGCTCGCTTCAGCGCGGACAATCAATTCCTGGTCCTGCAATCGAAAACTGCCGACGGGTACGTCGAATGGCGCGTTCTGCAGCACGCCTGCTACATCGGCAATCGTGAGGCCGAAGCGGCTTAACCGCAATGGATCGACAACGACCCGCATCTGGCGCTCGCGTTCGCCAAACGGGTCAACGCTCGCAACGCCGCTAACCGACAAAATTTCGGGAATGATATCGTTGTCGACAATGCGTGTCAGATCCTGTTCATTAAGCGTATTGCTCATAACCGCGAGTTGAATGATCGGTTGCGCATCCTGGTCCGACTTGGTGACAACAAGTTCTTCCACTCGGTCCGGCAAGTCGCGGACGACCCGGCTAACCGCTTCGCGAACATCAGCCGCGGCGACGTCGAGGTCAGTAGACGGACTGAACTCGGCGCGTAATCGCATTGAGTTTTCTTCGCTCGAAGAAGCGATATCCACAACACCGGAAACCCGCGCCACCGCGCCTTCGACGATGCTTGTAACCTCTGCATCCATGGTTTCCGGCGCTGCCCCAGGCAGGGTTGCACGAACCGACACAATCGGCCGGTCGACATCGGGCAATTCACGCACCTCAACACCCAACATCGCCGCGAGCCCGGCGATAATGATCAGAATATTGAGAACGGCGACTAGCAATGGGCGTTTGACTGAGAGTGACGGCAAGTCGTTGGCGCTATCAGTCATTACCCGCTCCATTTGCAGCGGCGCCGACGCTCAGTGGCGTCTCGATTGACTGATTTAATATGGTGACCGTCGTGCCGTCGCGCACTTTCTGGATACCTTCGAAAACAATTTGATAGTTTTCCGGCAAATCGCCGCGCACAAGGACGTGACCCTCCTCGCGCGACACGATCGTTACTGGTTTGCGTTTGGTCTGATCGCCGTCAATGCCCCACACATAAGCGCCATCACTGCCCCACAGCACAGCCGCCTCCGGAACCACGGCATAGGAATCGCCCTGTATTTTAAAGACAACGCGAAAACTCATACCCGGACGAAGCGCGTCATTTAAATTGTCGATCTCCGTGCGCACGGTGAGCGTGCGCCGCACCGGATCGATGCGGCTGTCCAATTCAACAATCTTCGCCGGAATTTGTTTATTGTCATCAGCAAACGGAGTGACGGTTACCTCGTCGCCCAATTTCATGCGTCCGAAAACCTGCTCAGGGGCAGCAAAGTCGACATAAAGCCTCGAGCGATCATCGAGTCGAACGATCTCCGTTGTCGACGTCACGCGTGCGCCGACGTCGACATCCGACAGCCCAACATGGCCAGCGAATGGCGCCGCCGCCGTTCGTTCAGATAGAGAATTCTCCGCCCGCTCAAGGGAAAGGCGCGCAGCGTCAACTGCGGTCTGACCTTCATCAATCTGGCTGTCGGAAATCGCACCGGTATCCTCAATTCGGCGATACCGCGCTAGCAACTGTTCGGCATTGCGCAACTCGACTTGCGCCAGCCGCACCGCCAGTTCTTCCTCACGTGACTCCAGCTTAACCAACGGTGCGCCAGCTTCCACGAGGCTGCCAGTTTCGAACAGAACTTCGGCGACTTCACCGCCAGTCTCCGGAAAGATAATTGCCGAGGCCTGCGCCCGCGCCGTGCCAACAGATTCAATACGCAGCACCTCGCGCCGGTAGGTGACCTTATGCGCCGTGACGCCAATGGCCGGACGCTCGTGGTTCCCGGCGTTCGGCGCCTGTTCTGATCCACACGCGCAAAGCAAAAGCGCCATGACGCCGACGAACGAACGAAAAAATGCCGCAGCAATGTGTGAGTGCATTCTTGGTCCTGAGTCAGTCATATCGTGCCATTGCCAGAGATATTGTCAGAGATATTGCCACAGACATTGCCAGGGCCATTGCGGCCCCGCGCTTCAATTTTGATATGGGCCAGTCTGCCGGCTAAGGTCTTTATATCAAGCAAACTTCGACCAAATCAGCCGTTTCTTCGATGAACGCCATCGGCCTCCGTTTGAACGAACAAACAGTCGATTTCATCGAAATTCTCATTTATCCCGTGCAGGTTCATCCATACTGACATTCAGACATTACGTCTTTACGGCGAGATACACCGTCGACAAACCAGAAAGAACCGTCGTGCTGCAATATAAATTTCTATCCGGACGCGTATTTTTCTTCTGTGTCGCCGTAGCGCTTTATGTACTCGCGACGATGCTTTCCGAAGAACAGGTTGGTTTGTCGCCGAAACAGATCTTTGATGCTGGCTATGGATCAATCCTGGCGGCGATCGTCGTCTTTTTCGCGTTGCCGCAACTCCTTTATAAAAACAAAATCACCTTGTTTGTCATATTCTGTTTTGTGGGCCTCGGCGTCTTCTCCGTTGCCGAGGAGTTCGTATTTGACCCACTCATCATGCAGGCCGATGACCCGCGCAGAGCGATTTCCGCGAACGGCTTTCGATGGGCGGCGCTGAACGCCCTGTTCGCCGCCTTTTCGGTTTCGGCGATTGTCGCGATGTTTGACAGTCTGGATTCGCGCCGCAAGTTGAGCGCACTTGCAGAACTCAAAAAAGACGCTGAGCTCGCTGCCCTGAAATCGCAGATCAATCCACATATCATGCTCAATTCACTCAACAACATCTACAGTCTGGCGCTGGAAGGCGATAGCCGAACGGCTGACACCATTTTGATGCTCTCCAACATCATGCAATATTCACTATACGAATCAGATGTCAGCGCCGTTCCCCTTGAGCGTGAAATTGAGATCTTGAAATCCTACATCGCCTTACAGGAGATCGGCATTGGCGAGCGCACGGATCTACGCCTTGACATATTGGGCGATCCGGCGCGGCGGCGTATTGCGCCTTTGCTGTTGCTTCCGCTGGTCGAAAACGCGTTCAAGCACGGCGCAGGCGTCATTCAGGACGAACCGACGCCGATCAGGTTCCGGCTCGAAGTCAACAAGGACGCGATCAGGTTTGAAGCGACTAATCCGTTTGACCCGCGCTCCATGGGCGACACGCATGGCGGCGGGATCGGTCTTGAAAACCTGACCGGGCGTCTGCAACTGCTGTACCCCCATCGCCACACCTTAACAGTTGATCCCGGAAACAGCATCTTCAATGTAACGCTTACTGTCGACGGAGATCCGTCATAACAGTGCGCTGCTTCATCCTTGAAGATCAGGCGCCGGCGCGGCGCATTCTGCAAAATTATATTACCCGCCTTTCGGGCTTTGAAATTACTGGCAGTGCGGCGATGCCGTCCGCCGCCTCAGAGATGCTGGAGAATGAAACCATAGATATCTTATTCCTGGATCTTGGCCTGCCGCAAATAGATGGTTTTGCGTTCCTTGAAAGGCTTGAAGCGCCGCCTGTTGTGATCGTCACAACCGCCTTTGCCGATAGGGCAGTTGACGGATTTGCGCACGGCGTCGCGGACTACCTCGTGAAACCTTTCGCCTTCGACCGGTTTAAGCAAGCGACAGACCGCGCCCTGTTAGCGATGCGCGCACGCCAGGACGACACCATAATCGCGATCCCTGTGGATCGCGGCGTCCGGGAATTTATTTCCACGAAAAACATCGCTTCACTATCGGCGGACGGCGACTATGTAAGAATAACGACAACAAACAATCAGCTGCACACATTGGGACCGCTCGGAAAGTGGGAGACGAAGTTACCCTCCCCGCCATTTGTCCGTACACACCGCAGCCATCTTGTGAACATTGACTTTGTCGAAAGCATCGGCGGCGGGAGCGTCACCACTCTCGGCGAAACGCTGTCAATCGGTTCAACTTACAAATCCAATCTGATGCGCATGCTTAAAATAAAAACCGGGCCCACCTGAGCGTCGCCGTCCGCCTGAAATAGGGACAACTAAGTCGTTCAATGCGGACGCAAACGCGAGGGAATGAATGGTGGTGTGCGCAGTCTCGGTCGAACCGGTCTCTGTCGACAATTCGCTGTTTACAGGGAATTTACAGGGAAATCCGCCGTATTTCCCGTGAACACTCCAATTTCGCTCCAGTTAGCTGTTAGTTTACTGCAGGTTAGTGGCGAATTCCCTGCTCTGCAGTAACAGGGAACGAATGGCGCCGGAACAGGGAAACATCTGTCTCGAGCAGGCAATTCAACCGCACAACTTCGAGTTTTTTGGTTCATTGATTTTTACCGACAATTTCCGGTGGAAGCACATGCCGTGCGGGGAAAACTCATTTTTCTCAACGGCTTAGATATCTGCTATAATCGGACCGAATCAAATTCGGGGCGTTGTCATGAGACAAATGAGGAGTAGCGGAAAGAAGACAAGGAGTTGCCCCAAATGCGTGACAAACAAATTGAATACCTATCCCCTGACACCCTAAAGCCGTCGCCGCGCAATGCGCGCACACATTCCAATAAACAAGTCCATCAAATCGCTGCATCGATCCGTGCATTCGGCTTCGTAGCCCCGGTGCTAATCGACGAGGACGGCAAAATACTCGCTGGACACGGTCGTGTTGCTGCCGCCAAAGAGCTTGGCTTAGAATCTATCCCCTGTCGGCGCGTCGGGCATTTGTCCCCGGCGCAAAAGCGCGCATACGCCCTCGCCGACAATAAGATTGCGCTCAATGCGAGCTGGGACGAACAACTTCTTGCCGAAGAATTAGATGAGCTCGCAAGTCTCACGCTTGATTTCGACATCGAGACCACGGGATTTTCGATTCCGGAAATTGACCTGATGGTAGATGGACTTGCCCCAGAAGAACCGGGCGACCCAACCGACGATGAGCTTGGCAGTGATGGCCCTCGCCGTTGCCAACCTGGGGAACTTTGGGCGCTTGGCCCACACCGGCTTATTTGTGGCGATGCGTTGGAGAAAACCGTTGTCGAAATACTGATGGACGGCGAAGACGCGCGTATGGTCTTCACCGATCCGCCCTACAATGTCGCTATAGACGGTCATGTTTGCGGCTCAGGCAAGATTAAACATCGCGAATTCGCGATGGCGTCAGGAGAAATGACCGCACAGGAATTTACCTCCTTTCTCGAAAGGGCGTTCCAAAATCTTTCCTATCACAGCGTCGCTGGAGCCATTCATTTCATCTGCATGGATTGGCGACATATGGACGAAATCCTTAAGGCCGGTTCCAGCGTTTATTCGGAACTTAAGAACCTCATTGTTTGGGCGAAAGACAATGGCGGCATGGGGACATTCTATCGCTCGCGCCATGAATTGATCTTCGCTTACAAATTTGGTGACGCGCCCCACGTCAATGCCTTCGAACTAGGCCAGCATGGGCGCTATAGAACAAATGTTTGGAATTATCGCGGCGTCAATACAATGAAGGCGGGCCGGCTGGAGGAGTTGGCGCTTCATCCGACGGTCAAGCCCGTACAAATGATCGCTGACGCCATAAAGGACGTATCCGGGCGCGGCGATATCGTTCTCGACCTCTTTGGCGGTTCAGGGTCAACCCTCATCGCCGCCGAAAAGACAGGACGCAGAGCACGGCTTTGCGAAATCGACCCACTTTATTGCGATCGCATCATTCGGCGTTGGGAAACATACGCCAATGATGAGGCGGAACAGCTTCTATGCGGTTGGGTCAAATCCGCGACGGAGGCTGGAAAGTGAATGACGATCAAAACGATACATACAAGAAATTAAGGAAGGCGCCGCCTGCAACGGACAAGTCCTACAACGTCGGTTATGGCAAGCCGCCGGTCGCTACGCGTTTCAAGAAAGGGCGATCTGGCAACCCGCGCGGGCGCCCAAAAGGTTCAAAAAATCAACGCCCGATAGCATTCGAACAACGTTTGCACAAAATTATTCTAAACGAAGCCTATCGCAGCATAGACGTCAATGAGGGCGGAAAGACGGTGACATACGATATGGCCGAGGCTGTCATGCGATCAATCGCGGTCAACGCCGCCAAAGGCCGCGTAAGGGCGCAAGAGCTTTTCTTGAAGATCTTGGAACATGTTGAGCAAAAAGCGCAATCCGATCACTTTGAAATGTTAGAAGGCGCGATCGACTATAAACGTCTCTGGACGAAAGAATTTTCTAACCGCCAACGTACCGGTCGATCAGGCGAAATGCCGCCGATTCATCCTGACGACGTGTATATTGGCTATCGAAACGGCGTCGTTCGCCTCGCCCACACTGAATCCGAAAGGAAATTATTTGCTTTAATGCAGGAGGCAAGGCCTAGCTTACAGTCTGAAATCGTGAATTTGAGAGCCGAACTTGCGTGTGAACCTGACCCCGTAACCCGAAAAGATATTGAAACCGAAATTAGCGAAAATATGAAAGCACTAAATCTCATCGATCAGATTTTACCAGAATGACTGACTCTCTTGTCCATACCTGGACTTCTCTCTGCCTACGACCAAGTCTGGCACTGGTGATCGGACAGGCTGAAAAGACGTAATTTGTTGCCCTAGCGGGGGGCGCGCCGCGATCATTGCGGCGGAAAGCATAAACCCAGGCCGCGCCTCGGCTGCCCGAGCACAATGTTTTGACGCGACGAACAGCGGCGGCGCCCGCAGTTCCAACAGAATTAAATACCAAAGCGGTTATGGCGCAGCCGCCCGGCACTATTCGCCCCGCCTTCCGTTCCGCCGCCTCCGCTGTCCCGAGGGGAATTCATAAAGATATCGCTAGGCGTTAGCCTCGTGTCGTAATTTCGTTCGAAGAGCTAATGAGCGAATTATAGGAAAACCGGTTCGGTGGTGCGTAAAATTCGTTTGCTGATGAATTGTCGTGATTTCAATATTAGAAATTCAAGATGGATTAAGTTTAGTGCTGGCTATCCTGCGGATAGCTATGCCTTCGCTCGCCGCAATCTAGTTTTCGACCCAAAATCATCGAATCCGACAAATTGGCGCGGCGGTGGGCAAATCAAACATATAATTTTAGCCAGCCAGAAAATATCCCGCTGTTGATCCGCCATCGAGGCGATAAAAAACGCCGTTTGCGAACGCGGCCTCTGCCGATGTCAGGTGCGCGACGGCGTCGGCGACCTCCGAAGGCTTTGCGAACCGTCCAAGCGGAATCGATTTTTTAAAAAATTCGATTTCTTCAGATGTGGCCGAAGACAGTAGTTCGTCAGCCATAGGCGTCTCTACGAATGCCGGGCAAACGGCATGGCTACGCACGCCCTCCGGGCCATAATCTAGAGCCATGCATTTTATAAGGCCGTGTACGGCATGTTTAGATGTTGCGTAAGCTGCAAATCCCTGCGCGCCCTGCACCCCGGCATCCGAACTGATCGCTACGAACGCACCTTTTGTCTTCACAAGCTCGGGCATGACCGCGCGCGCAAGATAGTAGGCGCCATGTAAATTTGTGTCGATAATGCGGTGCCACTCTTCCGGATCGGTAGTTGTCAACGTACCCGTCGAAGCAACGCCTGCAGACGCCACCGCCGTTTCAATACCGCCAAACTCTTCCACGAATCTGGCTACAACTCGGTTCACGCTGTCCATATCGGTAATGTCGACAGTTCCGACCCACGGAACCCCGCCCGCCGCCTTCACCTCGTCAGCGACCTGCTCAGCTTTTGCTTCGCTGCGCCCTAATATTGCGACAACGGCGCCGCGCTGGCCGAGGCGAGCTGCGATTGTGCGCCCAATGCCTGAAGTTGCGCCGCTCACGACTGCGCGCTCCACTCCATTTTGTAGCGGTGACGTCATATTATTCGAACCACTTTTCCATCGCATAAGCTAACGATTGTGTTTCGAAGCAAATTAGTTCCCGGTATCCGTCGGCTAGCTGCCATGTACCCGACCACCCCTTCGGTGCAACAAACGCATCGCCCTTGTTGAAGACTTCCTTAGTCCCATCAAGAGACGTGAGTGTGGCTGTGCCGTTGAGGATCACAACATGTTCGTCATATGGCAAGTCGATAAATTTCAACAAACCGTCATCGGCATCATAAACCATGCAGCTTAGTTTTTCGCCTGTAAACCATTCGACGACCCGGTGCGTTTTAACGGGCCGCACCTGCATAGAGGCAGGCCATGGAGCGAGGTCAGGAATATCTTCTCCTTCCATATATTTTCGATCAAGTCGAACGGGACGGAGTTTTGCTGATTCCAGCCCTCTCACATCGGAGGCGGTCGCCATATCAGTACGCTCGTCATTTTCCGGGGGCGTTGATTCTTCGGTCACAATGATCACTCCATTTTCTCATTTAAACAGTTCGCAGTTTTCCTTGATATAATCGCGCACGGTTATTTGCGGTCGGCCAAGCAGCCGAGCCACGGTTTCGCTGTGCTCTACCCCATCATAGGCTTGGGTTTCATGCTCGAAGTATGTCATCAATACGTCGAAAGATTCGCCCATTGCGTCGCGCAGCGGACCATCATCGTCGACATATTGCACTTCCTCACCCAGCTCATCGCTTAATAGCCCCGCGATTGCCGGGTAGTTGAACCGTTCGGAAGCCGTCAGAATGTATTCTTTGCCAATGTGCTCACTTGCTGGCGTTGTGAGCAAGAGCGCCGCTACATCCGCAATATCCACTTCCGATATCCACATACGGTTTGCATCGGTCACCGCAGGCATCACCAGCCGCCGGCGTACTTTGACTTCAGGCGCAAGGAACCAGGGAAGGTTGAACATTATCCAGCCCGGCACATTGATATAGGTAACCGGAAGACCGCTCGCATCCAGTAAAGGTTTGGCGATAACGTGGAGGTTCGCACCACAGCGTGTATCCAGGAATCGTGGCGTCAGCTTTTCTGCCGTCAATCCCGGCGGAATTGCGATTAGTCGAACGATCTGCTCAATGGAGCCAACCGATTTTGCTGCACGAATAATGTTAGGTGTCACGACATTTTCGTCCGTGACGAAGTCGGGTGTCACAACGAGTATCCGACTGACCCCCTGCATGGCTTGGGTCAGGCTCGCCTCATCATGCCAATCCGCCAGGACGGTCTCAGCATCCGGGAACCGCTCGGACAATGAAGCGAGACCGGCTTCACGGCTAGTGGCAAGGCGAAGTCGGCTAACGTCATTTTTTGATAACCGCTCAACAGTAAGGCCGCCAATATTGCCTGTCGCGCCAAGAACTAGAATTTTGTTCATTTCAAGTACAGTTCCTCAATTTAATAATCTGCCTACGGATTACGAAGCTGTTCAAAAACGGCAGCAAGTTCGCTCTGCCCGTGGCCGTCGGCTGCAGCTTGCTTCAGATATCCGAGGACAAGTTCGTTCCAGCGCGGGTTGACGCCTGCATCCTTCGCGGCCTGCAACGTGATCTGCAATCCAGGAATCCATGCATCAAGAGGCGCTCCATCGCCCTTATAGGTATAGTCTCGCTGTTCGATCATCTCGATGCTAGACCGCATTGTAGAAAGAAGCAGTCCCGGAATAATGCTGCTTTCCACCATGTCGAGATAGGTACGTAACGGAGCCCCTTCCGCGTGACAGATGGCGGCGCCCTGCAAAAACGCCAAGCTGGCGCCGGTCACTACTGTCCCGGCAAGCGAAAGGTCGAGAGCAGCGGCGCTGCCGATCTGTTCACTGACATAAACCGCCTGGCCTGTAAGCGTCTTGAGGGCTGGTTGAAATGCATCAAATGCCGCACGCGGCCCCGAATAGAGAATCGCGCCTTCAGGCGTCCCGATATGCATCGGGTAAGCCTGGATCGCACCTTCGAGGCAATCAACACTCGCTTTTTTCGTCCAGGCTTCTCCGGCGCGGGCTTCCGCCGGTGTGCGGGTCGTTAGTTGAACTAGCGTCTTGCCGGATATGGCCTTCGCATTGTCGGGAGTATGCAACAGTTCTGTGAGCGTGGGGTAATCAGCCACACAGGTGATTATCAGCGGGCTAGCGATGAGTGCATCGAGAACCGTTTCTGCAATATGGGCACCCTGCGCGGCAAGCCGCTCGGCCTTTGCACGAGAACGGTTCCATACAGTGATGGCATACCCCTGCTTCAACAAGACACGAGCGAGCGCAGACCCCATTTCGCCGAGGCCAATCACAGTTACTGAATGTTTTTCGTTTTGGCTAACCATGAGTTTCCTTTTCCAATGGTTGCTAAATTCCGAGCAATGTCACAACGATTGCCGCCGAATCCTCACCCAGAAAACCTCCGCCATTTTCAGCAAGCGCTATCCGTGCATCTGCGGTCTGCCGTGGTCCTGCATTGCCCCTGAGCTGCAGCACGAGTTCATGGATTTGCGAAAGGCCGGTTGCCCCAATGGGATGACCTTTGCGCACCAGACCGCCCGACGTGTTGACAGGAACGCGTCCGCCGATTCGGGTATGCCCGTCGGCAAGCAGCCTAACTCCCTCGCCTTCGCCGCAAAGTCCAAGCGCTTCATAGTAGATCATTTCTGCGGGTGACGAAGCGTCATGCAGTTCAACGCAGTTGACCTCTCTAGGAGTCACGCCTGCAGCTTCATAAGCTTGACGTGAAGTCCAGGCGGTCAACTTTTCAGTCCCATCGCTATAGTCATAACCGCTGGCAAGAACAGAACTCAGGATATTAACCGGTTTGGACACACCCAATTCGCGCGCAGCCTTCGGAGACATTATGACTGCCGCCGCCGCGCCATCGGCAAGCGGCGAACACATAGTAAGTGTTAGCGGGGCAATGATAGGCGCAGCAGCCAATACATCTTCAACAGACAGGACCTCGCGGAACTGCGCATTTGGATTGAGACTGCCGTGTATACTGTTCTTGGCGGAAATCGCTGCGAAATCTCGCGCGGTTGCACCGCTCTTCTGCATGTAATCACGCGCAAGACGGGCATAAATATCCATAAACACCGAGCGGGATTGGCCAGCACCCTCCGCATCGGCGCCATCGTTCAATATGAATTCGTCAAGCGCTTCGGGGTGTTCAACATCGGCACAGCCAGCAAAAACCGAAAATACTTTTTTCTTGTCAGGACTGTAAAGCTTCTCGACCCCAAACGCGAGAACCACATCATACGCACCAAGCGTGACCATAGAGGCGGCCTGTTGAAACGCAGTTGACGCAGTCGCACAAGCGTTTTCGACATTCACTACAGGCATCCGTTCAATTCCCAAGCCACGAAGAATTGCTTGGCCGGCTATACAGACTTGGCCGGTGATAATCGGAGCCGCGGCATTGCCTGCCCAAACCGCCTGGATTTTCGAGGCCTCCACCCCTGCATCGTCCAGCGCCTGACCGATCGCCTCATGCGCGAGGCTTGAAAGGCTACGATCTAGATGCCGTGCGATCCGCGTTGTTCCAACGCCGGCGATGACAGCGTTCATTTTCATGGCCAGGCTCTATGCTCCCGAATAGCGGCCACCATCAAGAACGATGATCGCACCTGTCATGAAACCCGCATAAGGAGAAGCCAGAAAAAGGATAGTGGCGGCCATCTCCTCTGCATCGCCGTGGCGCCCAATCGGCGGGAGATCAGATTTCGCCGCTGCCACCGAGCCTTCCAGCGGTCCGGCACAAAGGCAGTTTGAGCGCACGCCGTCAACGCCGAAGCGCAATGCCTGCATCCTGGTCAGGTTGACGATAGATGCTGCTGCGGCCGTATAGGCCGATGACCCGGACGGCCCGCCCATCTGTGCGTAGGAAGAAGTTACATTGATGATGTTTCCTTTGCTCGCCTGCAAAGGCGGCAGGGCGAATTGTGTGCAGAACATGCTTACA
The DNA here is from genome assembly GCA_021776465.1 of Parvularculaceae bacterium. Lineage (GTDB taxonomy): Bacteria > Pseudomonadota > Alphaproteobacteria > Caulobacterales > Parvularculaceae > Hyphococcus. Next base: position 32,129 of record JAJFFU010000222.1, read on the forward strand.
GCCAGTGCGCCGTCGATAGTTGCATCCCAATCATCGGGCGTGATCTGTTCAAAGGGCTTGTCCTCGCGAAAATCTGCAGCATTGACAAGTACATCCAGACCGCCGAGCGCCGTAAGGGCGCCGTCCACGACTCGTTTACACCCTTCCGCTGTATAGAGATCTCCCGTGAATTCGGTCGCTCTGTCGGTCGGCGCACCATGCACCGCAACCGATGCGCCGTGCTCTACGAAAGCGCGGGCCACTGCTGAAGCGATCGGCTTATCGACGCCGGTAACAAAAACCCGTTTGCCCGTGAAACTCATCTCCATTTTCATTGTATTATCCTCTTAAACCGGATGCCTTCAGCTTTTCAGCGAACCGGTCCACAATGAGAATGAAGCGCCGGACGATTTCTTCGATTTCGTCTTCAGTCGCGACGAGCGCCGGCGCCATCGCGGCCAAAACCCGGCCATGTCCGCCGCGCACCAGTAGCTTTTCTTCAAGCGCCGCCTTGCTGAGCAGGCTGCCTACAGCAGTCGGGTCAGAGAACGGACGGCGGCTCGCCTTATCAGCGTCAAACTCGACGCCGATAATCATTCCTTTGCCGCGGATATCGCCCACAAGCTCATGATCTCCAACGGCCTCGCGCACCCGTCGCAGCAGAAGTGCGCCCATAACGTTAGCCTTCGCCAGCAGACCTTCTCGGTCGAGGATATCTATGTTCGCAAGAGCAACAGCGGCGGCAACCGAGTGGCCCGAGGCCGTAAAGCCATGACCGAACAAGCCGTCATCAGTAGTTTCGCCATAAAGTACATCAGCGACACGCTGCGAGATCATGCAAGCCGACATCGGGAAATAACCGCTGGTGATCCCTTTGGACACGCTGATCAGATCAGCGCCCACCCCGAATTCAGGGCTTGCGAACCAGGCGCCTGTCCGACCGAACGCGGTGATTACTTCATCCGCGATCATCAATATATCATAGCGGTCGAGCACCTCGCGGATTGCGCGGAAGTATCCGTCAGGCGGTACAAGCACGCCGCCCGCACCGGTTACCGGTTCGGCGATGAAAGCAGCAACAGTATCCGGCCCTTCTCGCTGGATAAGCGCATCGAGTTCGTCAGCCAGCCAACGAACGTAACTGTTCATATCTTCGATATTGGCTGGCCTGCGGTGAAAGTCGTGCATATGCGTGTGCAATACGCCATCAATAGGCAGATCAAACGTGCGATGCACTAGCGGGATGCCGCTCAAGCTTCCAGATGCGATTGTCGAACCGTGATAGGCGGAAATACGCGAAATGATCTTCTTTTTTTGCGGTAAACCGCGAACATTATTATAGCGCCGTACAAGCTTAATCTGCGTATCATTCGCATCGGAACCGCTATTACCATAGACTACGCGGCTTATATTATCCGGCGCGATCCCTAACAATCGCTCTGTTAATCGAACGATCGGTTCGTTGCTGAATTGTGCGAAGCTGTGGATTGAACTTGTGCGCACCATCTGGCTAGCCGCGGCGTCCGCGAGCTCTTTGCGGCCATACCCTATATTGGTGCACCACAATCCTGCGGCGGCATCAAGATAGCGTTCTCCGTCAGTTGTCGTGAGCCACAGCCCCTTAGCTTCATCCCATATTACGACATCGCGGTCCATTTGCGAATGCAATGACGAATAGGGATGTATGAGGCCAGCTTTATCGACCAATTGTAAAGTTTGATTTGAATTGTATTCCGTCATGTCAGTTGCGCCCTCCCCATGTTCGCCGGGCTGTGAGCCCTCCATCATTTACGAGGACGCTGCCGGTATAATAAGCAGCGCCATCGGTGGCTAAATAGACCATTGTTGATGCGCACTCCTCCATCGTGCCAATCCGCTTGAGCGCGGCAGCATTTTCAATGAAGGCGTAGACCTGACCGTCCGTCGCCTCATTCTCTGCTGCTATCAACGGCGTATCGATATACCCAGGACACACTACGTTGACGCGAACATCGGGCGCCAGCTCAAGCGCAAGGGAACGACCAAGATTGATCATCCCGCTCTTTACGCAGGCATAAACGTAGCTATCAGTCGGGCCAGCAAACAGTCCGCATACTGATGCGTTAAAGATCGCCGACCCTTTGCTTTTCCGAAGCTCTGGCAACGCATACTGGGTAAGAAAAAAGGCAGATCGCAAATTTACATTCAGCACCTTCCGGAAATGCTCTTCGGTGACATCTTCCGGGTACGAAAGATCACCGATGCCGGCGTTGTTGACCAGACAATCAACCCCTCCAAATGCCTCAACTGTTTCGTTAATTATGTGACGACAATCGCTGAGATCACCGACATCACCCACTACCGGCGTTAAGTCACGCCCCCCTCCCATTTTCTCAATTGCAACCCTAACCCTCTCCAGATCCCGCCCGTGAACGGCCACGCGTGCGCCCTCGGCTCGCATCAACTTTGCAGCAGCAAATCCTATGCCCATAGTACTGCCTGTGACTAATATTCTCTTGCCAGCTAGTCTCACCTTGCTGTCCTCTTTTTTTTGGACCGTCCGCGCTGAATTCAGCTTGAATAACGGCCCCGATATTGCTCCCAGAGTTCTTCGAATCGCGGATCGATGAGATCGATCAACCCAGCGAGCTCCGGCTTTTCACCGGGAAGTGTAAGCTTCATGCTTTCCGCCATTTCGGCAGGCGTAAGGAAAAAATAGGGATCAAGTTCATTCTCCATTGTCTCTGTGACAAGGCGCAGCCCTGCTGCAGCCTGAAAGGCGTAAATTTCTTTCAGGCGTTGCTTTTCCTCTTTTAAGGACATGTCAGGAAAATATAGCTTGAGCGCCATGCGTGCGAGGTCTTCGTCCGCCTCCGCCCACATCAACATTTCCGCGACGTCCCAGAGCGGATGACCGAATGCACCGCCGTCCCAATCGATGAACATTAAGTCGCCATCGGGGCTGAAAATCATATTGGCGAAAACCATGTCGTTATGCGTAAACTTCGGTATAAAGGGTCCGATCGCCGCTTCCAGTTCATCTACAATCTTACGATAGCGCGGGATGCGATCAGCCCATGCCGATGGGACATTTCCAGTCGACGGCTTGCCAGTTTCACAAACATTCAGATATCGGCGGATTGTGTCGAACGGCCACCAATAGCTGATCGTTTCATGGACCGCGTAGCCGCCGTTATGTAATACCTTCATTCGGTCAATGATCGTGCGGATAATTTCCGGCTCGCCCATCTGCTCGAGTGACATCCCCGCGCCTTCCTGAAAAGCGGTGATCGAGAGATTTGGTTCGGCGTAAAGGAGCGCTGGTCCAAGTCCCAGTCGGTACGCGGCCCTCACACACTCTACGACTGAAGTTTGCCGCGTACGATATTGGTCAAACCCCACCCGAGCGACCGAGCACCGCCCGTCGTTTTCCGTGATGAAGAAAGTCCGGTTCTGAAGACCGCCAAATTTCTGCTCGACTTTCACCTCGCCTGTCCAGATCGGAAGCGCTTGGATATGGGAAATAGTTTCTTCGGGTGTCCAGGCGCGCCGGACCACTGAGATTTCATTGATTATTGGCTTGCTTGGCATCAACACTTCCTACCGGCGAAACCCGACCGGCTCCCGGTCCGAACAGAGTCAACTGGAACCGTCACAAGGGACTCGCCACACATTTAGCCTCACAAAAGGCTGCACCCCAGAACCGCAACTCGCCGCAGTCTTTCGCAATACAGTCATTCATTGAACCGCCACCCTAGCCTGCAAGCAACATGTTTGCAATACTGTCCTACATTATTGCATTCTGTTATTGACTTTAACGGTGATTTAAGGGCATTCAGAAAGTTGTGACCGACCATGCTTCAATCGAAGCGAAGCGGGAGATTTCTGAATGGGCGAACGCAGCATGAAAGTCACCGCAAGGTTTCTTGCCTGGATTTTTGTTACATCATCTATTTTCCTTGCTAGCTGCTCCGGCAACAATGCTGACGAGCCCGACGACGCAGCCCCACAAAACACAGATTGGGAATTTCTCGGAAACACGCCGGAGATGCAGCATCACGCTCCGCTCTCGACGATCAATACCGAAAACGTTGACCAACTCGGCCTCGCCTGGTGGGTTGAGATGCCTGCCATTGATGGTCTTGTTGGCAATCCGCTTGTTAAGGATGGTGTCATTTTTCAAGGGGGCCCCAGTGGACAGATTTTCGCCAACGACATCAAAACGGGCAAGCTGCTTTGGTCCTATGAAGACACCGCTGATTTTAGCGACACCTCTTTAAGCGGCTATTGGGGCAGACGCATGAACCGCGGCGTCGCCCTTTCCGGCGGAAACGCAATCATTGCGACAGGGGATTGCCGCATTGTGGCTGTCGACCAGAAAACAGGCAAAAAGGTATGGGAAGCCACGTCCTGCAATTCGAAAGAAATGTACGCAATCACCGCTGCGCCGCGCGTTGGGGCCGGGCTGGTTTTCACGGGCAACGCCTGCATGGATACCGGCATGACGCGCGGATATGTTGACGCGTTAGACGATCGCACCGGCGAGCAACGCTGGCGATTCTATACGGTGCCTGGCGATCCCTCCAAGGATCAAGATAGTCCCTTATACGAAATGGCTGCAAAAACCTGGGGCACGGGATGGTACGACAAGTCTCATGGCTGTGGCAGCGCCTGGGACGCAATGACTTATGATCCCGAACTCAACTTGCTATACATCGGCATAGGCGGCCCATCGCCTTTCAATCCGAGCGAACGCGCTCCTGACGCAGGCGATGAATTGTTCACCAACTCAATCGTTGCGGTGGATGCAACTACAGGCGAATATAAGTGGCATTTCAAGCAGACGCCAAATGACGGATGGAATTATGATGCTTCTGTTGGCATCATGGTCGCCAACTTGCCAATTGACGGACAATCGCGTCGCGTGGTCTTGAGCGTTCCTAAAAATGGCTTTGCCTATGTTCTTGACGCAAAGACCGGAGCGTTTCTATCAGGAAGCGCTTATACCGACATGAATTGGGCAATAGACCTCGACGCAAAAGGTCGACCTATTCCGAATCCTGATGGTCAATATTGGCGACGCCCAAATGAATCAAATATCGTTCTACCCAGCCTTGCAGGCAGCCACGGCTGGGAAGCGCTGGCCTACGACCCTGAAGCTAATCTGCTTTATATTCCCGTCATGGTGATGCCGACCAGGGTAACACCCGACCCAACCGCCCTGCTCGGGGGAGTTTTGATGGATTTTTACTACGGTAGCTCCGGAGACCCCGAGTGGAAGGCCCGTGGTGAAATCGTCGCGTGGGACCCTCTCTCTAACCAATTGAAGTGGCGTCAGCAGGCCGAGCTGCCGATCAATGGGGGGCTACTGCATACCAGCGGCGGAATCGTTTTTCAGGGAATGGCCGATGGCAGACTTACCGCTTTTGACTCTAAATCGGGAAAAGTGCTTTGGAGTCAACAAACAGGAGGCGCTATCCGCGCTGCACCCTCTACGGTAATGGTTGATGGCGACCAATATTTGATTGTATCGACCGGGAACGGTGCGGCTTCCGCAACTGGATCCTATTTCTCTCGATACACCTCAACACTTAAGTCCCGTACGCCACCGCGCCTTTTGGCTTTCCGAATCGGCGGAATGAAGGATTATCCACCACTGGCTGAAGTTGAACCAGTCGGTCGCCCTTCAGCGAATCGTCAGGATGCGGATCTCGCCAGAAAAGGCAAAGTAATCTATGAGACTTATGGCTGCGTGGACTGCCATGGCTTTCATGGCGACGCCGTGGGCGGACGCATTCCAAGCCTTGTTCACCGGCCTCCTTTAAATTTGGATTATTTCAAGTCCGTCGTGCAAGGCGGAATAATGTCTAAGAACGGCGGCGGCATGCCATCGTTCGAGGATATGTCGGACGAGGAAGCGGAAGCACTCTTTGCATATATTACAAATGAAGCTTGGGACGCGCATGAAAAGAAAGGGGCATTCAGTGAGTAGGAAAAGTTTGTTCTTCTCTCGGCCGTCCTCACATTCGAGCAGAGAGCAAATAAATGGATGCTAGAACACTGAGCATTTGTATCGGTGCTGTTGCGCTTGCTGTTGGTGGAGCCGTTTACGGCGTAAAATTCTGCAAGATCAAGAATTACCTGATTGGAATTGAATGGTTCGTACTTGCAATTTCTTCAACTAATTTCATGATTTATGTGTTGACTCATTCATCAATAACCTATGCCGGCGTTGTATTTCTTGACACATTTTCCAGAGCGTTCGGCATACCGGTTGTCACCGTCGCGGGGTTAATGATTCTAACGCACGGCTATCGCCCTTCTGTTCGTGCAGACATTCTCTTTTTTGTATTTAGTTGCATTGGAACACTTATCATCCTCGCCGATCCTTTTGCTAAATTTCTTCCCTATTTCCTTTTGCTGATGTGGAGTTTGTTCTCAATTTACCTTTTGTATTTCGCTTACAAACTTTTCAAAGAAGGGGAAACTCTGCCTGCGTTTGGGATGGTTCTTGTGGCGTTGACCAATCAAGCTATCGCGACAATATATGACTTCTATACGATCCCTGGAGATGAAACGAACATTGTTTTTAACTTTTTTACGATCGCTCTGTTCGTATGGACATTTTTGACTGTTCAGACTTGGTATTCATATTGCGCCTTTCAGCGCTCGATCAATACGAATGATAAAGCTACAATAGTAAGCGGCCCTCAGCCATGAAGGGGCCCTACTCTCAGGTGTTGTCTGCACTAAATGACGGTCAAAACCGTAACAAGCTGTTGACCATAGCCTCTGCAGTGCTTTTGGGCGCCTTGTCGGTGCTCGTCGTTAATACGCTTCCTGTCTTCTTGACTGTCCTTGGACGGACGCTTTCACTTAGTGAAGCCCAGGCCGGATATATTGCTCTGGCCGACATGGGCGGTATTGCATTCGGTACGATTTGCTGCGCCATGCTGCCATCGCTCATAGCTCGAATCGGTTGGCGACGTGTTGCAATGGCAGGCGTCTCGCTACTCATCGTCGGCAATATATTGGCGAGCCAGGCTAACAGCTATCCATCCTTGATCGCAGCAAGAACGCTCGCGGGGACCGGGGCAGGTATTTCGATGGCGATGGTATACGCTGTGCTAGCAAGCGGTGGGCACGAAGCGCGCAACCTGGCTATGTTCAACGTCATTCAACTTGGCAGTGGCGCGATCGGAATGCAATTCCTGGGTGCGATTGCCAGCGGTTGGGGCGCCAAAGGACTATTCCTTCTCATCGCGGGAATTTCTGTCTTGGGCTATTTATTCTGCCTCTCGCTACCGCGCGGGGCACGGCCATTGCCCGCCTCCAGCCCTGAGGATGTGTTTCCGCATACAGATCGAATCAGTGGGCCTGGCTGGCTCGCTATTGCCTCGGCCCTACTTTATTTTGCAGGCGCCGGCGCGATTTTTGGCTTTCTAGCGTATATGGGAATCGCGTGGGGCGGCGAACCGGCTACTGTTGAATCCAGTCTTTCGATCGTTCTACTGGCCGGAATGGCCGGCGGAGTTGTGGCTGCGCTGGTTGGGTCGCGGCTTCACTTTCTCCGTCCCCTTTATGTTGGATACGCAATTCTGTTTATTTCAATTGTGCTTTTCATAACGATCAAACCGGTAGGCCAATTCGTACTGATTGGCTCACTTTTCGGTTTTGGCTGGAATATCCTCACGCCCTTCCAGTTCGCGGCAGTAACCCATGCTGACAGTTCAAACAGCGCTGCCATGCTCGTAAATGCGTGCACTCTCGGCGGTATTGCCATCGGTCCAGCGATTGCCGGTAATTTTGTTACCGTAGATTACGCTCTGATTAACATTGGCAGCATTTGCGCCTGCGTGGCGTCGCTCATTCTCCTCTTGGCTGCCTTGAAGTGGCATACTGAACGCGCCGCCGCATAATGTCCGGTTTTGTGGAGTATCTTTGCTTTGAACTCTCGCAACGCAGAAATGGTTTTCGATCTCAATGAAGCAACATGCGGTCAATTCATAGGAATCACTCGTATAATCTATATCACTGATCTGCTGATGAAGAGCAAACAAAGCAACGGCAACGATTCCAAGTTTGCGGGTATCACACATTCATACCCAAGTAAGCAAAATCTAGTTCCTGTTTTTCCGACAAAAGTGGGCGCAAACTTGTGACACACGCCCCATCAACATATCCTTACGACGCAAATCTTGCGTGTCAGTTTAGAAAATGTCTTCGCTAGTAAATTTCCGCGATGCCGGGCAAAATGCCCACCGCAGAGCAAATTCCGACGCTGAAACCGAAAATGTTACTTTGCAAAATCGCAGGAAGCGCTCCATCAGCTTAGTTTGGCCCTCAATTCTCCCTTGAGAACTTTGCCTGTGCTGTTCCGGGGCAACTGATCGACAAAAATATAGCTTTTAGGACGTTTATAGCGCGCAAGATTATCAAGGCACGCCCTGTCGAGTTCTGCGGGCGAGATGTTGACGCCCGGCGCCGTCACGACAAAGGCGACGGGGACTTCCCCCCAGTCAGGATCGGGCTTACCGACCACCGCCGCTTCTTCGATACCCTGAACGCGTATGATGACCGCCTCTAGTTCCGCGGGATAGATATTCGACCCGCCACTGATGATTACGTCTTTGGATCGATCCTTGAGGGTCAGAAAGCCTCTCTCATCCATCACCCCTAGATCGCCTGTTCTAAGCCAGCCATTCACAATTGTTTCTCGTGTCTCTTCAGGACGATTGAGATAGCCTTGCATAACGATATCGCTGCGGACGGATATTTCGCCGACCTGGTTGGCGCCGACAGGATTTCCATTCTGATCGACAATTTCCACTTCAACTCCACTCCGCGCGATTCCGACTGAGGATAGTTCCTCGTCTGACGATGCTTCGCTATAGAGATGTTTTGGCATCATGCTGATTGAGCATGGACATTCTCCTTGGCCGTAACCGTTAGTGAAGCGTAGCCCAAACAAGTTCAAAGCATCGCGAATATCGCTTGCGGAAAAGGGGGCCGCGCCGCCAATAACTGTCCTTACATTCTCAATATGCGCACGCGCGACACCCCCATGTTCGATGGCGCGGCGAAGCATCGTTGGGGCGAGGAAAAACGTAAGGCTATCATTTTGATTAATAAGCGTCGCCAATTCCCCTGGGTAAAAACCGCCACTGGGTGGAAGAATCTGATGTGAGGCTTTGGCTATGTGCGGCAAGGCAAGCAGCCCCGACGCGTGCGATTGCGGCGCCAAGTGCAACATTGAATCGTGCGAACTAATTCGATCAAAATCGCACAGGTAGCTCCAGGACATGAGCTGGAGATTGAGATGGGTCAGCATGGCGCCTTTCGGGCGTCCCGTCGTTCCGCTGGTGTAAAAGATCCAGGCCAGATCATCTCGATCAGCATCAGCGCAAGCGACAGCTTCGCTGACCAGGCTTTCGTATTCGTCGTCTCCGACGCAGACAAAGCGTGAAACCGATGGCATCTCTGCGGCAAGGGTAATCACGTGGTTCAAGAGGTCAGGAGTGCAGAAGCAAACTTTCGCTTCACTATCGTTAGCAATCCAGGCCATTTCTCTGGCGTGTAATTTGGCATTAACCGGAACAGCGACGAGACCGGCATGCCAGATTGCAAAAAGCAATTCAAAATACTGTGGGCAATTGCGCATCGCCAGCATCACGCGATCGTTTCGCTGCAAGTTAAGGAGGCTGGCAAGACCGCCGGCAATTTTAGCTGCTCGCAAGGACATCGTCGCATAATCAGCGAACAACTCGTCCCCGACAGACATTGCTGGCCGGTCGCCAAAAGTCCGCGCAGCCTTGACTAGGATTGATGCCGTGTTCATGGGCGCCCTCTTGACCTTTACATCAGGTTATACAATAATGTAATACAATAGTTGGCCGACTGCAATTGCACGCCGACATTAGATTATCGAGCGGTGTTGATATGTATGTTGCTCAAGACGCACCCGACCGGTTCTTGAAAACAGAGCGTATCCGCAATCTGCGAGATTTTGGCGGATACGCTATCGTTGGCGGCGGTCGTTTGGCGGCGGGCAGACTTTTTCGTTCAGGAGACACATCCGAGGCGAGCCTCAACGATTTGAGGGTTATCGAGCAGATTTCACCTGTAGTTCTTGCCGATCTTCGCGGAACGTCGGAGCGCGCCAAGTCGCCTTGCCGCTGGCCGAAACCAATGAATGCCCGGATTTTCGAACCGGACGGCGAATCTGCCAAAATCGCGTTTCATGAGGAGGCCGCATCCACAACGAAGGATGCCGCCAGCATGAAGGAAGAATTTGCGTCACGTTATGAAGACTTGCCCTTTCGCCCTCACCTTCAGAAGGTTTACGCCAACTATCTAGAGGCAATTGCTGCATCAGATGGGCCCTCACTCGTGTTCTGCGCCGCAGGCAAAGATCGAACAGGCTTCATTGTCGCAATTTTGCAGACCCTACTGGGCGTGCACCCCGACGACGTGATGGCGGAATATCTACTTACAAATTCTGCGCCCGATAGCGAAGCACAAGTAGAGAAACTGCGGAGCCAGATCGAACACAGATTCGGAAGGGGGTTGTCCGAAGACGCCATCCGGATAGTGACACGCGTTGATCCGGTTTTCTTAAGTCGTGCTTTTAACGCAGTACGCTCTCGACATGGTTCCATTGAAGCATACGCAGATTCTGAACTGAATTGCCCTCCCGAAAAAATAGAGGCGATTCGAAAGAATCTGACCTCATGACTCTGAGCGCGGAAACGCAAGCCCCGCCAGATTTGACGTGCAGCGCTATTGCGTACAAAGCAAACTCGTGCGGATCTTTAGCGGGGAAATGCGGTCACAGCCGACAATATACTGAATTGACCGTAGCCCGGCGCTGAGAAGCGACCTGCTCTCTTCCAGGTAATTTTGCCATAAAGCGCGACTACCACGAACTAGGCATGTCACACTCTCAACGAAATGGAGAGATTCTCAGACTGCATCTGAATAGCTGGCAGGTTTGCAATCTTGAGGAGCTTTGCCGCTTGCACTAGCTCAGGTGACGACATCGTCGGATAGTCGCGTTTCAATGGACCTGCCGCACGCATCTTTTCGAGATCGGTTTCAGGCAGTATGGCGCGTAGCAGCATCATGTCATCGTCTGTCGTATCATATTTCTTGTGAAGTTCCGCCAGCGTGTGCTGTTCTGGAGGATTCTCGCGTACAGTCTTGGCACGTGAGCTGTTCAGAATTCGATCCAGAACATCAGGCTCGATCGGCGCCACTGTTTGACCGTAGTAGCCGAGCGCATATTCAATGATTTCGTCAGGAACAGTTTTATAACGCTCACCATTTACAAGATTTAACACAGCCTGGATTCCGACCAACTGGCTGAAGGGTGTGGCCATGCCGGGATAGCCTAGCTCGCGGCGCACGACCGCAACTTCCGTCAAAACCTCGTCGATTTTATCGGACATACCGTGACGTTCGAGCTGGGCGCGTAGCGTCCCCATCATCCCGCCGGGAATCTGGTGCTGAATCGATAAAATATTATATTCTCCATGCTGATTGACCAGGAAACCTGCTCTCTTGCCGACACGCTCCATATGATCTGCGATTGGCGCAAACAAATCCTTGTCAAGATTATGCGTATGACCGAGTATTTCTATATTATTGACCATCAACTCCGTGGATGGGACTGACGGGCCATTTGACATTGGGCGGCTGGCCGTGTGGATGATGCTCACTCCCAGTTCGATGGCATCAAGATAATTTTTAGCTGACATGCCAAGCAAATTGTTTCCATGAAACTCCAACGGCTTACCGTTGCTGTTGGCAATTATGGCAGGGATCAGAGTAGACATTCGCTCTTTGGTGAGAACGCCAGCCGTGTCATACAGCAAAAGCGTATCGATATGGCGACATGCGGCGAGCTTCTTCGCTTTGTCGGCATAATATGCATCGTCATGTACGGGCGAGAGCGTGTACATGAGTGAACCAGCCACCTCGGTGTCAAATTCTTTGGCGACTTTAGCAAGACGGGTCATCTTGTCGATATTGTAGAGCAAGTCATATATCCACATGCTCCGCACGCCGTGTCGGCAATTCTGACGCATCCAAGCATCCATCAGCGCATCAGGTGAGGTACGAAAAGTAGCCATAGCGTTGGATCGCATACCGCTGCGGATCACTGTCCTGGGCATCTGTTCCAATACAGCATCCATACCGGCCCATGGATCTTCCTGACAGTAACGAACCATCACTTCGAAATAGTTTGAGCCTCCATATTCAATGCGGCGAAAACCGGTTCGATCTAGAGTCGATGCAACGGGAATCGCCATCCCTGCTTGCATCCGCATGCCCCAAAGACTCTGCTGTCCGTCGCGAAAGGTCTCGTCGACAAATTCTATATGCGCCATAGTTAGTTGGCCCTTTCTGCTTGGAATCCGGGGAGAAGCGTATTCTCTAACCACTTTGTGCTGATGCTGTTTTCGCGAAAATCAGGATGATCGACGATCGCCCGCAACAGCGGAATGTTGGTCGCAATTCCCTCCACCTCAAAGCGTTTGAGAGCTTCGGACATTCGATCGACTGCGTGCGTGCGATCATCACCGGAAACGATCAGCTTAGCAATCATACTGTCGTAGTAAGGCGGTACGGTCGAACCCTCCTGAACAGCGGAATCAACTCGGACGCCGGGTCCCGTCGCTGGAACCCAACGGGTTATTTTGCCAGGGCTAGGTATGAAATTGCGATTTGTATCTTCTGCAAGAATTCGAGCCTCGATGGCATGCCCTTTAAGACTAATCGCTTCCTGCTCTGGGAGCATTATTGTTCCTGTCGCAAGCCCCAGCTGCAGTTTAATGAGATCATGCGAAGAAATCTGCTCGGAGACGGGATGCTCCACCTGAATGCGCGCATTGACTTCCATAAAATAAAACTTCTGACGACCTTCGTCATATAGAAATTCAACAGTCCCAGCGTTGAGATAATCGATTGAGGCGAGTAGATTGACAGCCGCGGCGCGTAGTTCGCTCCGCAGGTCATCGCCGAGGATGTCTGCCGGCGCCTCCTCAATCATCTTTTGGTAACGACGCTGGATTGAGCAATCGCGCTCGCCGAAATGGACCGCGCGCCCCTGCCCATCGCCGAACAATTGCACTTCCAGATGACGAGCGCGTTCGACATAAACTTCCAGAAAAAGAGTATCATCGCCGAAAGCCTCGCGAGCGGTCGTCGATGCCTCGTCATAGACACGGCGCAGAGCATCGGCGTCATACGCAACAAGCATGCCTCTACCGCCCCCGCCGGCAGACGCTTTCGTGATTACAGGATATCCAATTTCATCCGCAACTTCCAAAGCGTGTTTGAGTGAGTTAAGTTTTCCGCTTCCTGGCGTCAGCGGCACTTTTGCAGCGTCAGCCACAGCTTTAGCGGAAATCTTGTCGCCGACGGCGCGAACAGTTTGCGGGCGTGGCCCCACAAACACTAACCCTTCGGCCGCACAAAGCTCAGCAAAATCGGGACGCTCGGACAGGAAGCCGTATCCGGGATGGATGTGGGTGCATCCTGTCGATATCGCCGCGTGCACCACTAGATTAAGATTGAGATACGAGTCGCGTGACGCTGCCGGCCCCAACACAACGCTACGTTCCGCCTCGCGCGCTGCTACGCTATCCTTATCCGCCATTGAAACGCCAAGCACCGTTTCGATACCAAGTGAATGCGCGGCGCGTATTATACGCAGCGCAATCTCCCCGCGGTTCGCAATAAAGAGTCGCGGGTGAGACACTTTGGGATCATCCATTGGTGTCGATAACAAAAAGCGGTTGGTCGTTCTCAACCATTACACCATCTTCGATGAGTATTTCAGTGACTTTACCTTTGACGCCCGCACGCAGTGTGGTGAACAGCTTCATGACTTCAATCAGGCAAAGCTCTGTTTCCGCTTCAACATCGTCGCCAATCTGTATGAATGGCGGAGCTCCAGGTTTTGGAGAACGGTAGAAGGTCCCGAGCGAAGGAGCGCTGACAATAACTTGCCCATCTTCGAGCGCGCCACGTGCCGCAGGAATATCGGCGGGCGCCGCAAGGGATTGAGATGGCGGCGCACCACCCTTTGTCACAGCTGGAGATGTAGATTCCGAGGTCGACCAGTTCGGCGCAGCACCGATATCTTTGCTCAGAAAAAGCTTGACGCCGTGATACTCAAGTTCAAGCGTACGCCAACGACTTGCATTAAAGTCGTCAATGATTGCTTGAATATCATTGGAAACCAACTTGGGATTTCTGTCCTGTTCAGTCAATTTTCAATCCCTCGATTACAATTCTTTTTGGCGGGCATGCGCCGCATACGAGCGCGCCAAAACGACCGCACCAAACAGATTGCGGAACCGAACCTATGTGTATTTTCCACCAACCCTATTAGGGAGTCAATCAAAAGTATGCAATATCGTAGGACATTATTGGATATTGGCACCCTTGCTGCGAGCAAATTTGACGACAGTTCAAACATGGCGGCTTCGAGTGACATTTGGGCCCCTCCAAGTGCATCCTCAATTGATCACGTTAGGCAAAACAGCAGGATAATGAGCTAAAACCTTCGAAATCCAGCTCTCCGCGGACTGTCACGAAATTATAGCCAGGACCTGCGGCCGTTGGCCTTAGCCAAGCGTCAAGAGCGATAGGATTGTTGCTAACCTGATTGTAGTTCAATCCTGTGCTGGTTATATAGCATGAGTACAGTTAGCGGTTAGGAATAAAGATGGCTTCCAAAATCAGTTCTTCCAAAAAGGCTAGACCAAAAGTGTCCCAAACTGGGTTAGTGTCAACGCCACCAAAGAGAAGCGCGCCTTCCAAGCCTGCCGCCGCTGATACTGACCGCGGCCTAGACCTCTCCTCTTCGGATAGGGTCGTTGAATACATCACCAATAATATAATGCGTGGGCGTTTTGTCCCTGGTCAACGCCTTGTTGAAATGGATTTTACGCGAACACTAAATGTCAGTCGCGGCCCCGTTCGAGAAGCACTAAAACGCCTTGACGCGCTTGGAATTGTAAGTCGGGAGGCTCACCGCGGCGCTATCGTCGCACAATTCACGCGTCAAGAAGCGATAGATTTAATGCAAGCCGTTGAACCATTGGGCGGCTTAATCGCAAAATTGGCGGCAAGACGAATTTCTACGCTGAAACTTACTGAGAATGTGGCGCTTTTTAATAAGGCTCTTGAGCCTTACTTATTAAGGCAAGAAAATTCTGATGATCTCCTCAATCAGCGCAGAGAATTTTACAATACACTTATGACAATCAGCGGCAATTCTCAATTGCCGCTTATCCTTCCGACGATGCGGATACAGCTTTTGCGAATGCAATTCTATCCGTTTTTCGACAGCGAAGACAGAATGCTTCATATTGAAGAGTATGCGGGAATAGCGAACGCAGTGGCGAAAGGCGACGCATCTCAAGCCGAGAAACTTACGGTTCAACATTTACGCCGCATACGTCAGGCCATCGCGGATCTTTCAGACGAAGCATTTGCGAGAAGTGAAGCTGCGACCGAGTAGCAAGACAAGCTCGCTGCTGCAGGCCTTGGGCAACTTGTTGGAAACCATTTAACGTGTCCGCCAAACCGTCGTGCCAACATCTTTTGCTCATACATTGAAATAGAGAGTTTTGCTCCTTCCATCAGGGAAGCTCTGCACGCGAATCAAACAGTAACCCAGACATGCATCAGGCCGACTATTCGCTAGCCCGAAAAGTTGCTTGAGTGCGCGTTGCCAATTGGCAACGGTTCGATTCATTCAATAAAATCCAATATTTTCAATGTTCTATAGAAACGCAAATTGAATTTACTTATTGTATTACAGTCTTGTACTACCTATTATCGCAATCACGAACCTGTCGTCACAATACGCAGCGTAAAGCATCCGCTTTGACGGTGCGGGAGGGGATGGGCGACTTAGATAAATGGTGACACGGAGGTAAAAACCATGGCTTCGAATTGCTGGAAACACCGTCTACTGCGCGATCTAAAAGTTTCCGTTTCAATGCTTGCAGTCGCGACTATTTCGGTGGGCGCTGCGGGAGCACAAAATCTGACTGACACGATCGTTGTGACGGCGCAAAAGCGCGAACAAAATGCAGATGATATTGGCATTTCGATTACCGCCAAGTCAGGCGATCAATTACGCGAAGCCGGCGTGCGCGAGTCAAAGGATTTATTACGCGTTGCACCCGGCGTCCTGCTAGATTCCACTGCCGGTGGAGGCGTCGCAGCCAACCTCACGATCCGCGGAATCTCGCAATCGGATTACTCCGCCACCCAAGAGTCGCCGAACTCAATTTACATTGATGAAGTCTATATAGCATCGTCGTCTGCAGCGGCGTTTCCCATATACGACCTTGAGCGCGTGGAAGTGTTGCGAGGCCCGCAGGGAACACTTTTCGGGCGCGCTTCCAGCGGCGGCCTGGCTCATTTCATCAGTCGTTCGCCTACCGATGAATTCGAGGGATACGCTGAAGTCGGATATGGTCGTTTTAACAGCGTTCATGTAGAATCAGCGATTAGCGGCCCTCTTGCAGAAGGACTTCGAGGTCGATTGTCTGGGCGATTCGAGGACGCCGATGGGTGGTTCAAGAACGAAAACCCTGGAAGCGTTGACTCTTTTGAAACGAAGTTCTTTGGCGTTCGTGGACAGCTTGAAGCCGACTTATCCGATCAACTTGTCGCTAATTTGATCATTTCCTATGACAAAAAGCCCGAGCACGAAGCGGGACTGTACAAAGCAGAGCCATTTTATCTTGATGGATCAGGCCTTCCCGCGCCGCTTCCAGCTGATGTCGATGCTTATGGAACAGGGCCCGGGAATGATTTTGTAGGATATCGCGATCCGTTTGAAGATGCGCAAACTGGCAGCTTCAACAATGTAGGCTTTTTCACGAACGAGCGCATATCGCCCACGCTAAAACTTGAGTGGTCTGGTGATAAAGTCTCGGTCACATCGATCTCGAATTACACGCACTTTGAGTTTGACTACAACGAGGACTGCGACGGCGGACCCCTCGACTATTGCCAGTTTCCCTTTGCTCAAGAACTAGACCAATTCACGCAGGAACTGCGCGCAAACGGCGAGATGGGTTCACTCTTCTGGACCGCTGGTTTTTTCTACCTAAATATCGACCAGACCTCGAATATTGATTTCGTATTCCCGCTTCTTTCCGGTGACGATTTCGCATTTTCCGACACCAATCAGCTTGCACAAAAAACTAGCTCTTACGCTTTCTTCGGTCAGGCCGAATACTCGTTCACTGACAAACTGCGAGGAACGCTTGGGCTTCGCTATACAAGAGACAAGAAATCCATCGATTCCAAGGTGTTTTTTCTTGAGCTTGGCAACGGGTATTCCGGCGGCACCGGTACGACAGTATTTGATCCTCCATTTCTCGCTTACGATTTCAGCCCGGAAACAGTTGGCGACCTCGCCACTGTGGAAGACGACCTTTGGACGGGAAAAGCGCAGCTTGATTATACGCCAACCGATAATACGCTCTTTTACGTCAGCGCCTCACGCGGCCAGAAAGGCCCAGGCTTCAACACCAATGTTTCGGGAAACTTGACGATTCCGGAAACACCATTTGGCAGCGAAATTCTTTGGGCTTACGAGGCTGGCGCCAAGCTTAGTCTCGCCGACCGCCGTATCCAATTTAATGCGAGCGGATTCTATTATGATTACGAAGACTTCCAAGGGTTTGCCTTCAATGGCCTGCAGGGCGTCGTCGGCAATTATGATGGGGAATTTTATGGCGGCGAGGTTGAAATAAACACAACGCCCGTCGATAGCTTAAACATTACGTTTGGAGCGTCTTATCTCGAATCCGAGCTAGAGGATGTTCCGACCGCGTACGCTGGCGTCGTAAACCAAGAGAGCGTTTTGACACCACGATGGACCGTCAACGGGCTTATCAACAAAAGCTTTGATGTTGGGCCAGGTTCGGCTTCGATCCAGTGGAGCTTTGATTATATTGGCGATCGCTTCACATCAATCGAAAATAACCTTGCAACATTCGTAGAGGCGTCTTTTGTTCACAATGCGCGGGTAGCTTATCGTTTCGAGGATCAAGGCTTAGAACTCGCTGCTTTTGTCGATAACATCAGTGATGTGGATCGCGGGAACTATGCATTTGACCTTATTGCCTCTGGCGGTTTTGTCATTCGAAGTTTTGCAAAACCACGGTGGTGGGGCGTTTCCATCCGAAAAGAATTCTAAAATAACTCCTCCCTGAATACTCACGCCCCTGCACGTAGTGCAGGGGCGCCTTTGCAAGGGTTGCCGCGAAACTGAAAAAAATGATCAAGCCCCTTCACATATTTGTAGCAATTCTTCCATTTATCGTATGCGGTTGCGAACCGCGTGGTGGGAAGGATAACTGGTCTCCACCAGCCCAACGCACGGGAGCACAAAGCTCCGATTGGAAGCTCATCGGCGGCAACGACTATGAGCAGCATTTTAGCACGCACTCGGAAATCAATTCCAACAATATTAGTGATCTGAAACTTGAGTGGTACGCGGACATTCCGACACGGGATGGCCTTACCGGTGTGCCGATCGTGGTCGATGGTGTTATCTATCAAAGCGGCGGACTGGGCAAAGCATGGGCGCACGACGCCAGAACGGGAGAACAATTATGGGAGTTCGACGCGCAAATCGAGTTTCCATTGGGCGTCGTTCCTTCCTGGGGCGCGCGTTTAAGCCGCGGCCTCGCTGTATGGGAAGACAAAGTCCTAAAAGCTTCGGGCGACTGTCGCCTTTTTGCGCTTAACCGATTTACCGGCGAAAAAATCTGGGAGGTGCGGTCCTGCGATACGAATGAGGGCAGGACGATTACGGGTGCCCCGCGGGTTGGGGACGGCAAGGTTTTTATCGGCAACGCCGATGCAGATTCCAAGGCCGGCCGTCCGCATGTCGACGCCTACGATATTGCAACAGGTAGGCATCTTTGGCGGTTCTATACGATACCCGGCGATCCCGCATTGGGCTTCGAAAACAAGACTATGGAGATGGCCTCAAAGACTTGGGGTGAAAGCTACTGGTTAAACGCTGGCGGCGGCAGCGTGTGGGAGGGTATTACCTACGACCCGCGCACAGACCTCGTCATCATCGGAACGGATGGCGCTTCCCCCTTTGATCCGAGGTTGCGTGGCAACCCGACTGGCGATGAGTTGTTCACCGCCGCAATTGTCGCGCTGAAAGCTGATACGGGGGAGTACGTCTGGCATTATTCAACCACGCCGCAGGACGGCTGGAACTACTCTTCGACGATGCCCATAGTACTCGCCGATCTCACTATGGAAGGCCAACAGCGCGCGGTTGTTATGAACGCGCCGAAGAACGGCTTCTTCTATGTTCATGACGCGCGGACAGGTGACCTGTTGAATGAACCGAAACCAATTGTTGATATTAATTGGGCGTCAGGTGTCGATATGAAAACTGGTCGCCCGATGAAATTGGATGACGCGCAATACTGGTTGAAAGGCGAAGGTGGAGCGGTTGTGTCCCCCAGTCCTATGGGGGCTCACAATTGGATGCCCATGAGTTTCAGCCCGCAATCAGGCTTGGTCTACATCCCAGTCTCGGACTATCCGGCTCTGATGACATCGAACCCAAATAATTTGGTCGGTTTCACCGAGGTAAACTTCTATTATTCGAAAGAGAACGGCGGCCCGTTCAGTGGCGAGCTATTGGCTTGGGATCCGATCAAGCAGCGCCCGCAATGGCGGCGGAAAATTGGGAGGCCTTATCAGGGGGGCGTTCTTACGACAGCCGGCAATATTGTTCTCCAGGGGAGCACCAAGGGAACGCTTAACGCGTATGAAGCCAGAACCGGCGAACTCCTGTGGTCGTTTTCTACGATTTCCGGCGTGCTCGGTGCGCCAAGCACCGCCATCGTTGATGGCGTGCAGATGATTTTTGTTGCAGCTGGATCAGGTTCAACTTCAGCCGTAAGCTTTGCGCCTGATTTTTCGGATCGTGCTGACGGGCCGGCACGCCTTCTAGCTTTTTCGCTCCATGGCAATGCACGTTTGCCGAAACCCAGTTTAGAAGCGACGCCCATCGAACGGCCCTCAGTCGCCGAGCCCACACCAGAACTGGCGGAAAGTGGGAAACGCATATGGGATGCTAACGGCTGTGAACTTTGTCATGGATACCGGGTTGTGGGCGGATCAGGATCGATACCGGACCTGTCCCGAGTACCGTCATTGCCGCCTGAAGCGTTCGATGCGATCATAAGGCAAGGGGTCTTCGTTCAATCCGGCATGCCTGACTTTGGCGATTATATCTCTGCCGACGAGGCGCACGCATTAAAAGCCTATATTACGAGCGAAATTTGGCGACAATACAAAAGCCAGGAAATGTCTGCGGAGTAAGGCGCCCATCAACTGCGTGCCTTCAAGATGCGACAGCTTCAACTGAGCGATAGGTAGGTGCCATCATCGATTTCTATGGGGCTTTTTTTCGCTTTGGCGTTGGACCGCTTCTCTTATTAGGTTTCAGAGATCTCAAATATCCTCCGTGAAGACATCTGTTCAACGCCAACATCCGGACTCACATACGTATGTCCTGATCAAACCGACAGGAAGTTTTCAGACCTGTAAGACAATTGCGATACTGATGATTTAAATGTAATTGGGAGCAATCGAGATGAGCAACTCAAACGAATGCCTCATATCTAGGCGCGACGTTAATTTTTTGCTGCTCGATTGGCTGCAGATTGAATCAATCATTGAACACGCTCCCTTCACTGATCATTCCCGGTTCACAATAAGCGCAACGCTCGACCTCTTTGAATCCATCGCTAAGGCTCATTTCACACCGCATAACCGAAAAAACGACGAGTATGAGCCGCAGTTTGACGGCGAGCGCGTTACTCTCAATTCTGAAATAAAAAAGGCGCTCGAAGCATTTTCAGAAGCTGGTTTGATGGCAGCTACTCAAAATGAAGATATCGGCGGCATGAAACTTCCAACGTCTGTAGATCTGGCTGGCATGGCCTATATGTTTGCCGCAAATGCCGGTTCAATTGGGTACGCCTTTCTCACCAAGGCGAACGCCAATCTGCTGCTTGCACATGGCGCCGCCGACCTTGTTGATCGGTTTGTCAAACCGATGATGGAGGGCGCAGCTTTCGGCACGATGTGCTTGTCCGAGCCGCAGGCTGGCTCGAGCCTCGCCGACATCAGAACACGCGCGCTGCTTATGCCAGACGGGCGTTATCGCATATTCGGCTCCAAGATGTGGATTTCCGGAGGCGAACACGAGCTAACCGACAATATTGTTCACGCCGTTCTGGCGAAAATTCCCAATTCTGACGGCAAATTGCCTCCTGGCACGGAAGGCATCTCACTTTTTGTAGCGCCAAAGCGCCTAGTCGATCTTCACGGAAATTTGGGCGAACGAAATGACGTCGCTCTTGCCGGGCTCAACCATAAGATGGGTTATCGCGGCACTGTCAATTGCGCGCTCAATTTTGGCGAAGGCCGTTTTACGCCGGAAGGAGAAGCCGGCGCGATCGGCGAAATCATTGGGGAACCCGGAAAGGGCCTCGCCTATATGTTTCATATGATGAACGAGGCCCGCATCGGAGTCGGCCTGGGCGCCGCCGCCATGGGGTATTCCGGTTATCTTCACGCATTGGATTACGCGCGTGAGCGACTGCAGGGCAGACTGCGAAGCGCACGCGATCCCTCAACGCCGCAGACACCTATTATCGCGCACTCCGACGTTAAGCGGATGCTCCTCGCGGCGAAGTGCTATGCGGAAGGTTCGCTCGCACTTGTCCTATACTGTGCCAAGCTTTTTGACGAAACCCGGATTGCCGACAAAGCAGCAAAGCACGCACACGCGCTTCTCGATTTGCTTACGCCCGTCGCAAAAAGCTGGCCATCACAATGGGGCCTCGCCGCCAATGACATTGCTATCCAGGTGCTTGGCGGAGCAGGCTACACGCGCGATTATCCGGTAGAACAGCTCTATCGCGACAATCGCCTCAATCCCATTCATGAAGGAACACACGGCATTCAGGCGCTTGATCTTTTAGGCCGTAAGGTGGCGCGCGGCGACGGGCTGGCATTGCTGTCCGAGCGCATCACAACTACGATTACCGCCGCTCGCGAGGACGAAATATTGGCGCCACACGCGAATATGCTGGATCATACATGGAAGCGTATTTCTTGCGTTACTGAAGCGCTTCACGCGCTAAGCGATGTCGACGAGAGGCTCGCGAACGCAACTGCGTATCTTGAGGCTTTCGGTCATATCGTTGTCGGATGGCTATGGCTTGACCAAGCCCGGTCCGCTCTTGCTCTGCGCGCCTCGCCTGAAGCCGACATGGATTTCATTTCGGGCAAGCTGCAAGCATGCCGCTTTTATTTCGCTTGGGAATTGCCAAAAATCGAAGCTTGGCTTGGCGTACTTGACCCCGTTGACACATGCACCCTTGCGATGAAAGACAACTGGTACTGAGCGGGCATCCACAAGCCTATATCCACACATGTTGGCGAATCCTGTGCTTAGCTGCGACCGAAAATTACGCCCTTGGACCTTTTGGTTCACGCCGCCTGTTTTGAGACAGCGGTAACGGGATGTTGATTATGGAGACGATAGCGCGGAACCGGCGCGAATTTTAGGTAAAGAAAAAAGCCGATTTCCCTCACACGGTGTCAATGCTCCACGCCGGTTCACACATAACGCCATGACCACTCAACAGTCTGACACAGTCAACATATATTAGACCGCACAGAGACTATTTTCGACTGGACTTATCGTGGGGTCTGAGCGTTGCTGTCAATGCGCGCTTTTCCACCCTCGCGCCGCTCCCGCCCGACCGTTCCGGCGCCGGGCTTGTCGCAGTGCAACAGGCAAGGAGACAGATATGGCGGGACCGCCGAAGAAACGAAAAACCAAGAGTAAGGCGCGAGATCCCCGCGCGAAAACCAAGAAAGACCTCATCATTACAAGGCTGCGCCGCAAGACCGGCGTCAGCCTCAACGAGTTGATTGATCTCACCGGCTGGCAGGCCCATTCGGTGCGCGGCTTCCTATCGGGAACGGTCAAGAAACGTCTTGGGTTAAAACTTTTTGCTGAGACCAACGGCAAGGGCGAGCGCCGCTACTTTGTGAGGACGGCGTCATGAGCGAGCCGGAAACTCATGAACGTATTTGCAAAGAGATAGACGGTCTCAATGCACTCTCATTCAACGATCTGAAAGCAAGGTATCGAGCGATCAGCGGCGACGCCCCGCCCAAGCGGATCGGTCGGAAGCTCCTGATCCTGGCCATCGCCTATGAGATGCAACGCAAAGCCTTTGGCGTTCGCGCCGACCGGATCGCGCGCCTGAACAGCCGCGCGGCAATCGACGCTGCGCAAAAAAGAGCACCGGCGAAGCCGCGCAAATCCTTAAAGCCAGGCGGACGTTTGCTGCGTGAATGGCGCGGCCGGAGCTATGAGGTCTATGTGGCCGATGACGGATGTTACCTGGACGGCGAGCGGTTCACGTCACTCTCGGCTGTCGCCTTTGCGATCACAGGCGTTAAACGCAATGGCCCGGCCTTCTTTGGGCTGCGCTCGCCGCGCATTGCATCATGAGTGATCTGAAGCGCTGTGCGATCTATACTCGCAAGTCGACTGAAGAAGGTCTTGATCAGGCATTCAACTCTTTGGACGCTCAGCGGGAGTCTTGCGAGGCGTATATAACATCGCAACGCAATGAAGGCTGGCGCCGCGTCAAAGCCCGCTTTGACGATGGCGGGCTTTCGGGCGGCAATACGGATCGCCCGGGGCTGCAAGCGTTACTCGCCGAAATCGAGGCGGGCCGGATCGATATTATCGTCGTCTATAAAGTCGATCGGTTGACCCGATCCCTTGCCGACTTTGCAAAGCTCGTAGAGCGCTTCGATAAACATGGGGTCTCATTCGTTTCCGTCACCCAGCAGTTTAACACGTCCAGTTCCATGGGGCGTCTCACCCTCAACGTGCTTTTATCCTTTGCGCAGTTTGAGCGCGAGGTTACGGCCGAACGCATTCGCGACAAGATCGCCGCATCACGAAAGAAAGGACTTTGGACTGGCGGCAATCCGCCCCTCGGCTATGACAATGTGGACAAGGCGCTGGTCATTAACGCGGCCGAAGCAGCGACCGTCAGGCGCTTATTTGACGCCTATCGCGACCTTGGATGCGCCCGCAAGGTGATCGAGATCGCCCGCGCTGAAGGGCTGGTCACAAAAAAACACCCCGGTGAGCGTGGCGGCGGGCGCGGCGGTAAACCCATCACCCGGGGCCCGCTATATTGGCTTCTCGCCAATCCGATCTATGCGGGATATGTGCGCGCCGGCGATTCGCTTTGTGAAGGCGTTCACGAAGCGATCATCGATCGCGAGACCTGGAACGCGGTTCAGACCATGCGCGAAGCGGCGGCGAAGAGAACCGGCATCGCGACAGCCAAACGCAACCCTCTCGTTGGCAAGCTGTTCGCTGATGGCGATCGACTAACGCCGACGTTTTCAACCAGGAGCGGTCGGCGCCATCGCTACTACATCACCAAACTCACTGAGACTGGCGATGAAGCCTCAAAGACCCGTTGGCGCGTTCCCGCCGACAAGCTCGAGACGTCTCTCGTGACGGCATTGGATCAATGGATCCGTTCAGCGGAGGCGACGACGTCGATCCTTGCCGAGAACACAAGCGCAAACCATCACGGCCGGGCCCGCAAGGCGCTTGATCGATTGATCAACGATGAAGCATCACGCACCCCACGCGAACGCATCCACAATTGGGCAGCGTGTATTATCCGCATTGACCTTGATCAGGATGGCGCCGCCATCACCCTCGCCGCTGATCAGCTTATCGATTGTGATGGAACGCTCCCCATAAACGAGTCAGTCATAATCCAATCATCAATAGACATCGGGCCGCGCGGTCAGGGTCTTCGGCTGATCCTGGGCGAGACTGTTGAAGCCGGCGCGGCATCCAAAGCCATGCGCGATCTTCTCGCCCGCGCGTTCTATTGGAAGGAACAATGGTTCTCAGGGCCGAAGACAACACTCCGTCAGATTGCCGAGGACGCAGCCCGACCGCCAAGCGAGATTAGCCGCGAGGTTCAACTCGCCTTCCTGGCGCCGGATGTGCTGGACACACTTCACGGCGGAACAGCTAAGGTCTCGGCAAACCAGTTGCGCCGACTGCGCGACCTGCCGCCCAGTTGGGCCGAGCAACGCAATCTCTTTGGGCTTGGAACGTCCCGCGAAATTTAAGACTCATCTTTGTGTCTACAATCAGTTCCTACAGACGACCATCACCACGCCGGTTGATTGGACCTCCAAATCGCCCATTAGAGACGACACCCGAAAATCCGCCGTGTGCTCAGTGAAGGTCTCCGGTCTGGTCTCTGCAAACCCCGAAAAGCCGCGGTGGCGCGCCGTTCACAGCGAACTTTCGTTGGACCGGAGTGAGCGCGGAAATGAATGGTGGAGGGGGATGGATTCGAACCATCGTACGCTAAGCGGCCAGATTTACAGTCTGGTGGATTTAACCACTCTCCCACCCCTCCACGAGGACCGAAGACGGCGAGGCATCGCTATCGCGGCATCATGGAAACGCCACCTGAGTCGCCGGCGCCGCCATTTGGGAACGGGGTCTATAGCGGCGCGGGGCGAATGGCGCAACCGTGTCGCATTGCGCGCCGTTGATGGTCTTTTTGCTATGTTTAACGCGCATTTCCCGCTAGGCGTTCACCCGTGACCGACAGCGCTGAAACGTCAAATAGGGCATCAGGGAAAAAGCCGCCGCGGCGCGGCGACGCCCCTGCGCGCCTGTGGCTTTATGGCCGCCATGCGGTCGCGGCGGCGCTCGCTAATCCCGACCGGCGCGTGCGCCGGGTGGCCGCAACGAAAAACGCCGCCGACTGGCTTCTCGCGCGGGACTTGCCGGCTGACAGCGTCAGCCGGATCGAGGATTTGAAACCCGGCGCCATCGACAAATTGCTGCCCGCCGGCGCGGTCCATCAGGGCATTGCCGCCGAGGCGTTTGACCTGCCGCGTGCACGATTGAAAGACGTGTGCGCACCAGCCGAACCAGGGCGCCCGGTCGTCGTGCTCGACCAGATCACTGACCCGCAGAATATCGGCGCGATCTTTCGAAGCGCAGCAGCTTTTCGCGCAAAGGCCGTCATCGTCCAGGAACGCCGCACGCCGCCGCTCGCTGGCGCTCTCGCCAAGGTCGCGGCGGGAGCGATTGAGATCGTGCCATGCGTTAAAGCCGTGAATATTGCCCGCAGTCTCGAAGCCCTTGCCGATCTCGGCTACGAGACACTCGGACTTGCAGGCGACGCAGAAATGGAAATTGGCGCTGTTGATCTGTCACGGCCGAATGCGCTTGTCCTCGGCGCCGAAGGCGCAGGGCTACGGCCACTCGTCGCGGAAACTTGTACGCACCGCGTCCGCATTCCCATCGCACCGGCGATGGAAAGTCTTAACGTATCGACAGCGACGGCGGTTGCGCTCTACGCTCTCAGCAATAATCGCTAACGCAATTACGCAGGAGAACCTCATGAGCGGTAGCCCAGTACTTTACCATTGCCCTCAAACGCGCAGCGGCACAACGTTCTGGATGAACGAAGAACTCGGCGATGTTTGCGACGTTAAAATTGTCGACTTCAAAAAGAATGATCAAAAGAACGCTGACTTTGTCGCGATCAATCCCATGGGCAAATTACCGGCTCTTGTGCACGACGGCGTCGTCGTGACCGAGGCGGCGGCGATCTGCGCCTATCTCGCGGACGCTTTTAGTGAACGAGGCCTCGCCCCTGCGCAAAATGATGCGAAACGCGGCGCGTATTTTCGTTGGATGTTTTTCGCACCGAGTTGCATCGAGCCAGCGATGATCGACATCTTTAACAAACGGCGCAATGAAAACCCGGCGTCCATCGGCTACGGTAATTCTGAAATCGTGATCGCAGCGGCGAAATCTGCCCTTGAAAACGGTGACTATATTCTGGGTGATACATTTTCCGCCGCCGATGTTGTCTTTGGATCAACCCTGAACTTCGCAATGATGTTCGGCGCATTTGAAAAAGAAGAACCGTTCGTTTCCTATACGGAGCGCTTAATGGCGCGACCGGCGGTGCAGCGTTGCAATGAAAAGAACGCCGCAATCATGAAAGATCTGGGTTGGGAATGACGGCGCAGCATCAAGGCGGCTGTCAGTGCGGTGCAGTTCGCTTCTCCGCCGCAGGCGACCCAAAATTCATATCCAACTGTCACTGTCTGTCCTGCCGCAAGGCGACGGGCGCCGCCTATTCGACATGGGTCGGTTTCAAAAAACAAAACACGCAATGGACACGCGGGACGCCCGCCTTCTTCGCCAGTTCCGCTGAAGTAGCTCGTGGATACTGCCGCGATTGCGGCACGCCCCTCACCTTCGCCAGTGAACAATGGGCGGGTGAACTCCATTTCCTGGTCGGCGCTTTCGACCATCCGGAAGCCTTCGCCCCGCGCACAGAGGCATTCATAGAGGATGCTCTCTCCTGGGCGCCGCGCCTGCAAAAGGACAAGACATGACAGACCTTCATCAAAAGTCCGCCGTGGTCACCGGCGCATCGACCGGCATTGGCCGCGCGATAACAAAAACGCTTATAGATCAAGGCTGGCGTGTATTCGGCAGTGTCCGCAAGGAAGAAGACGCGGCGGACTTGAAGTCCGCGTTTGGCGAAAACTATTCGCCGCTCCTGTTTGACGTCACAGATACCGACGCCATCGCGACCGCCGCCGCCGAAGTTCGCGATGCATTGAACGGGCGCACGCTCGCCGGGCTGGTCAACAACGCCGGCGTCGCGCTCGGCGGACCACTTCTTTATATCGACCCGGAAATCGTCCGGCGCCAACTCGACATTAATGTTTTTGGGCCGCTCTATGTAACGCAAGCCTTCGCCCCGTTGATGGGCGCAGATAAAAGTTTGCGCGGCGACCCCGGGCGCATCGTCAATATGAGTTCAGTCGCTGGCAAGATGGCCTCGCCTGTTCTCGGTCCATACGCCATGTCGAAACATGCGTTGGAGGCATTTTCAGAAAGCCTGCGCCGCGAGCTGATGGTCCATGGCATTGACGTCATTATCGTGGGGCCTGGCGCAATTAAAACCCCGATCTGGTCGAAAGCGGACGAAATCGATGCGGAGGACTATAAGGGTACGGAGTATTATGACCTCCTGGTTAGAATGCGCGAGAAGATGAAGGACTATGGCGACACAGGACTGCCGCCGGAAGACGTCGGTAGTCTCGTCAGCGAAATTCTGACGACGCAAAAACCGAAAACACGGTACGCCATTTTGCGCAGCAAGTTTCTCATGTGGACATTGCCGCGGCTTTTACCAAAGCGTCAGGTTGATCGCGCCATCGCCAAGCGCTTTGGCATTCCAGTACGGTCCTGATTTCATGAAGCGATACAGTGCCGTCATTTTTGATTTTGGCGGCGTCTTTACGACGTCGCCGGTGCAAAATTTCGCGGCCTATGAAGAAGCGAACGGCTTGCCGAAACGTTTTATCGGCGGCGTCATCAAAGCGCGCATCAATGATGGTTCTTTCGCACAGTTTGAACGCGCCGAAATATCAACGGATGAATTTGATCGCGCCTTTGCAGACGAAACCCGCACAGCCGGTCATGAAATCAGCGGCGCAACCCTGTTGTCATTGTTGTCTCTGGAAGTTTACCCCGAAATGATCGAGGCGCTCCGGCGCGTAAAAGAATACGGTTACAAGACAGGCTGCATCACCAACAATATGGCGACCCATGACTCCACGTCGATGGTGGATGATCCGCAAGCAATGAAACTTGTCGCGAATGCTTTTTCAATCTTTGATCACGTCATTGAATCATCGAAAGTCGGCGTCCGAAAACCCGAACCGAAGATCTACGAAATGATGTGTGACGCGCTGCAAGTGCAGCCGGACGCGTGCATTTTCATCGACGATCTCGGCGTCAATCTGAAGCCCGCACGCGCCATGGGCATGACAACGATCAAGGCGCCCTATGGCGACGTTACCCCTGCGATCAAAGAGTTATACGAAATTCTTTCGCTTAGGGAGTAACCTTGCTGCAATGCGGAAAGTTTTCTGATTGAGGCGGGCGTCATTGCGCGATACGCTCATCACCGCTTTGACGTCTGGGGGCGTGTCGGGAGGGATTCGAAATGCGCAATATTGTCATCATTATTATTATTTTAGCGCTGGGCGCTGTTGGTTGGTATTTCTATCAGGAATCGCAAAAGAGCGACCTTGAAAAAGCCGCCGAAGATCTCGCCGGCGAGGTCGAAGACACTGCCGACGCAATCGCAGACGAAATCGAAAACTAAACGCCTGAATTGCGCCGCTGACCGCTGACAGTGTGTGCGCCGCCTCGTCAGGGTGCAAAATAAGCAGCGTACTGTGCGCAAAACATTTTTCCGGGCGGGCCTGGTGCGCTAATATCTTCAAATGGCTTATCGCAATCCTCATACTGTTTTGGCGACGCACGCTGTCGCCAATCAACCGCCGCCTTTTGAAGGCATAAACCTCTTTCAGTCTGATGCTGCCCTGAAAGCGGCCGTGTCCATCTGTGGCGGCGACGCCTTTACGCAACGCCTGACAGATTTTGGCGCCCGCGCTGGATCGGCCGAGGCGATCGAATGGAGCCGACAGGCGAATCGCTCCGCACCGCAGCTCGTCAATTTTGACCGCTATGGCCACCGCATCGACGAAGTCGAATTTCACCCCGCATACCATAACCTCATGGACCTCGGCCTTTCAGCCGGGATCGCTGGCGGCGCATGGACCGAAAAGTCCGGCGGGCACGTCCTTCATTCCGCGCTGATGTATATGTTGGGACAAACCGACGGCGGCGTGTGTTGTCCGATGTCAATGACCTATGCAGTTGTCCCGGCGCTCCGCCACGCGCCCGGCGTTGCCGCCGAATGGGAACCCCGTGTGACGGCACCCGCCTATGACCAACGGTTTATTCCGCCTGCGGAGAAAAAGGCCGCGACCATGGGCATGGCGATGACCGAAAAACAGGGCGGCTCGGATATACGCGCCAATGAAACCCGCGCCCATTCTCTGGGCGGCGACGAATACGAGCTCGTCGGTCACAAATGGTTTTGTTCAGCGCCCATGTGCGACGCCTTTTTGACCCTCGCGCGCACTGACGCCGGCATCACCTGCTTCCTCGTCCCGCGCTGGCGCCCTGACGGAACGCGAAACGCATTTCATATCATGCGCCTGAAAGACAAGATGGGCGATCGATCAAACGCATCGTCAGAGATCGAGTATCACAACGCCTGGGCGCGCCGCGTCGGCGAGGAAGGCCGCGGTGTTAAAACGATTATTGAAATGGTGATGCATACGCGCCTTGATTGCGTCGTCGGTTCGGCCGGCGGCATGCGCGCCGCCCTCGCCCAGGCGCTTTGGCACACAACGCACCGCACGGCGTTTCAGAAAAAACTGATCGATCAGCCAGCCATGACAGCCGTGCTTGCTGATCTCGCGATTGAAACATGGGCGGCGACGGCGCTTGCGTTCCGACTGGCGCAAGCCTTCGATCAGCGCGCCTCCAACGAAGATGAGGCCGCCTTTGCAAGGCTCGCAACGCCGATTGCGAAATACTGGGTTTGCAAACGACAACCCGGCGCCGTTTACGAAGCGCTCGAATGTCTGGGCGGCGCGGGCTTCGTCGAGGAAAGCGGCATGCCGCGCCTTTACCGAACAGCGCCGCTCAATGCGATCTGGGAAGGCTCCGGCAATGTCATAGCGCTGGACATATTGCGCGCCGTGGCGCGCGAACCGCAATCGCTCGACGCTGTGATGCGCGAGATCAACCGTGCGGCCGGTGGACATCAGGCATTCGCCGCCCATGTTTCCCGACTGGACAAATGGCGCATAGCTGGCGCGCTGAACGAAGCCACCGCGCGCGCATTCGCCGAGGAAATGGCGTTGGCGTTGCAGGCGGCAACACTCGCCCAAAATGCGCCGACTGAAATTTTCGAAGGGTTCTGTGCGGCGCGGCTCGATCCTGAAAACCGCTCACTCGCCTATGGCGCGATCAACGGCGCGATCAAACAACGCGAGATTGTAAATCTCGCACAACTTGTTGAATTTCAATAGTGTCCGTTCACGGATCAACAGCCCAATAGAAAAACCGCCCGCTTGTTGGGGGCAACAAGCGGGCGGTCTTTAACAACTTGAAAACACTGCAGAGTTCAAACTTGGTTCATCTCTGTCGGTAACACAAATTACCAATCGGAAACATTTGAAACCGAAAGGGTGATTCGCCTTGACACAAGAAAAAGTTTTCCAAAATACGCGCGACAAATCGTCAATAATTTCGATGGCAAAATTAGCGTTTCGAGAACTGGAACGAACGCCGTGCTTTCTTGCGACCGTACTTCTTCCGTTCCACAACGCGGCTGTCACGGGTGAGAAACCCACCCTGTTTCAGCACCGGCCGAAGCGTCGGCTCAAAATATGTCAGCGCGCGCGAAATGCCGTGACGAACCGCGCCAGCCTGACCCGACGGCCCGGATCCTTTGACAGTGCAGATCACATCATACTGATCGTTGCGTTCCGCGGCGGCGAGCGGCTGCTTGATAATCATCTGCAGGACCGGCCGGCCGAAATATTCGGAGTGGTCTTTCCCGTTGACGATGATCTTGCCTGCGCCAGGCTTGATCCAGACCCGCGCAACAGCGGTTTTCCGTTTGCCGGTTGCGTAAGCCCGGCCCTGAGCGTCGATTTTTGGCTCAGGAAGCGCATCCGGCTCGGCGGTCGCTTCGACAACACCCGCTTCGACCGCGGCGTCCTTGAGATCTTCGAATGACGTTGAACTCATGATCTAGCGGTCCTTCTTGTTTTTAGGATTCATAGACGCGACGTCGAGCGTCACCGGGCTCTGCGCCTCGTGGGGGTGTTCGGCCCCGGCGTAGATTTTCAGTCCCGTCATCTGTTTGCGCGCAAGCGGCGAGTCCTTCGGCATCATGCGCTCGACCGCCTTCATCAGCACGCGTTCCGGATGAGCGCCGCCGATGATTTTGTCCATCGTGCGCTCCTTGATCCCGCCCGGATATCCGGTGTGCCAGTAGATTTTCTTGTTGGCCATCTTGTTGCCGGTGAAGACAACTTTCTCGGCGTTCACAACAACCACATGGTCGCCCATATCCACATGGGGGGTGAATGTCGGTTTGTGCTTGCCGCGCAGCCGCGTCGCGATAATCGCGGCGAGCCGGCCAACAATGAGGCCTTCGGCGTCGATCAGGGTCCAGCCCTTATCGGCCTCCGCGGGTTTCATGGCGTAAGTTTTCATGTCTACCTGCTTCAATATCTGCCAAATTCGGCGTTTTCCGGGGCGGCCCCGGCGAATAAATGGACTTGCGCCAATTGTCTCAGCGCGAGGGAAGCGGCCACTTACCCACGGGCTGCTTTCGCGTCAACATCTTCCAAGAAACTAATTGAAAACAGGGTGATATTTGTGTGGTATTATTATACCGCCATACATACGGCGATGTTATAGATGACGTACCCAGCACAAAATTAGGGATTTCCGCCCGGTTTCGGGACGGTCAGTAAGGCTTATGCCTTCTCGTCTTCGCCGTCGCCTTTATTCCCGCTCTTAGGAGGGACGACGCGCGAGAAGGAATCTTCAAAAGCCTTTTCGGACTCATCGCATTCGAGGTCCTTCGCGGTCTCGATGAACCGCTGCTTTTGGCTTTTTGGCTTTTCCTTTGATTTGCTCATCGATTAATTCACTATGCGCCCCACGGCGTCTGGCAACGCTTCAACGCTTACAGCGGGCACGCCAAATGACGAAAGTTGACGTATTTGTTCGGTTTTCCATTCTTCTGCAGCGTCGAAAACGATACGTTGTAAAATCTTTTCGTCACGCTTTTGGAATAGATCAAGATTGCGGGCAATCGTCGCATTTATTGAAACTTGATGGCAGCGAACCGGATCAACGAACAATGTTCGACTATCTCGAAGCTTAAGTGCAATCTCGAATTTATACTCTTTCTCGCTGCTGCCTTTTACATATAACGGCGTTGATGAAACCAAATTTCGAAAACGATTAACAAGAATGGCCTTGGTTTTTTGTTGAATTTTCTCGTCAGTTTTATTCTTGAGGTCAACCAACAATGTTTCGGCCAATTTTTTAGAGACGTTTCCAACGGCAACTGCTGCCGCCTGAAGTTGTGCTTTATCAACAGGCGGCGATTCTATCCGGCCATCATAAAGCTTTAAACCGCGTTTTTCTAAAAATCGTGTCGCTTTATTCGTGTTAACGTCAAGGCAACCACAGCTTGTCACTTCCTCAAATGCAGAACCGCTATCGGAAACAATCCATTGAGAACCATGTGGGCGGGCCGTCAATGACAGCACCGACCCGGAAGGCATTTGAATCATCGTTTGAAAACGATGAAGTCGGTCCAGCTCCTCACAAACTGCCCACTCTTTTATGTCTGCACACAAACTATCAATCATAGCAACCTATCCACTGGTGGCCAACCAGGAACATCTCCGCTTGTTGCAATGATATTATTATCATCACAAAACCATCGAAAACCTTGGTCTATATCGTCGATTCTATCGGCAACATTAGACGCGCACAACAACGAATTTGGTAAAGATCGAGCGTTAGCAAAGTGTTTATTGCTTTCCCAAGAATGGTAGTGCAATGGGTCAACCTTGCCAATTACGCATGCTGCGGGACAATTAAACCCGTTGAAATGCAGACCATCTATTTCTGAAGCAAAGTCTAGACGACTTATACATTCTCCTTCAAAAACCAGAAGGTGCCGGTATTCTTTCAGGCGCGTAAACGGGTAAGCTTGAGAATGTATATAGGCATCGCTTGTTTCACCGTTAGCCAAGATCGCCCGTTTCATTACCCTCATTTCTGATCGCGTGCCGATTTCCCAAAGCGGAGTACCGACGATGGTTTTTTCGGCTTCGAGAAACTTATCGACCCGTTCACGAATATCCATTCGTGACTCTTAGCAGTTAATTTATGATTCCGTGAGTCCTTCGATACGTCAGCCGCTTGCCGACGATGCCAGCAATAGCGGCTTCCGTCCGTTCCTCGTCTGAAACGCCACGCTTGGCCCGGTTGGAATAACGGAAATCAAATTCAGCGGCGTAGCGGTGAAGATGCTTTTCCGAGCAATGCTGATAGACGCCTTTCATGCCGCGTTTGAAAATCGAATAGAAACCTTCAATCGTGTTCGTGTGGATTTCACCGCGACCCCATTGCTTTTTGGAGTGAACAACGTAGGCGTGCATGTATTCTTCATCGAGCTTCTTGTAGACGCCCGCTTCGTCCGTAATGACGCGCGCTTCCTTGTCCAAGTTCTCGCGAAGAATCGGTAGAATTGTCGCTTTGTCCGCGCGATCAATTTGGAACGAACGCGCGGCGCCGGTATCGCGATCAACCAGCGTGAGAACAATGTACTTTTTCCAATATGTACCGCGCGCTACGCGAGGGCCGGTATAGGTCTCGTCAATCTCAACGATCCCGCCTCCGCCGCCCATCGGCGCAAGATTGCCAGAGCGCATGGCCTCGCGGATACGATGCGACAGGAACCAAGCCGATTTGACCGTAACGCCGAGTGTGCGGGCTAGCTGATGCGAGGAAATGCCCTTTTTGGATGAGCACATCAGGTAGATGGCTTGCAGCCATTTCGTCATGGGAATGCGAGACGATTCCATGATGGTCCCGACCTTGACCGTAAACGGCTTACGGCAGGCGTAGCACTTGCGGACGCCCAAACGAGTCGATTTACCCTTTAACTCGCCAACCCGCTCTGTCTCGCCGCAATGTGGGCAGACGGGACCATTTGGCCAGACGTGAGCCTCAACCCATTTGTAGGCTTCGACTTCGTTATGAAAGTGCGGTTTTGAAAGGATCGACATGACGTTTTCTCCGAATATGCCCATAATATAAGGCTTGCGGATGGGTACGTCAAGTATAACATCGCCATACATACCCCCGCCCACACACTGAATATTCACCCCTTAAAAACCTCCGCGGATGGCCCTCAGGCGCGGCTGCGGATATAGAGGCTGCGAGCCGATCCCAACGCCGGATAATCGAAATAACCCCGAGATTCCCGGGCCGGCCGGTCCCTTCCAAGCCCGAAATGGAGCGTTACAGCGATGAACCGAGTTTTTGTTTTGGCGGCCAGCGCCGTTTTCCTTGCTGCGACGGCTTGCGGCGACCGCACCGATACACCCGGCGTCGCCACGGAAAGACAAGCGCCAGATCCGGTTGGCGTCATTGTCAGTGACGCGCTTCCCGATTTATCCGCGGCGCCGACCGGCATAGATTTCTGGATCCACCCGAATGTCGCCTTCAATTCGCTGATCGTTGTCGCCTCGGCTGACGGTCTCGCCTCATACAATGTCGAGAATGGAAGCGAAGTCAGCCGTGTGCCGGGCGTATCTTTGAGCGGCGTCGCCGTCAGCTATATCGGTTTTGGCCCCCTCGCCGCTGGCGTCGTCGCCGCCTTTGATGAGACCGAAGGCGCATTCCAGTTTTATGGCGTCGATAATGTTTCGCGCCTGTTTCTTCCCCTTTCCGGCGGGCCAAGCATCCGCGGCGCCGTGCGCGGATTTTGTATGGGCCGCGCTGCGAACAGCGCCGACCCGACATTATTTGTCGTTCAGCGCGGCGAAATGAAGATTTTTAATGTTGCGCCAGCCATGGATGGCGATTCTGCGGGCATCGCCATCAACAGTGAAACCGGAACCCCGATCCCGGACACAGCGACAGCCTGCGCCGTTGATACGGCTGGCGTTGTCTATGTCCTCACAATTAGTGGCAAGGTTTATCGCGTCGACAACGACAGCGCCTTTGAGGCGCCGTTCGCACTCGCATTCACAGACAATGCTGGCGATATTACGTTTCTCGGCTCGACGCCTGCCGACGGACACTCTTCCGCAAGCGGACAAATTGCTATTCTCGATGGCGAAACCGGTATCATCGAATTGTTCGACGCAGCAGATGGACACGTCCTTGGCGCTGTGCGGATCGACGCGGGCGACGATATCGAAGCGGTGACGCGAGCGACCGCCATGGGCGCGTCAGCCGCCAACCTCGGCGGACTTTATCGTGACGGAGTGATAGCGCTTGGCACACCCGATGAGGCGCCGAGCGTCCGCCTTATTCCCACTAACGGCGTTGCGAATGCGTTGAGCGTAACGTCGTTGCCGCCAGCGAACCCCCGTGGCGCGGCAGCCGCGCCTGAAGTCACCAACGACCTGATCATCAGCCCACCGACGCCATTCAACGAAGAATAAATCGCACAGACTAAACGCGCGTGATCTTTGCGCCGTGTGCCGCATATAACGCCGCTGCGAAAAGAACGAGCGCGCCGGCCTGGTGCAACAGCCCGAGGCCGATCGGCGTCGCAGCGACAATCGTGATGATACCGAGGAAAATCTGTACGGCGACAACATGCAAGACGACAGACGCACGATCGCGAAGCGCAGTCTTGCGCACGGCAAACCAGAACCAGAGCGAACAAAGCGCGACAAGATAGGCGCCGATGCGGTGATTAAATTGCACCGCCGCGATCGTCTCAAACAGATCGGCAAATGCCGGCGCGCCGGAAAAATACCCGTCCGGGAAAAATTTTCCATCCATCAACGGCCAGCTGCTAAAGGAATGGCCGGCGCGCAAGCCGGCGACAAAAGCGCCCAAAATAATCTGCGCATAAACCGCACCCGCCAGCGCCAGTGATGCGGGTAGAAAGCGACGGGGCCCTTGCGGTTTTTCGTCCGGCCACAGATCAAGCGCGAGCCAGAACATGGCGCCAAATAGCATGACCGCCAGCCCGAGATGAGCGGCCAGTCGGTACTGACTGACGTCAACGCGGTCCGCCAATCCCGACGACACCATCCACCAGCCGAGCGCACCTTGCAGACCGCCCAGGACAAATAATCCGCCGAGCTTTATCGCAAGCGCCCCGCGCGCTTTACCCGTCGCAATGAAAAATAAAAATGGTCCAAAGAACGCAACGCCGATCAGACGACCGAGAAAGCGATGGCCCCACTCCCACCAGTAGATTGACTTGAAGGCGCTAAGGCTCATGCCGGCGTTGACTTCTGTGTATTCCGGTATGGTTTTGTATTTCGCGAACTCTTCCAGCCACGCCGCATCGGACAGCGGCGGGATTGCGCCGGTGACCGGCCGCCACTCCGTGATCGACAGGCCGGAATCGGTCAGCCGCGTGGCGCCGCCAACAATCACCATCAGCGCGAGAAGGCCGCACATGATAAACAGCCAGATCGCGATCTGCCGCGGCGCGGTTGTCTCCAATATTGGCGGCGGGGCCGATTTTTTAGTCGATGCCATGGCGCGGGTCATAACCGATCCGGGAGCCCGGCGCTTGCGACCCCGCGTCGCGGCGATCGGTGCGGAATAAACGCTAGAACGGAACCATGTCCCCGCGCCTTAAAAAACTGATTGCGCTTCTGGTCCTCTTGCCCGGACTCACGGTCTATTTCTTCGCCGCCGCAGCGCTTGGCGAGCGTGTGCCCGACATTCAGATCCTGAAAATATTCTATTACATCGCCGCGGGTTTGGCCTGGGCGTATCCCGTTCGTTTCCTGATCATGTGGGCGAATAAGGACTGATCCCGGATTGGGACAGTTTCCGCCGTCTGGCGCGCGCCTTGCTAAACAAAACGTTAAGCGAGCACGCGAACAACGCCTTCGCCGCATAAATGCTGGAGACGCACGATGTACAATCAGAGATCTGCAAGGGTCCGCCAAAAAGATCCCGCGCCGGTAACCATCAGGACCATCGGCGAAGACGCGTTTGACGGCGAAGTCTTTATTGCCATTGGTCACCGTCTCGTCGATCTCCTGAATGACGATCGCGGGTTCATTCCTGTGCGCCGCGACGACGGCGACATGATGATCCTGGCCAAGTCGCACATCGTTTCCATTATAGAACACGACGTCGCCGACAGTGATGCGGCATCGGACGACCAAATAGACGCTGAAGCAGACGTAGATGCGGAAACGTCGGAAGGTTCGACTAACTCCGCAAATCCGGGCGGGCGCAAATTCGATCCTTATGCACTGTTAAAGCTTGACCCGGCGGCCTCCACCGAAGAAGTCCGCGCCGCCTATAAGTCGCGTATTAAATTGATCCACCCGGATTCCGTTGCCGCGCTTGGTCTGGATGACGACCTTGCGGAAGCAGCGTTGCGCGCGACGCAAAAGCTGAACTACGCCTATCAGAAAATCATGCGTGAACGGAACGATATTGATCGCAGCGCTAAAAAAGAACGCGCCAGCGCTTAGTGCGCTCGACAGTTAAACTGGTTCCACTCCGGCTGCGCCGAGCAAAGCGGCAGCGCCTCTCCCCCGGGCGATCGCAACAGCAAGACGCCGCCAATCGCCATCGCTAAGGTTACGACAGCAATCAACAAGGTCATGTTCTGGTGTTCGCGGGACATAAGATCGCGGCGCTGCGCTTTGGCGGCGCTAGCGTTAAGTTTTATGTCGGCCGAGGCCGGTTCAACAAAGGACGGCGTAACCGTATCCGGTGCAACATAGTCGCGCTGCGTCGCGCTCAACGATACACGTGTTCCATTATCTGTCGGCACGCCGTCTGGCAGTTCTGGTTCCCGGGTCACCATTAATCCCCTACGCGACAAGCTTCCGTAACGCCGTTCATTATAGCCGAATGCGCCGCGGCTGGGCGCCCCGAACGGAATTTTCCCGCAACCTGTTGCAATTAATCAATAAATTGGTCGGAGCGGCGAGATTCGAACTCACGACCCCTTCACCCCCAGTGAAGTGCGCTACCGGGCTGCGCTACGCTCCGACCGGCCGTGACGCGCAGGATTTGCGGCGCCGCGGCGAAGGCAGCGGACTATACCGGCATCGCCGCGCCCTTCAAGCGGCATGGTTGCAAAGACCTGCAAATTCAAGCCTTAAACATCGGCGCAATCGGTCCATATTAAGGAGACAGCGCGCATGGGAGGGGCCTCATGAATTTTCTGTTTATTTTGTTTCTTGTCGCCGGCGCCGCCGCACTCGGCGGTACGGCGATTTACAATATCCTCGTACGCCGCCAGCAGCTGACCGATAATGGTTGGGCCGATATCGACGTCCAGCTCAAGCGGCGCGCCGATCTTATCCCGCCGCTGGTGAACACCGTCAAAGGCTACGCCACCCATGAGCGCCAGCTTTTCGAAGACATTACCGAACGGCGCAACGCCGCTATGGCCGCCGGCGACGATCCGGCGGCGCGCGGCGCAGCGGAAAGCGCCCTCTCGGCGCCCGTAACAAAACTGATTGCAGTCGCCGAGGCCTATCCGGATCTCAAGGCCAACGAGAATTTCCTGGAACTGCAACGCCAGCTTGCCGAGACCGAAGACAAGATTGAAATGGCGCGGCGATTTTACAATGGCGCCGTGCGTGAGATAAATACTTTCGTTGCGAGTTTTCCGGTCAATCTCTTTTCCAGCGCCTTCGGGTTTTCACAGCGGAGCTATTTCGAAATCGAGAAGTCCGATCGTGTCGTGCCCGAGGTCAACGCCGATGACACCGCGCGGGAGACAACGCAATGATCCGTATCTTTGCGCTAACGCTGCTGATCGTATTCGGCGCGGCGACGGCGGCAATCGCCGCGGAACAAATCAATTCTTACGACGTGAAGATCGTCGTCGAGCAAGACGGCGATATCCTCGTCACCGAGACGATTGACCTTACGTCGGAGGGAAATCAGATCCGTCGCGGCATCTTTCGCGACCTGCCGCGCCTCTATGAACAGGACGGCGTCAACCTTCCCTTTCGCTACGACATAAAACAGATTCGACGGAACGATAATAAAGAACCCTATGACGTTTCACGCGTCGGCAATGCTGTTCGCTGGCGTATCGGCGACGCCGATGTATTCCTCGACAATGGCCGGCATGTTTACGAAATCGAGTATGCCGTCAAAAACCAGATCCGATATTTTCAATCCCATGACGAACTCTTCTGGAATGCCATTGGCCAATACTGGGCCTTCCCGATCGCACATGCCCGCGTCGAAGTGACGGTCCCCGACGGCGCAATTTCGACCGGCGCATTCGCCTTTACCGGCGGCTATGGTGAAGATGGCGGCGACTATCGCTACGCGAACGAAAACGGCGCCCACATTTTCGCGGCGACGCGTTCCTTTGCGCCCCGTGAAGGCATGACCATTTCCCTCAGTCTGGAAAAGGGCGCCATTGATCCGCCATCAGCGTCTGACAAACGGGCGAATTGGTGGGCGCTTAATGGCTCGCTCTTCATTCTGATGCTGGGCGCGATTGGCATTTCCGGTTTTCACTATCATGCTTGGCAACGCATTGGCATCGACCCACCGAAGGGGCCGGTGTTCCCGCGATACGAACCGCCCAAAAACCATTCGCCGGCCGGCGTCCACTATGTTTATCATCGCCGATTGAAAGGCCACGACGCGCTGATCGCATCAATCGTCAATCTCGGGATCAACAAGTGGATCAAAGTCGATCCGGTCGACAAAAAGAACACGACACTGACGCGTCTTGATGAAGACGACACGCACAAATCCGTCTTTCCCGCCGAACGCTTGTTGCTCAAGAAAATCCTGCCCCGCGGCGGCGCGCGCACGATTGGCGGCAAGACCGATTTGACCTTCGCCAAGGCTTATCAAAAATTCCAGTCTGACGTGTCGCGCCGGTTCGGCTCGGAATATTTCAAATGGAACTTCGGGTTTATCGCCCTTGCCGTCGCGCTAAGCATCGCAGCGATCATTGCCGCTGCAATTATGGCCGTGCAATGGACAAGCTGGCATTGGGCCGCCGTCGGCGCCCTCGTCCTTGTCAATCTGCTATTTGCGTATCTGTTGCCGGCGGCGACGGAAAAGGGTCAGGAAATCCGCACAGAGATCGAGGGCTTCAAACTTTACCTTGAAACCGCCGAGAAACTGCAGATCAACGCGGCTGAAGTCGGCGCCGGAACGCCGCCGGTGCTGACGGTCGACCGCTACGAACGGTTCCTACCTTACGCCATTGCCCTTGGCGTTGAAAAACCATGGACGACGCATTTCGAAAAGACCTTGCCGCGCGAGGCAGGCGCCTATGATCCTTATTGGTCGAGCGGCCATGTCCACGGCCATCATTCCCTTCACGGGATGAACAGCGCGCTTGTCTCGGCAATGTCGTCGGGCGTTTCATCGGCGATGCCGCAAAGCTCCGGCTCGTCCGGTTCAGGCGGCGGCGGGTTTTCCGGCGGCGGCGGCGGGGGTGGCGGCGGCGGCGGTTGGTAGAGATCGCCTATTCGGCGTCAGCCGGATCGCCATGGTCGATCGCTTCCAGCGCCAGGGTCGCCTCGTCCAACGCATCCTGAACTTTTTCAAGGCGCGTCAGCAACGTCGACAAAGATCTTTTTACGTCCGGCGTCAGTTTCGGCTTGGCGCGGGCTGACGGGGTTAATTCCAACACGTCGTCATCATGACCAACGCCATTCGATCGCCCGCCGTCTTCGGAAATGACGGGACGAACGTCCACGGCCTCTCCGGCGGCGGCGCGGCGACCGAGTTCGGAAATATATTTGACGCCCTCGTCCTTGAAAATTTTCTGGACGCCTTTCGTCGTGTAGCGCTGATCGTAGAGCAACACGCGAATGCCGCGTAGCAGGTCAATATCGAGCGGCCGATAATATCGGCGCCCGCCAGCGCGGCGCATCGGGCGCACCTGCCCAAATACTTCCTCCCAATGGCGCAACACATGTTGCGGCACATCGAGTTCGTCGGCGGCTTCCGAAATGGTTCTGAATGCCTCGGCCGATTTCGCCACGAAGGTTTTGCCTGTTGGTTCGGTCTTATCGACCTGTGAAATTATTCAGCAGCGTTGCGGTCAGATCGGTGACCGTCATTGATGCGGTCTTTCAATACATGCGACGCACGGAATGTCACCACACGGCGCGGCGCAATCGGCACTTCCTCGCCGGTCTTCGGATTGCGGCCCATGCGCAGTTTCTTGTCACGCACGGAAAAAGTTCCGAAGGACGAAATCTTGACCGTGTCGCCTTTTTCCAGCGATGCAGCGACCTCTTCAAGGATCCGCTCCACGAACGCCGCCGATTCATTTCGCGAAATGCCGACCGCTCGGTAAACGGCGTCTGTCAAATCCGCCCGTGTTACTGTGGTGCCTGGCATCGGCCACTCCCCGGTGTGCTTGTGCAACGCGGCGCACGACCGCCGCATTGCGTATCTCCATAACCGGGCCGGAACTTAATATTAACTAACCGCGGTGGTCAATAAGGCCTTGATATATATTATGTGTTTTTCACGCTCGCATTAGCGCGGCGCCCCAGGTCAGCCCGCCGCCCATGCCTTCAATCAAGACAAGATCGCCTTCCTTGATGCGGCCATCAGCGACGCCGGCGCAATAAGCAAGCGGAATTGACGCAGCAGACGTATTGCCCTGACCGGAGATTGTGGAAATCACCTGATCCTTGCGCAGGTCCAGTTTTTTAACGACGCCCAGAATAATACGTTCATTGGCCTGGTGCGGGACAAACCAGTCAACATCCGTGACGTCGACCCCAGCGTCGGCGATGACACGCTCCATCGCTTCGGAAATCCGCTTCACGGCTTCGCGAAAGACCTTGTTGCCTTGCATGCGCACATGGCCGGTCGATTGCGTTGAGGAAACGCCGCCGTCCACATAAAGCAAATCAACCAGACGTCCGTCGCAACGCAAATAACTGTTCATGACGCCGCGCGCGCCAGCCTCCTGCTCGTCCTGCGCCTCCAAAACGAAGGCGCCAGCGCCATCGCCGAAGAGAACGCATGTGGCGCGATCATTCCAGTCAAGGATGCGCGAGAACGTTTCCGCGCCAATGACCAGCGCCCGTTTGTGCTGCCCGCTCGTCAGAAATTTTTCCGCCGTGGACAAGGCGTAAATGAACCCCGTGCAAACCGCCTGTATGTCGAAGGCCGCGCCACTTTCGATCCCGAGCTTCGCCTGCACGATCGCCGCGGTCGACGGAAATGTAAGATCCGGCGTTGTCGTTGCGACAATGATGAGGTCAATGTCGTCTGGCGCCATCCCCGCCGCATCGAGCGCCGCCTTGGCCGCCGCCGTCGCGAGGTCGGATGTTTTTTCGTCATCGCCCGCAATATGGCGTTCGCGAATGCCGGTGCGCTCGCGTATCCAATCGTCGCTCGTATCGACCAGTCGGGACAGGTCTTCATTAGTCAGGACTTTTTGCGGCAGGAACGCGCCGCATCCGCGGATCACCGCTTTAAGGGTCATGTCACTCAATTCTTTACTGCGCTGCGACTGTTATATCTGATGCTGCTTCGCGCCGACGCGCCAATGCGTCCGATCGCTCCATTACCGTGGCAACGGTTTGCGCCACTTCATCGCGAAACGGCGCCCGCGCCAGACTGGCGGCCATTTGAACGGCGCTTGCGACGCCACGGGCATCCGCCCCGCCATGGCTTTTGACGACGACGCCGTTGATGCCAAGGAAAACGCCGCCATTGACGGATGACGGATCGATCCGGTCTTTCAGCTTTCTGAGGCCGGGCGCCATCATCAACGCGCCGAGCTTTGCGTTCAACGTGCCCGTCAGCGTTTCCTTGACCCATTGGCCGACGAGGCGCGCCGCGCCCTCCGCCGATTTGAGTGCGACATTTCCGGTAAACCCGTCTGTTACAACAACATCAACGACGCCGCCGGAAATGTCATTGCCTTCAACGAAGCCTTTGAAGGCCATATCCGGATCAGCTTCGCGCAGGACCTGCGCTGCTCTGCGGATGAGATCGTGCCCTTTGAGATCTTCCGCACCCACATTGAGAAGGCCAACACTCGGCTTTTGCACGTCAGTGAGCGCACGGTAAAACGCCTCACCCATGATGGCGAACTGAACCAGTTGATCTGCGTCCGCCTCAACATTAGCGCCGACATCGAGAACAACAGTTCGCCCGCGTTGTGTCGGCCACAACGCCGTGACTGCCGGGCGGTCAATGCCTTTGATTTTTTTCAATTGAAAAAGCGACACCGCCATCAATGCGCCAGTGTTGCCACAGGAAATGACGGCGTCCGCGACGCCATTTTTAACGGCGTCCACCGACTTCCACATCG
The DNA here is from genome assembly GCA_021776465.1 of Parvularculaceae bacterium. Classification (GTDB taxonomy): domain Bacteria; phylum Pseudomonadota; class Alphaproteobacteria; order Caulobacterales; family Parvularculaceae; genus Hyphococcus. The sequence continues at coordinate 76,237 of JAJFFU010000222.1, forward strand.
ACGTATCGTGTGCGCGCCGCACGACATGCATCGGCTTGTCTGTCATCGCGACAACGCTGCCCGCATGCAAAATGTCGGATCTCACAAGTTCGGTGTGTTTTTCGATCAACGGCGCCAATACGGCGCGGTCGCCGACAAACAGGATGTTTGCTTTCAAGCCGCGCGTGATTGCACGCGCTGCGCCTTCGACCACGACGGCCGGGCCGTTGTCGCCGCCCATCGCATCAATAGCGACGGTTATCTCATCGGTCGTTTTTTCGCCGTTCACGCTCGTTTTGATTCCCTTGAACGGCGCGGAGCATAACGCGCTCGATTCCGCATGCAACGCACATTGTCGATTATTGAAAAATCACTGATTTTGACGCCACGCTATTGATTTTCCTCGTTTTTGGCGGCTCGCGCAAGCGCCTGCGCAAAGGCCGAGGTCTCTTCCTGTGTGGCGAATTCCGCCGTCAGCCCGGACGCACCCTGTTTTTTCGGAAATGGGGCCATTGCGAGCGATAATTGCTGAACCAGAAGCTCGCCAATGTCGAATTTTGGGTCGCTGTGAATTTCTGGCGAGTCGAGGGAAATTTCCTCATCGTCGGCCTCCTGCGTCGCCGACCGGCGCACAAAATCGACTTCAAACGGCTCACCAACCTCTTCAGTGATCTCTTCCAAACTGACAACGCACTCGCGCTTCAAACGCGCAACAACATTTCCGCGCACGGCGAAACGCAGTTTCGTGGCCGTCACCCGTAAATCTCCGGAGAACAATTCGACCGCAAGAACACCGAGCCTGGTCGCGACGGCGGCGCGTTCGACTTCATTCGCTTCAAGCACGAAATGGCGCCCGCCTTTTGGCAAGTCGTCGAGCACGATCTCAACTGAAAACTCAGGCGTGGACGCATTCATGGCTGAACATCCGCGAAAATCACGGCGCCGCGAACGATCTCCGCGCGCGCCTGTGCGTCAATCGCGGCCGCTTGCTTGCGGACATACGCGGCCAGCTCCGCTGCGATCTCCGACCGACCGGACTCGTACACATTGCGCGCCAAGGCGCCTGCTAGCTTTTCTTCGCCGGCGTCGTCCTCCGCATTTTCCATTGCTGTGTCGTAGGCCTGTACGCGGCCATAGAAATTTTCGGCCATTTTGCGGATTTTCTTACCGACGACGAGATCGCCAACGCCAAGCTCGCGCAACGCGTCGTCAAAGCTCGAAAACATGGCGTCGAAGAGTTTCTGGGCGACTTTGCGCGCGGGCCGATCGTCGCCCTTCAGTTTTCGCAATATCAGCCAAACATGGAGGCTGGTCATTTCGAAGCGGCCCTCGACCGTATCGGGAACGCCCATGGCCTCATAAAATGCCGGCTTGCGCGACTGTTCGGACGCCGCCGCGAACAAAGAATCGCCGGCCTCCAGCGCTGCGTCTTTTCGAAAAAGCCTTTTGAACATAACGGTCTTACGTCCTGGGTTTCGCCGGCCCCTTGCCGGACCGGCCCGGATTTGCCGCGGCGCGAAATGGCTGGTATCCAACGCCCACGCGATGCGCCCGTCGCCGACCTAATCGCGGCGTCGCATCGGATCAACCCCTGATGGCCTGAAGCTGGCCATGTCGTGTCGCCGAGGATTTTATACATGTTTCGATTGGTCCTGATTTTCGCCAGTGTTTTGACCGTGCAAGCCTGCGTTTCGGTCAGGAGCAACCATGGATACGTGCTTGAGCGCGGACAGACGGAGCTGACCGGCGAGCCGGGCCTCGATTCCAAGGAATCGATCCTGGCAAAATTCGGCGAGCCTTCGATGATCGGCACATTCGATCCGAACGCCTGGTATTATATGAATGCATCGAACACGACCCGCGCGTTTTTCAAACCGCGCGTTAAGACCCGCATCGTCGTCGCCTTTCATTTCGATGGCGAAGGGTTGGTCCACGATGTCGAGACATTCGATCTTGCCGACGGCGACAATGTCAAATTGGTTTCGCGCGCAACGCCGACACGCGGCAAAGAATTAAACTTCTGGGAACAGCTTCTTGGCAATGTCGGCCAGCTTCCGACCGCCCTTGGCCAAGAAGGCCCGACACCGGGGCAGTAATTGCATCAGCGCGTCTTCGCGATGTCACACCGCGCAGTTTCGCGCGGACATCTCATTTTATTTGGGTCGGATAAAAACGGCCGGTAGTGCGCTGACTTATTCGCTCGGCGCTAACCAGGGTTCATGTTGTACGCGCAACATGGCTTCCATTCGGTTCGTCACATTGAGCTTGGTCAGGATGGACGAGACATGGTGCTCGATCGTCCGCTGTGAGCGCGACAGTGTTTCGGCAATTTCCGCATTACTTGCGCCCGAGGCAACAAAACCAAGAATGGTTTGCTCTCGTTTCGTCAACCCGATGGGATGATTGCGGGCCGCTTTATAGGGCCCACGCCGACGACGCGGTAAGTCACCCGATACGCCATGGACCCGCGCCAAACGTTCGACCACGGCTGCCGCCGCCGACGCATCAAGGCTCAACAGAATGCGCTGCGCCTCGGCCAGCCGTTTGCCAGGCTCGTTTGCAGCGCCGTTTACTAACGTCAGCGCCTGTTGATACGGCGAGCCGATGCGCCGCCATTCCTCGGCGGCGTCGTCAATTCGCCCAGCAATTTCAAGCGAATAGGGGCGCGGCAACGCTTTCAAAAACGCATCCGGCGGCGTTACGCCAATTCGCGTCGCCCATATTGCAGTCTCGCCAATCCGCCACGCATGCATCGCGTCGGAGCCAAGGGAAAAAAGGCGATCAAGATGTTCTCTGGCTTTGTCCGGCGCATTACTGAGCCACGCCGCTTCAATAAAAGCGATGCGCATTGGCACAATGTATTGTAGTTCGTCCGTCGCCATCGCGTTTTCAAAAGCATCCGCCAGCGTCGCTTCAGCATTATCGGCGCCGAGACGTATTTTCGTTTTGGCAAGAACTGTTAGCGCGGGGAGTTTGATCAACAGCGTTAGCTTGTCGACACTAACGACGCCGCTCGCGATCGTTTCTGCATCCCGCAAACGGCCCTGCTCCAAACGCAACTGCGCTTGTCTCCCAACGAGATAATGCGTCCACGTATCAAGGTCGTATTGAATATCAAAAGCGATGCCGTCTGACAGCATACGTTCGGCGAGCGGAAAATCACGAAACTCGACGGCATATTCTCCGAGATTTGTATAAACGCGCGCCGCGTGCTCATGGAATCCGTGCTTCAACGAAAGCGCCAGGCTTTCTTCCAGTTCGGCGATGCCGCGTTGGTCATTACGAAAAACGCGCGCCGTTCCCATATTGTTTAGAGCGTGAATACGCACTTCAACATCATCAAACTCATCGGCAAGCGCGATAGCGCGCCGCCCCCAACTTATTGATTGCTCCATCTGGTCGTTCAGCATGTGAAGCTGTGAGCGAAGGCTGTACGCCATCGCCCGCTCCGCCGAGGCAGGGATCGACTCCAGTGTCTTTACCGCCTCATCGGAAAAACGTGTCGCCTCAAAAGATTCACCCCTGTACCAGTGCAGCCGGGATAGCCAGCGCAGATTTTCGCCAACTTTGTCCATACGCCCAAGCGCCCGCCACAACGTGATCGCATGCCGTCGCGCATCAAGAACGTCATTGTCGATCGATATCGAAATCCCGGCCTCATAGGCCCATCGTTCGTAAATTTCCGCTGCAAGTTCGGGCTCAGCGTGATCAATAAACCGGAGCGCCGTCGCCAGATGCGCCGCCGCTTCACGGTGCGCGCCAAGGCGTGCTGCGCGCGTCGCCGCCGATGGCGCCAGCTGCAATACTTTTTGCGCGTCCTGCGCGCCGGCGGCGTGATGCATCAACAGGTCAAATTTATCTTCGAACCCTGCATTTTCGAACGCTACCAGAACTTGTGCATGGATTTCCTTTTGCCGAGCCGCCTGCAACCTCGAAAGCGTTGCGAGCCGCGCCAATTCATGGCGGAACCGCAATGCGCCACTGGCGTCTTTCAGCAACAGGCCCCGACCGATCGCCGCCATCGCGAGCATCTCACCATCCGGACCAAAGAGGGGCCCTAAAATTTCAGTAGGCGTCGGCCCCGGAATGACACTGATCGTTGCAAGGAATTCGCGTTCGCGCGGCGCCAATCGATTGAGCCGGGCCGCAACGGCATCCTTAACCGACGCCGGTATCGAAGCGGCGCCGCGTTCGTGACTGGCAAGCAGTTCCGTTACGAAAAATGGATTGCCACCGCTTACATCAAACAGATCGGGAACCGGATGATCGGCGTCATAGAACGATGCCAGCGCCGAAACGCCTTCTTCGCTGAGCGGCTCAAGACGTAGCCTGTGAGTGTAGGCCGGGGGCAAGTCACCGACGACCAGTTTGAGCGGATGATCATCGCCAACTTCATCATCGCGATACGTCATGATCAGCAAAACCGGGAGCATGGAAATGCGCCGCCCGAGAAATTTCAGAAAATCGAGCGTCGCGTAATCCGCCCAATGCGTGTCTTCGACGATCATGGCGATCGGTTTGTTCATATCGCCAAGGCGCTCGACGATTGCGGCGAACAATTCTGAAGAATGGGCGCCGCCCGACAATAATTTTGCCGTCGGATCACCCAGCAACTTGCCCATGTCGTGAATGGGCCCGAGAGGGCGCGGCGTAAACAATGCGTCGCAACCACCCTGCAAGATCAAATGCGAGCCGCCTATCTGATCGCACAAAGCGTCCATTAACGCCGTCTTGCCGATGCCAGCCTCGCCGGCGACAAGCGCTACTGCGCCGCGCCCGCGGCATACGTTATCGGCCAAAGACGTCAGGGATTGCAGCGTTTGTTCGCGTTCTATCAGCACCGAAATATCTCCGTTTGTCGGGCAACTGCGTGGTTCGCATCATAGAAGCGCGATAAAACTCGCGCAGCAAGTTTGATCTGAAAATACGAAAAATAGGTATGAAAAAGCACAAAAATAGGCGCGTGCACCGACGTCAGCCGAAGCCGCTCGGGCCTATGATGCAAGCTGAGATTGGGCCTTCGGACCCGCTCACCTTAGCTGGGGGAGAAGCTAAGATGCAGGCGGCTGTTCAAGTTGATGACGAAAGTCGTCGGTTTTGAACGTCGCCTGCAATGATTCTAACCAGGATTCTTGCAGCCGGTTATTTCTTGAAATGATCAAAACCCGCGCTCTTCACGGCAATCTCGCGACCGGTCTCATCCAGTAGCGCCGCCCCGTCGCCGCGCTTCATCGAGCCAATTCGCGACACTTCTGTTTTTGCCGCCTTTGCCGCCACGGTGACCGAGCGTCGCATCGACGATGGCGCTGTAAACAAAATCTCGTAATCATCGCCGAAGGACGCAACCTCGGCGAGCGCTTTCCAGCGATTTTTCTGCCGCGCCACCCAGGAGCCGGCGGCTGTCGATCTCGGAATGGAGACCGCGTCAATTTCTGCGCGTAGCCCGCTGGCATGCGCGAGATGGCCTGCATCGGCGATGAGGCCGTCTGATACATCGATAGACGCCGTCGCAAAGCCGGCGATTGCCGCGCCGATGGAAAGGCGTGGGTCCGGCAAATGATAGCGCATCGCAAGCGAGGCTTTATCAACGGTTGTAAATTTCTCTTCGCGTTGCAACGCCTTTAGGCCAAGACCGGCGTCGCCGATGGCGCCAGTGACGTACAAATCATCGCCGGCTTGCGCGCCTGCACGGCTTGTCACGCCCTGACGCGGCGGGGCGCCGAAAAACGTTGCAGAAAACACCGCCGGGCTGGTTTTAAGGCGATGGGCCGTTGTGTCCCCGCCAAATAACGAAACACGAAAATGGTCCTGATCTTCTTTTAATCCTTGTGCGAATAATTCGATTTGCTCGCGCTTGACGCCTGCCGGCCAGACGCAAGCAAGGAAATATCCGAGCGGGCGCGCACCCTTCGCAGCAAGGTCGGAAAGATTGACCCGCATCAATTTGCGCGCAACGAGGTCGAGAGGGTCTTTCGGCAGAAAATGAACGCCAGCAACAATCGCGTCTTTTGTGACGACAAACGGTCCCTTGTCGATCATGGCGATGTCGTCGCCCAGGCCGAAAGCGCCGTCCGCGTCGGCTGCCAGCGGCGCAAACACTTCCCGAATAATATCGAACTCGCTCATTATGCCGTGATTTCGTCGCTGCGCGCATCGCGCGCTGCGCTATCAAGAACACCGTTGATGAATTTCGGTTCGTCCGCATCAAAGAACGCATTTGCGATGTTCAAATATTCATTGATGATAACGCGAAACGGTACATCCGGGCGGCGGACCATCTCATAAAGACCTGCCCGTAAAATAGCCCGCGCCGTCGCATCAAGGCGCTTCAATTTCCAACCTTCGGCAAGTTGCTTTTGAAGATACGGATCAAGGCGCGATTGCGATTCGACGGTCCCGCGAAGAATATCGCTGAAAAACGCGACGTCAGCGGCATGCAGTTTTTCGCCCTCGATTTCACCGCCCAGGCGATGGTCGGCAAACTCGTTGATCACAGCGTCGACGCCCTGCCCGGTCGTCTCCATCTGATAGAGCGCCTGAACGGCCGCCAGCCTTGCAGCAGAACGCGCCGGGGCGCCTTCCCTGTCGCGCATGTCGGGGGCGCGCTTATCTGGTTGATTAGTCGTCGGCATTTTCGCCATCGTCGAGACCGCCGAGGAATTTTTCAAAGTCTTTTGCTTCGCGAAAATCTTTGTAGACCGAAGCATACCGCACATATGCGACGTCATCGAGATGGGCGAGCCCTTCCATTACAAGCTCGCCAATAGTCTTGGATTCAATTTCCGCCTCGCCCATGGACTCCAGTCGGCGAACAATACCGGAAATCATCTGCTCAATTTGTTCCGGCTCCACCTGACGCTTGCGCGTCGCAATCAAAACCGACCGCGCGAGCTTGTCGCGATCAAACGGCGCCTTCTTGCCCGTGCTCTTTACGACAATGAGTTCGCGCAGCTGGACGCGTTCAAACGTTGTGAAACGGCCGCCACATGACGAGCATTCCCGGCGCCGGCGCACAGATGCGCCGTCCTCTGCGGACCGGGAATCTTTAACTTGCGTTTCCTCGCTGGTGCAAAAGGGGCATCGCATCGCATCGCCTTAATTAATTCGCCGCCCGTTATTGATAAATCGGAAACCGCGCGGTCAGCGCCAGAACCCGCTCCCGGACATCATCTTCCACAGCATCATTATTGTCGCCACCCTCGGCGAGACCGTCCAATACGTTCGCCATCATCACGCCGACATTGCGAAATTCCGCAACGCCAAAGCCACGCGTTGTCGCGGCAGGCGATCCGAGACGAATACCGGACGTCACGGTGAATTTTTCGGTATCGAAGGGTATGCCGTTTTTATTGCAGGTAATGCCGGCGCGTTCGAGGCTCTCCTCAGCGGCGTTTCCTTTTACATTCTTGGGTCGCAAATCGATCAACGCAAGGTGCGTGTCGGTGCCGCCTGAAACGACAGCGTAACCACCCTCGACAAGGGAGCCGGCGAGCGCTTGCGCATTCTCGACGACAGCGCTTGCATAAGACCGGAATTCAGGACGCAACGCCTCGCCAAAGGCGACAGCCTTCGCGGCGATCACATGCATCAGCGGCCCGCCCTGCAATCCCGGGAAGGTCGCCGACCGGACTTTTTTGGCAATATCGGGATCATTCGTCAGCACCATGCCGCCGCGCGGTCCACGCAATGTTTTGTGCGTCGTCGTCGTCACAACATCGGCATGATCGAGCGGGTTCGGGTGAACACCGCCAGCAACGAGGCCCGCAAAATGGGCCATGTCCACCATCAGTTTGGCGCCGACCGCGTCAGCCACCTCGCGAAATTTTGCAAAATCGATAATACGCGAATAGGCGCTGCCGCCGGCAACAATGACCTTGGGTTTATGTTCGTCAGCGAGCCGGGCCAGTGCGTCGTAATCAATCAGGCAATCGTCTTCACGTACACCATAGTGGACGGCGTTAAACCATTTGCCGGACTGGTTCGCCGGCGAGCCATGGGTCAAATGTCCGCCGGCCGCCAGATCCATGCCGAGGAATGTATCGCCCGGCTTCATCAGCGCCATGAACGCCGCTTGATTGGCCTGGCTTCCTGAATGCGGCTGCACATTCGCCTCTGCACAGTTGAACAATCGCCGCGCGCGATCGATTGCAATGGTCTCGACCTCATCAACAAATTCGCAGCCGCCATAGTAACGTCTGCCGGGATATCCTTCAGCGTATTTATTGGTGAGAACGGACCCCTGCGCTTCCAGCACCGCACGCGAAACAATATTTTCCGACGCGATCAGCTCAATCTGATTTTGCTGCCGGCCATATTCGCGATTAACCGCTGAAAACACTTCATCATCGACGCCCGCCAGGTCGTCGGTGAAAAACCCTTGCGGGATCATCTCTGTTTGATTTGAGCTCATAGTGACTTTGACCGCTATTGACTTGTAGACTTCGCACCTTACATCGGCCGCGCCATTTTCCCGGAAAACGCGAGGCGGTCGATTGTTCGGCCGGTCATTACCGGGTTTTCCGAAAAAGCGCCATAGGCTGAGCCTTACCGGCTCAGTGCGAATTCACACACTGATTCTATAGTTGATTTTACACGGGCGCATCGTTAGCCACCGTGTCTGCACGCGGCCTCGGCGACGTCATCGCGCCGATTGGGCAGTACGCCGCGTACATACAGAAGGAAGACAGAATGTCTGAGAGTAACACCGGCGACGAACGGCCGGATTCGATCTTGTTGGCCGGCAAAATCGTTGCCGCGTATGTCAGCAACAACAAAATCAACGCCTCCGAAGTCCCCGCGCTGATCAGCACCACATTTGATGCGATCGCTGGATTGCAGGAGGGCGGCAGTGATTTCATGCATGCTGGCGAGCCAGCCGTGCCCATTGATAAGTCAATCACACCGGATTTTGTGATCTGTCTGGAGGACGGCAAGAAATTAAAAATGCTGAAGCGCTATTTGCGAACGCATTTCAATCTCACTCCGGAAGACTATCGCCGCAAATGGGGATTGCCGGCCGATTATCCAATGACGGCGCCGAATTACAGCAAAAAGCGTTCGAGAGTGGCCAAATCCACCGGGCTCGGCAAAGGCCCGACCAAACGCAAAACAACGAAGAAGCGAGCCGCAAAAAAACGCGTAAAGCGTTAGGGCGGCAAGCGCTTATCCTGGATCACGGACGTTTCCGCCGTTCATTCCCGCGAAGCCGGGAATAAGCGGATCTTTGAGCTTGCGGCAATCTCGAACCAGCAACCGATATGCTGGACAAAAAAAGAGCGCCCATATCGGGCGCTTTTTTTCATTCCGTATGATTTCCAATTAGAGGCGGAAACGCACCTGATCAGCCCAAAACCGTTCGAGGCGCTGCAGCGCTTTATTCGTGCTTTCCATCAAGCCGAAATCAACGCCGCCGACCTGCTCGACTGAAGACAATTGGCGTTCAAACAGATTGGCCAGGCTGTCGCGGATCTCAAGGCCGGTGTCCGTTAGCGAGACACGCTTGGACCGGCGGTCCGTCGAAGAGCGTTCATCCTTGATGTAGCCCTTCTCCACAAGCTGTTTCAAATTGTAGGAAACATTGGAGCCAAGATAGTGGCCGCGCGAGCGCAATTCGCCCGGCGTCAGCTCGGCATCGCCAATATTGTAAAGCAGTAGCGCCTGAACCGAATTAATGTCTGTCTGGTTGATCCGTTCCAGCTCGTCCTTGATGACATCTAGGAGCTGGCGATGCAGCCGCTCGACCAAATGCAACAATTGCAGATAGCTCGTTTCCAGCGCATCCGGATCGGTCCCGGAGGCTTGCTCACCTTGTCCGATCACCGGCGATTGCATTGCACCGTTCAGCGCCATAATCTTACTCACTCAAAACTGTTGGTTTGAAGTAAACTAGCGCAGAGGTCTAAAGGCGTCGTTAAGTCCGAATATTCAATTTGAAATCGAAATTTACACAACAATATGAAAAGCGTTCACCAATGACACAGGCTGCTAATAGAACATGAACAAAACGCCCCTTGGACGCTATCCCGCTTTGAGACTCCGGCGCATGCGCAGCACGGACTGGTCGCGACGACTGACGGCGGAGACAACGCTTTCCTGCAATGATCTTATTTGGGCGATCGTGCTGAAAGACGGCAAGGCGTTACGCGAACCGATCAACGCGATGCCCGGCGTTTTTCGTCTCTCTCCTGACGAAGCTGTTAACGCAGCGATTGAGGCGCGCGATCTCGGCATTCCGGCGCTAGCGCTTTTTCCCTACACGGAAAAATCGGCGCGCACCGCAGATGGCGAAGAAGCCTTTAACCCGGACAATCTGATGTGCCGCGCCGCGCGCGCGATAAAAAAAGAAGTCCCCGAAATCGGATTGATGGCCGATGTCGCCCTCGATCCCTACACCGATCATGGTCATGACGGGCTTTTGAAAGACGGCGTCATTTTGAATGACGAGACTGTCGAGATCCTGGTCAAACAGGCGGTGGTCGAAGCCGCCGCCGGTTTCGATATCGTCGCCCCGTCAGACATGATGGACGGACGCGTCGGCGCCATCCGGCAAGGTCTTGATAAGGCCGGTTACGAAAACGTTCAGATCATGGCCTATGCGGCGAAATATGCCTCGGCCTTTTACGGACCCTATCGCGAGGCCATCGGCTCGGCCGGTGTTCTGCAAGGCGACAAGCGCACTTATCAGATGGACCCGGCGAATACGGACGAAGCCCTGCGCGAAGTCGGTCTCGACCTTGCCGAGGGCGCTGACTGCGTCATGGTCAAACCCGGCATGCCCTATCTCGATATTGTCCGCCGCGTGAAAGAAGAATTCGCCGCGCCGACTTTCGTTTTTCAGGTGTCCGGCGAATACGCGATGATCAAAGCGGCAAGCGCCAATGGCTGGCTCGACGAGACCCGCGCCATGATGGAATCGCTGATGGCGTTCAAGCGCGCCGGTGCAAACGGGATCATTACGTATTTTGCGGCGGATGCAGCGCGGGTGTTGCGGATTGGGGATTAGCGGGCATCTCAATTTCTAATCCCAAATCCCTAAAACCTACCTTCCCCCATATCCGCCCTTGGGTCGCAACGTCTTTCGCAACATCGCGTAGACCGGCAGGAAGAACACGACCGCAAAGCCCATTCGGATGGCGAAGTCCGTGACCATCCAATTGACCCACGGTAAATCCGCGCCCCAATAGACGTA